>CALLAU010000001.1 GCA_938002015.1 uncultured Bdellovibrionales bacterium
ACATTTAATCCAGGCGACAATGATGTCGTGTTTTCAATAGCAAGCAGTGAAGATGTAGATGTGTGTGAGTTTGATGAGACGGTTGGTATACAAATTTCAGCAGGGACTAATATTGGAAGTGCACCGAGTAATGTTGTAAGTATTGAAGATGATGATTTACCAACGTTATCATTAGCAGGAGATACACAAACAGAGGGTAATGATTTAACATTTACAGCGACTTTAAATGAGCCGTGCCCAAGTAGGACTGTTACATTTGATTGGCATACAATAGATGTAAGTGCTAAGAATGGTGAGGACTTACCTGAACAGAACGGAACAGTAACTTTTTTACCGAATGATGTTTCAGAAAGTTTTTTAGTTACAACTACGGATGACAGTTTAAGAGATTTAGATCAAGAGTATATTTCAATTGGCGCAAGAAATCGTGTTAATTTAGATGATTCTGGAGCTGCAGCCACAGGAGTTATAATTGATAATGAAGTTGGTGAATTAACAGCCAAAGTTAAAACCGCGGGAAGTACAACCTGCGCACTAAGTACTGCAGGCCAAATAAAATGTTGGGGTATGAACGCTTACATCGGCTACGATGGCGGACATTACGGTGATCAAATTGGAGAAATGGGCGATTCTCTACCAAGAATAGATTTAGGAACAGGAAGAACAGCTTTAAAAGTTGTTGGAGCTTCCGGCGCTTCTTGTGCGCTATTAGACAACAGTGAAGTAAAGTGCTGGGGAAGTTCATTTTATACAGGTAATAATGGTATTAATTACGGAAACGATGGTAATGGCTTAGGAGATAATCTTCCCTATATAGATTTAGGAACACATGATGGTCTTGGAGTAACACCACATACTGCTAAGGATATTGTTGGAACAAGTTTAACATTTTGTGCTTTATTAGACGATGACAGGCTTAAATGCTGGGGCATTAATTATGCTGGACAAACCGGAACAGCACCAATTGGGCAATTAGTAAGAGTTGGAGATGCAAATTTAGAAATGGGCGACAATCTTTCTTATGTTGATTTTGGAACTCATGATGGTCTTGGTGTGACTCCACATACTGTAAAAGAGCTCTCATTTCCATGTGCTATTTTAGATACCGATCAAGTTAAGTGCTGGGGGCAGAATAACTTTGGTCAATTAGGACTTGGAGATACAAATCATAGGGGTGATAATTCCGGAGAGATGGGAGACAACCTCCCTTATGTTGATTTAGGAACAGGAAGAACAGCTCAAAAAATAAGTGGGTCCTGCGCTATTTTGGACACCTCTGAGTTAAAATGTTGGGGGCTCTCTAGCTTAAATGGAAGTGAAACAGGCACACATTTAGGAGATGGGCCTGGAGAAATGGGAGATAACTTATCACCTGTAGATCTTGGAACATATGATCACGACAGCAATGTTGTAACACCAGAAATTGCTCATACAGTAAAAGAAGTTTCAGCTGGTTATGACCACGTATGCGCCATACTTGATGATGATAAACTTAAGTGTTGGGGAGAAAATTTATATGGGAAATTAGGGTATGGAAATCAATTTCGAGTAGGAATTGATCCAAACACTATGGGTAATACTTTAAATTATGTAAACTTAGGAGCAGGAAGAACAGCGAAAAAAGTTAGCGTCCTTCGCCACTCTACTCTTGTTCTTCGTGATGATGATACTCTAGTTTCATTTGGAGGAAATAAGTACGGCACTTTAGGCATTGAAAGCACAGATCAAATTGGAGATGAACCTGGAGAAATGGGAGATAGCCTGTCACCAGTAAATCTTGGAACAGGTAGATTTGCAACATCGCTTAGCCATACGTTTGGTGCTTTTGGCTCCGAGAGTGGCAGCACAAGGGGTGAAAGCACATGCGCAGTTCTAGATAACGGAGATCTAAAGTGCTGGGGCTTTATGGGGTTTGATGCCGGAATTGGTGACATTGTGTCAAGGTTTATAATTGGTGATCAAGCTGGAGAAATGGGGGCCTCTCTACAATCTATTCAATTGCCAACAGGAACTACTGCAGTAGACTTGTTTTCAGGCCATATAGGATCTGGTTATCAAGCCAATTACTGTGCCACACTTAATAATGGTAACTTTATATGCTGGGGGACTAATGATGTTACTCCAAATTTTAGCAATATAAATGATGAAACAGGTAATCGACCGAACTCAATGGGAGACAACTTAGATCAACACACTTTACCAGGTGGCTTAAGTGCAATTAAAATTCAACCTGGAAGGCGCTCAACTTGTGCACTTGCAACTGACCATGAACTCTACTGCTGGGGCGGCCAATTTGGATATGAATCATCGTTAATTATTAGTGGTGGCCCCAACCCCACTTTTAATCCTACAGGAGCCACAAGAGCTTCACTTGGCAACAACAGAAAAATTTTAGACTTTAACCGTGGCAATAGCCACTTATGCGCTCTTTTAGATAATTACGAAGTAAAGTGCTGGGGTTTTGATTTCGGAGGGAATCTTGGCTCTGGAGGTACAGGAAATCTTGGCTCAACAGTGGCAACCTCTGGAGATAACCTTCTCCCTGTTGATTTAGGTACAGTGAGTTATCCCGTGGAAGTTACTACAAATTACCGATCATCGTGTGCTCGTTTTGCAAACGGTGGGATAAAGTGCTGGGGCGCAAACTTTGGTGGAAACCTTGGCTATGGAGACACTACTTCAAGAGGTGGAAGTAGCAGCGACATGGGTAATAACTTAGCTTTCATCGATTTAGATGGTCCAGTCAGTAAAATATATTCTACCATAACTACAGGGGGTCCTAACTGTGCAGTGAGAACTAATGGTGAATTTGTTTGCTGGGGAGGGGGAGCTCAACTAGGTATTGGCTCAATCAGTAGTATTGGAGATGGCCCCAATGAAATGGGCTCCAACCTTACTCCTATAGACTTAAACTCAGGTATAGTTAAAGATTTTGACTCAAAAGGACCGCATGTTTGTATTGTGCAAACAAATAATGAATTAAAATGCTGGGGTGACAACTTCTTTGGCCAACTTGGTCAGGGTAATAGAAATACCATTGGAGATGACCCTAACGAGATGGGTGTCAACCTGCCATCAGTCGATATTGTTTGGTAAAGATTTAGTTTGAAATAATTGATATGGCCTTATTATCTGAAAAAACAAGTTTTGATGTAAACTCAGAGTTTGATTTATCAGATAATATAAGTGTGTTTAAGTCGCCTGGTACATCAGTAATTACATACCCACCACCAGATAGCGGCTCATCAACACTGTCTCCAAATTTATCAAAATAATACACTCTAGTGTCTTTTGTTTTAATCGTTGAAGCTTCTAGAATAACTTTTTTAGGAGTTGAATTATTATAAAGACCAACAATCATAGCCATTGAGCGATTTGCATTTGATTTCTTATAAGCTAAGAAAGACTCAAGCCAATTTTTATTTATCTTATAAATCACTTTATCAATGGATTTTGAAGGCACTAAAACAATTTGGCTTATATGGTTTTCACTAGAAGCTGTTTGAAGAACAGTAAGTTCAGGGTTTGTCTGAAGGTCTAAGCTTATTGGATCAGCTGTCTGATTATCTGTAACCTTAAAAAGATCCACTCCGTATTCAGCTACTTCTATTTGATCTGGTGTTGCCATTTTCTCAGGGAAATCTTTTACTAAGATCTGGAGCTTTTGTTTTTGACCAAGGTTTATTTGTCCAAAAGAGACATGGTTCTTTTTAACTTTAAACCATCTTTGAGATAAAAGTCTCTCACCTCTAAAAGCTTGAACTAAATAATCTCCATCAAATAAATTGATAAAGGCAAATCTTCCATCTTGAGAAGTTGTTTCTAACTTAGGGTTTGGAATTTTATTTTGAAAATAAACAGGTCTTTGATAATCAGCTCCAAAAACTTTTAAAGTGATGCCTGTTTGATTAAGCCCCGCTTGAGTCACTCTTCCTGTTATAAGACTTGTTATTTCTATTTCTTCACCAAAAGGATCTGCTAACTGTGATAAAGCTTTAATGTGCTCTTTTGAGTAAAGTCTTGGATAAAGCGGCTTACCGTTTGCTCCAATAGAAAGTGTCGACCAAAAATCATCAGCGTGGGAAGTCGCTACAAAAGTTGAACCTTGTTTAAACACCTGCTCATTAAAATAACCTTCTTGATCTGAGTCTAACTCTCCTTCAACTCCTATTAGTGATTGAGAAGCGTTTCTTACAGGCTTTTCATAGTCTTCAAAAGACTCATCATAAGACAAAGTTCTTCCAGAAAAATCTTCACCTGAAGGGTAGAGCTCTAATTTGATTTCATCTAAGTTTTTTTCTTTTGAAAGGTTTAATTCTCCATATGCTAATACATCACCCTTAGTGTTTCTAAGCTCTGAAATAATCAGTCCTCTTGCAGACTCTACTTCAATTTCAAAAATCCCAGACTCTGTATCAACAACACCAGTTTCAAAAACGACTCCATCAAAAAGTCTTTCTATATAAAAGATAAAGTCACTGCCTGAAGCAATTGCACCATCTTTTAATACAAGCTGACCTCTAATCATTTTTCTTTTTCTTAAAGTCTTTGAAGAAAGGCCTTTTCGAGAGAACGCAGGTACTTTTATACTAGGTTGATCAGTTACAGGTGGAGCCGCGGCAGCAACTAGCTGTTGTACTCCTTTAACAGTTTCTTCATCACTACCAAGTGAAGTTTTACTTTTAGTCTCTTCTTCCTCAAAATCTTTAGTTAGTGAAGCAGAAGCTAGTGATCTTTGATCTGGCTGGTTTATAGCTAAATTTTTAGTTTTATCACCCACTACTTTTAAATCAGATCCCCAGGTCTGCTTAAAATTAGAGAGCTTTGTAACTTTTAAATCCGGTTTAATAAACTTTTTTGTAAAGTGCTTTACACCAATTCTCTCACCGAGAAGGGCAACCTTAACAAAACTAGATTTATCTATATTTTCGTTTAAAGAAATCGTTGCACCTTTTAGCTGCATTGGTCTTGCTTTATGTAAGTTTATTTTTTCTATTTTTTTAGCACCAGAAATAGAGCTTCTTGTTAAATCATCTAAACTAAATAAATCTTCAATAGCAGCAAATGCAGGAGAACCTCTATCTGCTTTAATAACAGTTTTTTTTAACGACAACTTTGAACGATCAGAAGTTGAAACAGAACTAAAAAAAATAAGACTGCTTAATAAAGCTATGAAATAATTAGAGTATCCACCCACATGACTATTCTAATTAAAATACTTTGAAGTCGTCAATCACGTTACCCTTAGTCTTAGACTTATAAAGGTAAGCCTTTAGCCTAGCCAAAATGATACTCGCAACCACTTCATCATAACCTGTAACTTGAAAGTTTTTTTGAACAGAGTTTGGAGTCTGTGCTTCTTCAATAAGTACCGTCACATCAACTGAATAAGGTCTTTTCGTACCTCTAATCTCAATTAGACCAACGCCGCGCTCATTCTCATTTCTAGCCTCTTTTAGTTTTTTTCCGTCCCTCACAAATGGAAGACTTCTATATTCTCTGCCATCCTTAGAAATATACTGAAACTCTACTGGTAAAGCCTTTTTTATTCCTTTTCGGATAGTCAAAAGTGGATAGTCAAGATTTGCAAGCTGCCTTGTTCCCATAGAAGCACAAGAGCTTAAACTGACTACCCATATTAAAAAAACTAGATATCTCATACCTTAAGATTTTGCCCATCTTTAATAAACTGTTCAAGGCCTCTATCTGTAAGTGGATGTTTAACAAGCTGGGCTAAGGTCTTAAATGGCAGTGTTCCAATATCAGCTCCAATAAGTGCAGCATCTAAAACATGCATTGGATGCCTTAAGCTCGCAGCTAAAATCTCTGTTTCATAACCATAGTTATCAAAAATTTGCCTTATTTCACTCACCATACCCATTCCAGCAGTTCCAACATCATCAAGCCTACCCACAAAAGGAGATACCATAGTTGCACCAGCCTTAGCTGCCATTAAAGCCTGAAGAGGAGAAAAGCATAGGGTGACATTTGTTTGAACACCTTGATCAAAAAAGTATTTAGTAGCTCTTAAGCCATCTTCAGTAAGGGGAAGCTTAATCACTACGTTTGGAGCAATGGTTGAAAGCTGATCGCCTTCTTTTACCATACCCTCATAATCTGTAGCTAAAACTTCAGCAGATACAGGACCTGAGATAAACTCACAAATTTCAGTAATAAGAGTCTTAAAGTCCTTTCCAGATTTAGCAACCAAACTAGGGTTTGTTGTTACACCATCAACCCAGCCCATTTTTGCAGCATGTTTAATTTCTTCTATATCAGCAGAATCTATAAAAAACTTCATCTAAGTCTCTCTCCTTAATTATATTATTGAGTAAAATAACAAGTATAATCCTTTTAGAGATTATGCAAATCTATCAAGTGTAGCGCTTGTAACTCTGCTAGCAGAAAGAGCTCACTCATTTTTTGTAGAGCCTAGCTAAACATATGTTTCATTTTTGAATTTTTGGTTAATTAAAATACAGTCGCCTTATTTTTTAGCACTGTAGTCAAACATATCCAAACTACATTTGGCTCGACTCATGCAGTTTAAGGTAAAAAGGAGTAAAAAATGAAAAATCTATTATTCATAAGTTTTATGTTACTATTTTCTCTTCTAGCTGGAGCAGAAGAAGACACACTATTTATAACTGGTGATCAGTGGAATGCTTCAAAAGGTCATCTTGATAAAGTCATTTCACTAGATAAACACTTTGAAGAGTTCCCTCGTATAGAAAAAAGATTAGATGCCCGCTATATCACTTGCTACACTGATGATTATTTACTCGGCCTGCCATCATCTGGCGACTGCATAGCACTTCCAATCTGTGAAGATGATGAAAGCCCTTTCACTTCAATCGTGCGTTTATCTATATTATACCATACTGGACCTCATTGCAGAGAAGAATAAAACGAGTAATTTCTTTAGCACTAATACTAAAGTTTTTATACTCTCATGATATATCTAAATAACCTCTAAATTCACCTTTATATGATCCACCTTCCCACTCACCAAATTCGGCGGTGAGTTCACTTAAAGATTGTTTAAAAATAGGGTGAACCCAGGTTGAATCTATCATGGCAGACGGAAAAAGAAGCTCTGGCTTGATCGTCCAGCGAGGGTAAGGGCTTGAAGCCTCTTCAGACCTTTGCTCAACACCTTCATAATTAAGAAGAAAAATCTCAGCTGTAGTTACACGGCTTTCTTCAAATTGCTTCATCATATTTATCAAGTCTTTAAAGGAGGCTTCAGTTTTTGCACAAAAAGCAATAACGTTTTTTTTATTAAACCCATATATAGGAGAAACTTTATAATCTACTAAAGCCTTACTCTTAAAGAAAAAAGAGTTTAATGATCTTAAGTCTGAAGCATCACTAAAAACAGATGCCACCCATACTTCCTTCATGATTTTAAGAAATCTCCTATTTGATAAAATCCACTACTCCGTTTTCTTAACCAATCAGCTGCAGCTAAAGCACCTCTAGCAAAAACCTCTCTGTTTAAAGCTTGATGAGTAAACGTTAGCCATTCACTTTCAGTAACAACATTAACTTTATGAACACCAAAAACAGACCCACCTCTTATAGACTGAACTTCTATTTCGCTTTCACTTTTAATCGCATCTTTTAACATTAAAGCTGTTCCACTTGGAGCATCAAGCTTATGTATATGGTGAACATCTTCTATCCATATCTTGGCATTTTTAAATACAGAAAGATTTGATAAGCTTTCTTTTAAAACGGCTACTCCCATACTGTAGTTACCTGAGTGCATAAAAGGAAAGAAGTCCCCGCTTTCTTTAAACTCAGCAAGGTTAAAACCAGTTGTTCCACTTACTAACGGTTTTTTATTTTCTTTACACCAGTTAAAGATTTTTGGAAAAGACTCAGGCAAAGAAAAATCAATCACTACATCTATATCTGATGCTTTAATTTTTAAAAGATCATCTACTTCATTTTCAAGTTTTGGTGAAGTGGTAAAACCATGAACAAAAATATAGGGATTCTCTTCAGCAATAACATTCTTTAATGCTTGCCCCATTCTACCAGTTGAGCCAGAAATTAAAACTCTCATTTTAATAGTCCTAAGTTTTTCATCTCAGTTTCTAAGTCTTGAGCTTTTGTTTGATCCATATCACAAAGTGGAGCTCTTAGGTGAGGAGTGTTTATAATCCCCATTTTATAAAGAGCCCATTTAACAGGTATTGGATTTGCTTCAACAAATAAAAGATCACAAAGCTTAGACCACTTTGAAAAATCCTCTTCACCTTTGATGCAAAGATCAAACTCCTTTGGAATAATATGAGATAAAACTGAGATCACACCATTTCCACCTAAGTTCACATACTCACAAGTTGTTCCATCATCTCCAGAAAGATAAGAAAAATTTTCTAAGCCAAATGACTGATGTTCTTTAATCACATCCATGTCTCCAGTGGCATCTTTAATAGCTACAATATTTTCAACTTCAGATAGTTTTTTAGTAGTTACAGTATCAATTTTTGTAATCGTTCTACCTGGCACATCATAAAGAATAACAGGTCTTGTTGTAGCTTTTGAAACCTTAGTAAAATGATTCACAAGACCTCTTTGAGGAGGCTTGTTGTAATAAGGTGTTACTACTAAATACGCTGTAGGCTCTAAGTCTTCAAAAAAGAGAATGTTGTCCATAGTTTTTTTTGTAGAGTTCGTCCCAACACCTAGAATAAGAGGAAAGTCTTTGGGTGTTTTCTCCTTTATAAACTTATAAACATTTCTCACTTCTGATGCAGTTAAAGTTGGGCTTTCACCTGTTGTTCCATTAACAACAAATCCTTTAACACCACCATCAATTTGATGCTTAATAAGTCTTTCAAGAGAATCAAAGCAAATATTTAAATCTTTATCAAAAGGAGTTACTATTGCTGTGTAAATACCTTCAAACTTCATCTTGGATCCTTTTTATAGTTTTTTTTATTTTGTACTTTATTTTGTTTGTTAACCTCAACAGAAGAATTTTTTATTCTCTTATTTCCATCTCCAATATAAAATGGAGTTTGAGGTGGAACTGGAGCGCCTTTAATCCCACAACCAGCTATAAAGCTTATTAAGCATATAAAAGTAAATATTTTGCTCATTTTCTAATGTCTCCAAACTAAAAAACAACCGATATCATACTTAAACAGAAGGTTCATCAAAAGATTTTACAAGCACCTTTCTAGGTTTACTCCCCTGAGCCGGGCCAACAACACCTTGAGTTTCCATAACCTCTACTATTCTAGCAGCTCTTGGGTAGCCCAGCCTAAACCTTCTTTGAATAAGAGAAGCACTAACTGTTTTTTGAGTGGCTACAAACTCTAAAATCTCATCATATCTATCATCAAATTCTTCTTCCATTTCTCCAAAACCACCACTTGAACCACCAGAGCCACCTTCTGAGCTCTCATCTAAATCTTCAACTAGAAATTCTGGATCTCCCTGTTCAGTCCAAAAGTTTACAACTTCTTCAATCACATCTTCTGGAACCCAAGAACCTAAGGCTCTAATTGGCTTTGAAACACCAGGTGATAAGAAAAGCATATCACCTCTAGCAAGTAGTCTCTCACCACCACCCTCATCTAAAATAATTCTTGAGTCTGTTTTACTAGCCACTTTAAAACTTATTCTTCCAGGAATATTTGTCTTTATTAAACCAGTTACAACATCACGTCTTGGAGATTGCATCGCAAGGATAAGGTGTATGCCACAAGCTCTAGCCATTTGCGCTAGTCTCACCACTGCATGCTCAACGTTAGACTTATCAACAGCCATAAGATCACCGAATTCTTCTACTATAATAACAATATAAGGAAGGTGCTCATAGTAGTAAGATTTATTTACAGCTTTTCTTTCTTCAAAGATCTCATTTTGCTCTACACATTGCTCATACTCTTCTTCACTTAATTCATTAACTATATCATTATAGCCTTCTAAATTTCTTGCGCCAAAATGTGCCATTGACCTATAACGCTTATCCATTTCTCTAATAGCCCAACGAAGTGAGGAGATAGCTTTTTTAGGTTCTTTTATAATTGGGAGAATAAGATGAGGAAGGTCTTCAAAAGCGGCTAAATCAACTTGCTTTGGATCCACCATAACTAAACGAAGTTCATCAGGGCTGTACCTCATTAATAAACTAATAATAGTTGAGACAACAAAAACTGATTTACCTGAGCCCGTCGATCCTGCAACTAAAAGGTGAGGCATTTTCCTTAAATCAACAACCATTGGAACACCGTCGGCTTGCTTACCTAAGCCGATAGGGATTTTAAATTCCTCTTCATCCCAAAAATCTTCTGTTGATAAAATTTCTCTTAAATAAACAGTCCCTCTTGAAGTGTTAGAGGTTTCTATTCCAACAACATCTCTTCCTGGAATAGGCGCAATAATTCTTACAGACTCACACGCAAGCGCTAAAGATAAGTCATCAGCAAGCTCTGTAATTTTAGAAATCTTAACGTTAACATTTGGTTTAAACTCAAAAAGCGTTACAGCTGGTCCTGTTTTAATCCCCGTAACACTACCTTTAACATTAAACTGCTCAAGCTTTGCTACTAAAAGCTTAGCTTTATTTTTTATTTCTTCATCTTTAAGCTCAGATATAAAAGTTTCTGGAACCTCTCCTAAGAGTTCAAGACCGGGAAGTTCCCAGTCATCGTCTTCTGAATTTCTTTGCACCTTTGGCATTTTAGTTTCAATAATAGGGGCCGGTCTTTTGATTTGAGGAACAGAAATCATTCTTAGCTCCTCGCCATCATCTTCACTGTCTTCTTCAAAGCCCTCATTTATACTAAGTGGTTTTGATCTATCAATTTTAAATTGGTGCTCAACCTCTACAACCTCATCTTCTGCTGCCTCTCTTAAGTCTTTATTCTTTCTAAAAAATGAAAACGCACTAAAGCCCTCTACTATTTCTGATAAAGACTTTTCCACAAAAACTAGGAAAGTAATCAAACCTGAAATTGCAATAAAAATAAAAATTCCACCTACACTAATAAAAGGCATAAGAAAGTTAAAAACATTCTTACCTACAGCACCGCCAGAGAAGATAAGACCATCATAAATATAGAGATCTTTTGCAAAACCAAAGCTTAAGCAAAGAGTCAGCACTCCAACAAAATAAAAAAGAATTTTTTCAACTTTAGGTAGCATTTTCTCTTGAAGAGCTGACCAAAACATCCAAAAGAAAAACAGAACAAACGCCCAACTACAAAGACCAAAAAGTTGGTATAAAGCATCTGCTAAAAAAGATCCTAAGTAACCACAAATATTTGTTGCTGAGTTTTGCCAATTAAAAGTCTTTGAAGAAAAAGAAGGGTCTTCTGGGTTATAAGAAAAAAGAGAAAGACCAATGACAGCGCTTAAACCTATAAAAAAAAGCGCTTGGAAATCTGAATTAGATCCAATGGATTCTGAAACACGCTTTAAAAAGCGGACTAACTTTGATTCATCTTCAGCACTACTGCTTGTTACTTGTTTTTGGTTTTTTTTAGACACTCTTTATTTTAATAATATTCTCTTTAATTACAATATAAACTGGTCTGAAATTCACTCTAAACCCTTAATAATTCATGTGTTTTATCCAAAATCTTTTCTCTTATTTTCATTCAAAGCCACATGCACTTGACCTAAGACCAGCATAGGATATGGGTGATGTAATGATTAAAATTAATGAAATCTTTTATAGTATACAGGGAGAATCAAGTACTTTTGGACTCCCAACTATCTTCATTAGAACATCTGGTTGCCATTTAAGATGCACATATTGTGATACTCAATATGCCTATTATGAAGGCAAAAGACTTTCTGCTGAAGAAATATTAAAAAAAATTTCGAAATATAATTGTAAGCGAGTTTGCATAACTGGCGGCGAGCCCTTGTTGCAAAAAAACATCAGTGAACTTTTTAGCCTTTTGCTTAAAAACGAGTATAAATGCTCAATTGAAACATCTGGTGACATAGACTGCTCTCAAATACCTGAAAAGATTAAGAAAATAATCGATGTAAAAACTCCAGATTCTGGAGAGCCAGGAAAATTTGATGAGAAAAACTTACAATTTATCGGAGATGGAACAACAGAATACAAATTTGTGATCTGTTCGGAAGCAGATTTTGAGTGGTCGCTTAATTTTGCCGCAAAACAGCACATGTTCCCATCTGCCGAAATTCTATTTAGTCCATGTTATGAGCTAATTTCACCTGAATGGCTTGCCCAAAAGATTCTCGAATCTGGAAAGGACATTCGGATGCAGTTACAGCTCCATAAAATAATTTGGCCAGAAACCAAGAAAGGCGTATGAGGTATAAACGTGCAAACAACAAACGAAACAACATTCACAGGACAACCTACTCAACCACAAACTAATTCAAGCGACATGCTTGTAGCTAACCTGACTCAAATCAGTTTAGAAGAGCTAGTTAAGAGCAAGTTAGAAATTCTTTTTAGACAACAAAAAGAAACAAGAGTTGAGCTTAACGGTTTATACAGCCTAGTTATGGAACAAGTTGAAAAGCCACTTATTGAGCTTTCTCTTAAAGCATATAACGGCAACCAAGTTAGAACTGCTCAGATGCTTGGCATAAACAGAAACACTCTTAAGAAAAAGATTGATAACTACAATATCAAGCCTAGAAGACTTAGACTTAACTAATTTTTCTTATATTTAGTGGCTTTTAGGGTTCTTTCTTGTCAGAAAAACTGCTAAGAAGTTTAGATGGAAAGAATCCCGCCGCATAATAATGAAGCAGAGCAAGCCGTACTAGGCGGGCTCATGCTAGCTCCTGAATCGTGGGATGAAGTGGCTGATCAGGTAGAACCTGAAGATTTCTATAAGCCAGCACATAAAAAAATATATTCAGCTTTAAAAGACCTTTCTAAAAAAGGACAAGCAACAGATTTAGTTGTTGTTTCAAATCTCCTTAAAACTTCTGGAGAACTTGCTTCTGTTGGTGGACTTCCTTATTTAACAGAAATTATTGATCAAACTCCATCTGTTACTCACATAAGAGAGTATGCAAAAATTGTTAGAGAAAAATCATTAGTTCGAATGATGATCAGCACTAATATGGAATTAGCTGATACAGGTTTTGCTGAAAACTTCGAAGATGTAGAACTTTATTTTGAAAAAGCTGAGTCAGAAATTTTTAAACTCTCTGGGATGAACAGCAAAGAAAATAACCTTGCTTCATCTTCTGAACTTGTAAAACTAAGTCTTCAAAAACTAGAACAACTCTACGCTTCACAGGAAACTGTAACTGGTGTTCCAACAGGTTTTGTAGAGCTTGATGAAATGCTTGCAGGTTTACACGGTGGGGAACTCTCTATCCTTGCCGCCCGTCCATCAATGGGTAAAACAGCACTGAGTTTAAATATTGCATGTCATGCTGCTTTAAAAGAAAAAAAGTCTGTAGCTTACTTCTCTGTTGAGATGCCTAAAGAACTTATGATGATGAGAATTTTAGGTATTGAGTCAGGTGTAAATCTTTCTGATATCAGAACAGGTCGATTAACTGAAAAAACTTGGCCAGCCATTATTAATACCGCAGCAACTATTTCAGAAGCTAAACTTTTTATTGATGACACATCTGGAATAAGCCCCCTAGAGATTCGTTCAAAAGCAAGAAAGTTAAAATCTAAAGAAGGTTTAGACCTTATTATGATTGATTACTTACAGCTTATGAGTATGAGACAAAAATTTGAATCTAGAGAAAGAGAGGTTTCTGAAATTTCAAAATCACTTAAAGCTCTTGCTAAAGAATTAAATATTCCTGTTCTAGCTCTTGCACAGCTTAACCGTGGTGTTGAAGGAAGGTCAGATAGAAGACCAATGCTTTCTGATCTTCGTGAATCAGGATCAATTGAGCAAGATGCCGATGTGATCATGATGATCTATAGAGAAGATTATTATGAAAAAGAGAACCCAACTGGGGCTGCTGAGGTTATCGTTGGTAAGCAGAGAAACGGCCCTGTAGGCAATGTTCCTCTGGTTTGGGATCCAAATACAGGTAGATTCTTAAATAACTCAGCAGGCGCGCTAGGACCTACACCGCCAGACTCTGCCTATGAAGACCTAGATCAACCACCACCACAGAAAAAGAACTGGGCTCCACAGGCCTAAGACTTTTTTTACAAAAAAGTAGCTTAGTCCAGATTTATTAAGCTCACATTTGACCTAACGTAAGTAGCAAGCTTTGATTTAGGTATGAGAGAACATGATCAAAAAAAATCATCTGGATACGAACTCATAGCAGAGATTGTAAGCCTCACAGGACTTCCTGAAAGAGAGTCCACACAACTTCTCATCAATATTATTAAAAAAGCAAAATTAGAACCTAAGAACCTTAACATAGAAGACTTAAGAGTAGCACTAGGTGAATATATTGAAGACTTAAGCGCTGCAAGTTCAGCGCTAGATAGTATTTAAAATTAAACTTTTATTCCTAAAATAACAAAAGACACTAAGTAATAGTTTTAAGCGTCTTCTCTTTCTACAGAAACCATGATCTCAGCTTTTAAATCATCACCAAAACTAACCATAGCTTTATGCTGACCTAAAACTTTAATAGGCTCTTCTAATACAACGTCTCTTTTATCAATAGAGAAACCTTGCTTTTCAAGCTCACGCGCAATATCAAGCTGGCCTATTGAGCCAAAAAGTTTTTCATCTTCAGAAGCCTGAACTTTAAAAGAAACTGTTTTACCTTCAAGAGAAGTAATGACTTCTTTTCTTCCTTCAACAGCTTTTGCAGCTTTAATTTCAGCAACTCTTTTTAAGTGAGTAAATTCTTTAACTCTTTTCTCAGTAGCCTCTGTTGCAAGTTTTCTTGGAAAAAGAAAGTTTCTTGCATAGCCAGATTTAACTTGAACAAGTTCACCAATTTTACCTAAATCTTTAACATCTTTTTGTAAAATAACTTTCATGACTAACCTCTATCTCTGCTTCCGCCGTCTCTGTTTCCATCTCTTCCGCCACCATCAAATTTTCTTGGTCCACGCGGAGAACTACTTCTTGCAGCTTTTTTCTTAGCTAACTTAGCTTCTGCTTCTTGTTGTCTTTTAACGGACTCAGCTAAAACTTCTTTATACTTTTCAACATAAGGAGCAGCAGAACCTTCTTCACCTAATTTAGTGTGTAAAAAACGAAGAACTTTCTCATTAATTCTCATTGTTCTTTCAAGTTCTAATACAGCAGATGGCTGAGCTTCAAAGTAAGAATGAAAATAAAGACCTAATTTAGTTTTTTCAATTGGGTTTGCTAGAGTTCTTTTTCCCCAAGTTTCAACAGAAACTACAGAACCACCAAGTCCTTCAATGATCTCTTTGTTCTTTGTAAAAAGACTTTTTTGTTGTTCATCAGAAGCGTCTGGCGACATGATGATAACTGCCTCGTAAGGGCGTTTGATTGCAACTTTCTCATAAGAAACTGCCATAATTAATTCTCCTTTTGGTCTAACGGCTGCAGCTTTTTCCTGCAACAAGTAGCGAAATAGATAGCAAGCTTTAGAGGAGGATACAAGCCTAATGGGCTAAAAATCAGGCTTTTAAGTGCATATATTCATAGATTCAGTATAATTATCCAAGAGGGGCTAAGATGTTGAAATTCATTATAAATCCAGATGGCGACTTAAAAAGAGAGGTCCCCATAAAAGACGGGCTTGTTATTGGAAGAAGCAAGGGAGATATCATTATTCCTGACCCTCAAATAAGCTCAACTCACGCTATTATTAAAACAAATAAAACTGGTCATTTTTTTGTAAAAGATATGTCTTCAACAAATGGAATCGTCACAGGCGGAGAAAGAGTTAAAGAGGCCTTTTTAGTCCCAGGAGCTCAAATAAAGCTTGGTAATACAGTCTTATTAGTTAAAGAAATTGAAGTACAAAGCTCAAAGACAACAGATTCAAAACTTAGCACCAAAACACTGCTAAAAGACTTAACTTTTGTGGATGATAATAGTGAACAAATTACAATTGATGCCTTTGATAAACCCCTTAAAATAACTTTTGTTCGAGGCTTACTCAATAAAGTAACATGGGAGCTGTTCTGGAGCCCGATTGTGATTAGCACTAAACCAGGGTCTTATTCTATTTTAGATGATGACATAGAAAAAGACTTAGATCTTTTTGAACTTAGTAAATCAAGTAACCAAAACGCCATTTTTCTTAAAAACCTTAGTCAGGAAGTTATAAAAGTTAATGGTGTAACAATAGAAAATAAGGGGCTTATTGAAACAGGTGATACCATTGAGATTGCCAATACAACTTTTAAGCTAGACTTAAAGGCAGAGGTTTAAAAAAACTTTAGCCCCAGTTTCTAAAAGTATTTGATATCACTGATTTTTAGTCCGATACATAAACTCTAAGCATAATGTAGAATGAGTGTTGTTAAGCTCACAAAAAGGAAGAACTTGATTTGACCTTAAAAGAAAGTGGTTACTTTAATACTAAAGATAACGCCAAACTTTATTACGAAGTTCATGGTGAGTCTGGTCCAGCTCTTGTTCTCACATATGGCTTAGCCTGCCTTTTTAACCACTGGCACTTTCAAGTTGAAGACTTCTCAAAAGATCATCAAGTTATTTTATATGATATTAGAGGACATCACAAAAGTAGCTCTGGAGAATTAAGCCCTAGTATTGATACTCTAGCTTCTGATGCCGTAGAACTCTCTAAATTTCTAGGTCATAAATCAGCAAGTTTCTGGGGGCATAGTTTTGGTGTTCCTATTTCACTTAGAATAGGCTCTCTTTTTAGTGATTATGTCGATAGTCTTATACTCATAAATGGCTTTTACTCTAACCCTTTTAATGACGTAGCCAGCAGTGAAACTCTTATATTGGCTCTAGATTATTTAAAGGCTTTTGCTGAAGCGGCACCTGATCTATCTGCATGGCTGTGGAGGAACGGGATTGATAACCGTTTTGCACAATATATTGCTGGTGTTACAGGTGGCTTTAATCTTGAAAGAGCGTCTTTTAAAGATATAGAGATTTACTCTAAAGGCGTAGGATCAATTAAAGTCCCTGTCTTCTGCGATCATTTTACCTCACTTCTTAAATTCGATGGGAGTCAGTACTTTAAAGACACAGTTACTAAAACTCTTATCGTTCACGGAAAAAGGGATGGCCTTATACCTCTTGAGCAAGCTGAAACAATGAACAAAAATATTGAGAATTCTAAGCTCATACAATATGTAGAAGGAAGTCACTGCACTCAACTAGATCTTCCAGATGCTTTAAACAAGGAAATCCGCTCTTTCCTCAAATAATCGCCCATTTTACAGGCTCTATTTTATTTTATTTTACTTTCATGTGGAAAAGTCTGTGGACCACTGGGAATAAATCCCCATATATTGTTTTCTTATATTAGATAAAAACTAAATCTAGACCTTTGTGTTCATTAATCCTCACTTTTTTTTAAGCATTTAAAATAATCGGTTTAAGAATTCTTGAACTCCAAAGACTTCTCCCTTTATGTTCTTCTCTTTTGAGTTTTCAAACTGTTGCTTTTTTAAAGGGAAAGAGCTGTTTTTCATATTTTTCTCTTAAAATGATCTTTTTTGAAACACCTCTTCTCTTTTTCAAGAAGTAAAAAACCGATCTGTTAATATATGGATAGTGAAAACAAGCAAATTCTTACTTTAGTTGTCATGAGCTCTTTCTTTTTTAGTCTTCCCTTTTTAATGAAGAATAAAAGCCATGCTTTTGAAAAATCTAAATCAAATAAAGAAATAGTAAAAACTAAACCTAAAGTGAAAATTAAAAAACGGCTTCCTGCCAGCAAATCTCCTTATTCAGTTAAAGATTTTGAGGCAAAAAATCTTTTAAACAAAAAGATACTTACAAAAAAACAATATGATGAAGCTTTAGAAGCTTCTAAGCATGTTGGCATAAGCTATGTTTTGCCTGATCCAAGGTTAGATTATAAATTAACTAAAAAAGACATGGCTCCTGTAAGGAAAGTACAAAGAGCAGTCCACATTGCTCAAAAACAAAAAAAAGCAACTGATGAATCCATTAACTCAGCTGCTTTTAATAAAAAATAGATTTAAATCTTAAATTTTTGACTTTAAAAAATCTTTATTCATCCTAGCAATATTATCTAGTTTAATTTCTTTTGGACAAGCTGCTGAACATGATCCTGTATTCGTACATGCACCAAAGCCTTCTTTATCCATCTGAGCTACCATGTTTTGAACTCTTTGCTTAGCCTCAACTTCTCCTTGTGGAAGCATATTAAGGTGAGAAACCTTTGCTGCAACAAAAAGAGAGGCTGATGCGTTCTTACAAGAAGCAACACACGCTCCACAACCAATACACGCTGCTGATAAGAAAGCCTCATCAGAAATATCTTTTCCAACAGGGATAGCATTAGCATCCTGCGCATTACCAGTTGCCGAAGAAATAAAACCACCAGCTTCAATGATTCTATCAAAAGCCGAGCGGTCTACTACTAAATCTCTTTTAATTGGAAAAGACTTTGCTCTCCATGGTTCAATATATACAGTGTCTCCATCTTTAAAAGAGCGCATATGTAACTGACACGTAGTCGTTCCCTTTTGAGGTCCGTGCGCATCACCATTAATCACCATTGAGCAAGCACCACAAATTCCTTCACGGCAATCATGATCAAATTCTACAGGGTGTTTATCACTAGTTATAAGTTGTTGGTTAACAACATCAAGCATTTCTAAAAAGGACATATCTTCAGAGATATCTTTTGCCTCATAAGTTTCAAACTTACCCTTAGCATTTGGGCCTTCTTGTCTCCAGATTTTTAAAGTTAAATTCATTTTAATCTTTCCTCTGTTTATTTATTTATAGCTTCTTGTAGCAAGTTTAACATTTTCAAACTTAAGTTCTTCTTTATGAAGGTTCCAATCTATTTTGCCACCCTCTTCTTTATACTCATATGCAGAAGCATGAGAGAAGTTTGCATCATCTCGCTTTGCTTCTCCATCTTCAGTTTGGTGTTCTACCCTAAAGTGTCCACCGCAACTTTCTTCTCTATCAAGAGCATCTTGAGCCATAAGTTGTCCAAGCTCTAGGAAGTCAGCAACACGTGTTGCTTTCTCTATCTCAGAGTTTTTGTAGTTAGCCTCTCCAGGGATTTTAACGTTTTGCCAGTACTCTTCTCTTAAGGCAGAGATATCAGAAATAGCCTGAGTCAGACCTTCCTTGCTTCTTGCCATCCCCACTTGCTCCCAAATAATATGACCTAAGCTTCTATGAAAATCATCAACTGTTCTGCTTCCATTAATAGACATCAGCTTATTTAATTTTTGTTTTACTTCTTCTTTAGAAGCTTTAAAAGCATCGTGATTCTCATCCACTTTTTCTAATACAGTAGATGCTAAATAGTTTCCTAATGTAGCCGGAATAACAAAGTAACCATCTGCTAAACCTTGCATAAGAGCAGAAGCTCCTAATCTGTTGGCTCCATGATCAGAGAAGTTTGCCTCTCCTAAAACATGTAACCCTGGAATCGTACTTTGAAGATTATAATCTACCCAAAGGCCTCCCATCGTATAATGAGTAGCAGGGTAAATTCTCATTGGTGTTTCATATGGGTTCTCACCTGTAATTTTCTCATACATTTGAAAAAGGTTTCCATACCTTTCACTGATTGCTTGCTTACCTAAACGATTGATAGCATCTCTAAAATCTAAATAAACAGCTTTCTTGGTTTTACCAACACCTTTTTTCTCATCCACTCTATACTTTGCTTGCCTTGAAGCGACATCACGTGGGGCAAGGTTACCAAAACTTGGATAAACTCTTTCTAAGTAGTAATCTCTTTCTGCATCAGGAATATCCTTTGGCTTTCTTTCATCACCTTCTTTTTTAGGCACCCAAACTCTTCCATCATTTCTTAAAGACTCTGACATAAGAGTTAACTTTGATTGGTAATCCCCTGATACTGGAATACACGTTGGGTGAATTTGCGTATAACAAGCATTCGCAAAAGCCGCTCCTTTTTTATGTGCTCTCCAAGCTGCTGTAGCATTTGAGTTTTTTGCATTCGTTGAAAGATAGAAAACATTTCCATAACCACCCGTGCAAAGTAAAACTGCATCAGCTGAATGACTCTCAATCTCTCCAGTCATTAAATTTCTAACTGTTATTCCTCTAGCAACTCCATTTATAGTAACTAAGTCTAGCATTTCACGACGAGCAAATAATTTTACAGCTCCACGACTTACCTGTTTCATCATTCCTGAGTAAGCACCGAGTAAAAGCTGCTGCCCCGTTTGTCCTCTAGCATAAAAGGTTCTTGAAACCTGCGCACCACCGAATGAACGATTTATAAGTAAACCACCATAGTCTCTTGCAAAAGGAACACCTTGAGCAACAGCCTGATCAATAATGTTTTCAGAAACTTGAGCTAACCTATAAACATTAGCTTCTCTTGCTCTAAAATCTCCACCTTTAACAGTGTCATAAAAAAGTCTATAAACAGAATCACCATCGTTTTGATAATTTTTCGCCGCATTAATTCCACCTTGAGCTGCTATTGAGTGAGCTCTTCTTGGTGAGTCATGTATACAAAAAGTATGAACATCATAACCAAGCTCAGATAAAGTCGAAGCAGCTGATGCTCCTGCTAAACCAGTTCCAACAACAATGACTTTAAATTTTCTTTTGTTAGCAGGGTTAACAAGTTTTACTGAAAACTTATGGTTGTCCCACTTATCTGCAATATCACCTGAAGGAATATTTGAATCTAAATTGATAGCCACTTCTATCTCCTCTTAAAAAAATCAAAAAAACTAGTAAACGAAATAAACAAACAAAGGTTGAGCTATAAAACCTAAGCTAACTATTGCAGCATAAGCATGGCCTATCTTTGTAACCACAGGATCTATTTTCTCACCATTTAAACCTAAAGTTTGAAGGCTTGATGAAAAGCCGTGCCCTAAATGTGTCCACAACAGAACAAGTACAAATACGTAACCAAAAACATAAAGAGGTTGAGCAAAAACCTCTAACATGAGTGTAAAAAGATCTCTCATAACCACACCATCGTATTCAACATTAATAATTTTCCCAAATTTAAATGTATTTAGATGAAGAGCTATAAATGCAAAAATAATTACACCTTGAGCCCTCATAGACTTTGAAGCGTAACTTGCCTTTGTTTTTTCACCTCTTGCAGCATACCTAGACCCTTTAGCATCATTATTTTTCTTAGTAAGAAAAAGTGCCAAGATAACGTGCATAAGAAATATGCCTATTAAGCCAGCTTCAGCAATATAAATAAGTGGGTTACTTGTCAGAGCATGTCCATACTTATTATACGCTTCAGGGCCTACAAAAATAAGCAAGTTGCCCGTCATATGAGCTAAAACAAAGAGTGACAAGCCAAGACCTGCAACACCAACAAGTTGTTTTTTACCAATTGTTGAACCTAAATAACTACCTAAAGAACTCATGTCTTTAATCTCCTAAAAATATCAAATTTTTATACTCTGTATATTACTTTAATTTGTGCAATTTAAAATGCTTTTTTTCTAGTTTTCTCTCCATATGAAAGCCATCCTCAAATACTACCTTTAAAACCTATATAAAATGCGCAGTTCCAAATGAAAGCACTTCTTAAAAAAAATCTTAACTTAAGAAAACAGCCCCTTAGTCTCATCCCCTGAACTCCTTGAACTTTTTAGGATTTCAGCCTAAATCATTACACAACAACGAACATTGGCGCATAATAAGGGAGAGTTAAGATGAATATTTTTGTCTGTGTGAAGCAAGTTCCTGATACTGAAACTAAAATTCAGATCAAAGATGACAAATCCGGTATTAAAACAGATTCAATAAAGTGGGTTGTAAACCCTTATGATGAGTTCGCTATTGAAGAGGCTTTAAAACTTAAAACCTCTTTAGGCGCTGAAAAAGTTTATGCTGTAACTCTAGGCCCACAAAAAAGAGTACAAGACTCTTTAAGAATTGCCCTAGCAATGGGAGCCGATGAAGGTGTTGTTATCGACTCTGAAGAGGCAATGGACACAAGAACTACTGCCAAAGCATTAGCTGAAGCCATAAATAAAACAGGAAACCCGGGCCTTGTTCTTACAGGTAAAACTGCAATTGATGATAACTCAGCAGCAATGGTTCAACAGCTTGCCGGTACTCTTAGCTTCCCTCACTGCACCAACGTTACAAAAATTGAAGCTGCAGATTCTACATTTAAAGTTGAAAGAGAAATTGAAGGTGGAGCAAAAGAATCTTTTGAAATTACTGGCCCATGTGTTCTTGGTGCTACTAAAGGTTTAAATAATCCAAGGTATCCAAGCTTGCCAGGAATTATGAAAGCTAAGAAAAAACCTGTTACAGTTCACACGCTTGCTGATCTAGGCGTTTCGCCAAGTGATTCTGGCATGAGGTTTACAGATTATAAACTTCCAGCTGAAAAACCAGCAACAAAAATGCTTGAAGGCGATGTCGATGCACAAGTTGATCAACTCGTTGATTTACTCAAAAACGAAGCAAAAGTTCTTTAAAAGAAAGGGGATTTAAGAATTATGAAAGCGTTAATTTTTTTAGAAACTAATAATGGTAAAATTAAAAAATCTTCTTTTGAACTTGTTAAGTGGTGTGCAGATAATAATATTACTACTCAATCAGTTATTTTAGGAGACTTTAATGATGATATTAAAACTCAGTGTGAAACTTACGGAGTAGAAAATCTGACTGTCTTTAAAGGGGACACTTCTTACTCTCCTCTTAATTGGGCCAAATCTTTATCTGAGGAGATAAGTAGCTCAAGTGCAAACCTTGTTCTTGGATCTTCTTCTGTCTTAGCTACAGATCTTTTCTCTAGAGCTTCTATCATTTCTACCGGTAACTACGTTAATGATTGTACTGAGCTTAATTTAGAAGGTGATAAGCTAACACCAAGAAAGCCTCTTTATGCTGGCAAGTGTTCATGTGCAGTTGAGTTTATGAATGAAAATACTAAATTTGTTTTAATGAGGCCTAATCAACTTCCTTCTGGTGAAGAAAAAAGTGTTTCTACAAACATTAGTGAGAAAGAGCTTTCAAATAGTGAGGCAAGTGTTAAAGCTACTGGTGTTTCAGAAAGCACATCTGATAAAGCTGATTTAACTGAAGCAAACATTATTGTTTCAGGTGGAAGAGGTTTAAAAGAAGCTGCTAATTTTAAATTAGTTGAAGATCTTGCAAACGTTCTTGGCGCTACAACAGGTGCCTCTAGAGCAATAACAGATGATGGCTGGGTTCCTCACAGTATGCAAGTTGGGCAAACAGGAAAAACTGTTGCTCCCTCTCTATATATAGCCTGTGGCATTTCTGGAGCGATTCAACATTTAGCTGGCATGAGCGGAAGCAAAGTTATTGTGGCAATTAACAATGATCCTGATGCACCCATCTTTAAAAAATCTACATATGGTATTGTCGGCGATCTCTTTGAAGTTATGCCAAAGCTTACAGAAAAATTTAAGTCTGTACTCTAAAAGTTGAAAGAAAAACAATGGCTAGATCTGCACCACCAGCAAAAAAAATTAACCCTCTACTTATTTGGTTGGTGGCAAATCTTTATAGACTTTATTCTATGACTTGGAGAAAAAAAATAATTTATGCTCCTGAATTTAAAGAGTACATAGAAAATGCCAAAGAAAGAAAAACTCCAATACTTATTGTGGGTTGGCATGAAGATGCTATATGTAACCTTCATGTTACTAGAGTGCGCGACGTACTTACCATGAACTCAGATAGTAAAGATGGACAATTTATGTATCAGGTGATCTCCTATTTTGGATCAACTGGTGCAAGGGGGTCGGCTAATAAAAACTCTGTTAAAGCTTTAAAAGGCTTTATAAGAATTATGAGAACCGGGCAATACTGGGCTGCTATTGCAGCAGATGGTCCTCAAGGACCGCGCTACAAAGCAAAACCTGGCGTAACAGAAATGTCTAAAATATTTACTTGCCCTATTTTTTGCGCTTCCACTTCTGTCTCTAGTGCGTGGACTATTAAAAAAACTTGGGACAAAACCAAAATTCCTAAGCCTTTTTCTAAAGTTGTGTACTACTTTGGACCTGGTATCCCAGCTCTTAAGAAAACTGATGATGCTAAGGACCCTGGTCTTTTATCAAGTTTGGAAGACGCTATGTCTAGTAATTCCATTAAAGCTACAGAGCTTCTAAAAAATTAATATAATATAGATATCTATTGATTCTGTAGTCTATTAAGGAGGCTTAAAAGTATGACAAACACTCTATTTTTAGTTTTGATATCTTTATTTTTTATTTCAAGTGCAAACGCTCAAGTTCTTGCAAAAATTGGCAAAGAAACCATTTCTGTTAAAGAATTTAATAAAATGTATGATGACATCATAAAAACTAACCCTGCTGTTATCCCAACAAAAAAACAATACTTAGAAGACCTTATTAGATTTAAAATTGGCTTAAAAGAAGCTGAAAAAAGAAAACTAAAACAACATCCAATGGTAAAAAAAGCCTTAGAACAAGAACTTTATAAAGGTTTACTTGAAGTTAGTTTAGCAAAACAAGTTGAAGGAATTAAAGTCACCGAAGGTGATATGAAGAAGTTCTATGCTCAAAATCCAGAAC
Source organism: uncultured Bdellovibrionales bacterium (assembly GCA_938002015.1). Classification (GTDB taxonomy): domain Bacteria; phylum Bdellovibrionota; class Bdellovibrionia; order Bdellovibrionales; family UBA1609; genus JALZUR01. The sequence continues at coordinate 24,605 of CALLAU010000001.1, forward strand.
TAAGAACAAGTCACATATTAGTACGATATCCTATAGGAGCTAGTGAAAAACAAATTGCTGAGGCTCAATCACGTGTGAATAAAATTTATAAAAACGTAATGACTAAAAAGAAAAAATGGGAAACTTATACAAGGATCTATTCCGAAGATGAGCTCAATAATAAACTTGGTGGAGACATTGGTTATCACTCAATAGCTACTGTACATCCAAGGTATTACAACACAGCAAAGTCGTTAAAGATGGGGCAAATAAGTAAACCTATAAGATCAGTATATGGATTTCATATTATCAAACTTACTGGAAAGAGATCTTATAAAAGTGCTGATAAAGCACGTATTAAAATTAGAGTTTTTAACGAAAAAAGAATTGATATTCTAAATAATTACTTTGCTAAAGTAAAAAAGAAATATCCTATTACTGTTAACTCTCAGTTGCTTAAATAAACACAACCAATGAAATACCAACAGCACTCTTAGATCCATTATTTAAATAAGAGTGCTTTTGATCTCCAGCAAAAGACAACACATCACCTTTTTTTAATTTAAACTCTATACCTTCAATCACAATACTGAAATTTCCTTCAACACAATAAAAAACCTCTTTTGTGCCTGGTAGATGTGGAATACCTTTTTTAATACTTCCTCTTTTTATTTCAATTTTTTCAAAACCTAGTGACTTTTCATTTTGTTGCAATAAATTACTCACCTTTATAGAGCCTGCTTTAAATTCTCTTGTGCTCACTTCTTTTTCTGGAGTGTATAAAACATCAATTTTTTTTAATGTAAGCAGCTCCTCTATACTTGTTTGTATTGCATGGCTCAGTTTTAAAAGCGTTTTTAATGAAGGATTTGCAGAACCATTTTCTATATTAGCAATCGTTGGCCTTGGGATACTACTTATCTTAGCTAAGCCCTGCTGTGTGATATTTCTTTTTTTCCGTAAATAAATCAGATTACTAGCTAGGGCTTTTGATACCTCAGAAATCATAAATTATCCTTTTGATTATATATTATCATTTTAGGTTATTTATGACCTCACAATATATACCCTTAAATGACAAGGAGAATATATGAAAAATAAAATTTCAATAGATCACATTAATATTTCAGTTAAAAGTTTTAAAGACTCTGCTCATTTCTATAAAAGTATTTTTGATTTTGACCTAGTCGAGATCGGGGCAGATAAGTCCTGGGGGATTTTGAGAAACTCTAATTCAATGCTTTGCTTACATGAGACAGATTTAGAGCAAAAACCAGACAGCAAAAGAATTAACCACTTTGCGTTTAGAGTAGCAAATATAGAGCCCATTCTCGAGAAGTTAAAAAAATTTAATATTGATATAAGGTTTGATGGAGAGTACAAATATCCACATTCATCATCTTGGTATATTTTTGACCCAGACGGCCACTCAATAGAGATCGTTCAATGGAATAATAACACTATTAAATTTAACGACTTATAAACATGATAAATTTTCTGTGTTTCTAGAGACTCTAGAAGCACTTTTTAAAAGATCAACTTCAGGTCCAAGCCTTTCACTTAAAAGCTCAGCAACAACACAAGGTCTTAATTGATCTAACCTAACAACACTATACTTTTCATGCTGAACTTCATCACTCATATAAGTTTCTCTATAAATAACAGCTCTTGTAACTTTAGTGCTTTGATCTTTAGTTTCTACAACCCAGTATACATTTTCAAGATCAACTTGTGCTGTAGGTTCAACATCTATTAAAGGATTAAATCTAGTTACTTCACTAGAAAAAACACTCACTAATGCTAGTTTTGTGTTTGCTCTACTGATTTGTATTTTAAAGGCCGTAAACACACCCTCTTCTGGAATACATACCACTCTTTTAAAATCATCAAAACTGCATCCACCTTCATTAATAGGTATCAAATCAAATACTGGCTTATTAACTGGGGTTGTATTATCTAATGCTGAAAAAGATTTAAAACTTAATAAGCTTAAAAATAAAACACAAAAAAAACTCATCTGCTTCATATGAACCTTTTAAGTTAAGATGAGTAAATAATCACCTAAATAAACGGCTTTAGTATAAAAAACCCTGTCACACCTCTTTTTAAAATCAATTCAGCTACTTATTGGCCTTGTCATGTCAGGTAAATGAAATTATTTTGCTCAGATGCGAATATTTTTCAGTTTTTTATTGCTTGTTTTTATCACATCTTCATGCTCAAAAAAAGAGCAAGAAGAGCTCTCCTACATTATCCAGTATCAAACACAAACTGTGACACCAGAGATTTTTTTAAAAAAACTTATTATCCAAAGTCATATTAAGTATAAAGAACTTCGAACAGAAAAGCTCAAAGATCCTGCTAAACTTGAAACGCTTAAAAAAGAAACTTTAGCACTTCTAATTCAAGAGATTTTTGTAAATGATTTAGCAAATAAGCATTCTATTGTGATCTTAGACGATGAGCTAAAAAAATGGATTAGTGAAAGATCAAAAGGAACACGTACAGAAAACCTCAATCTCTTTTTAAACGCTAACGGTCTTAAAGAAAATGACTGGAATAGAATGTTTAAAAACCAACTTCTTATGCATAAAGTAAAAAACTTTTTAAAACTTGCTGATAAAGACCAAACGAAAACAGATAAAAAAAGCAATGATAAGCAAAGAAAAGACTTAAAAACTCAAGTCCAAATTGGTGTTATCTCGTATGATGATAAACACGAGGCTGAGACCGCCTACACCCGCATAAGGCGTGGACAAAACAAGTTCCAAACTCTTTTAAAGAAAAAAACAGGAAGTGATAAGTTTCAGTGGCTAATTGAAGAAGATCTACCTTTTAAAGACAAAACCAAAAAACTTAGGATCAAAAGAGTCTCAAAAGTTATGCAGACTGAGTGGGGCTACTCTCTTATTTTCATAAACAAAAGAGAGAAGCGTGCTGTTAGGGGAGAGGCTAATAATGCGATTAGTCAAAGCGAGTCTAAATGGTCTCAAGCTTTAAAGGATTTTAAGGAAAATGAAGACCTTAAAATAAATTTCGATCTTTTCTATGGCTTAAAGCTTAAAAGGTAGTCTTGCTCAAACACTTATTATATAGGTGTTAGATAAGATCGGAGTACTTTTTATGCAAAAAATCAGACCATTTCTCATCTGTCTTGTTATAGCTTTCCCGTTTTATTCTGGCTCAAAAATTGTTGAAAGAGTTGTTGCTGTTGTTGAAGGAGAAATGATTCTTCAATCTGAAGTAAACAATTTTAAAAACAGAGTCAAAAAAGGCTACCTTGTTAACGAATCACTCCTTGGACTTTTTAATAGAAAAGAAATTTTAAAAAGTAATGACAAATTAGTTGATTATCTTATTTCAAAAAAAATTATCACCATTCACGCTGCTAAGAATAATATGGGAATAAACGAAGACGTCATTAAAAAGGAGCTCGATAACTTAGCCACACAAAACGGAATCTCAGTTGCCAAGCTTGAAGCAGAGATTAAAAATCGCGGTGTAGATTATGATCTTTATAAAAATTTTATTGGTGAATCAGCTGTCACAAGAAATTTAATTGAAAGAGAAGTTATTGCTAGAGTAAGACCGTCAGAGGAAGAGTTTCTAAGCTATTTAAAAAAAGAGGGTGTTTCTAACTTAAAACCTGAGTATGAGTACGACCTTGCTCAAATTTTTATATCAAAAGATGATAAAAAAGCTTCCAGCCAACTAAAAAAAATCACAAAAGAAAACTTTACTTCTATGCAACAAAGACTCTTAAAACTTGGTGCTGATACTGACGACCTTGGAAAATTTAAGACAAATGATATGTCTGCTGCTATTTTAAAAGCTACTAATGGGCTTTCTAGAGGTGATATTAGCCAAGTTCTTACTGACTCAGCCGGAAGTAGAGTGATCTACGTTAAAGATAAACTGAGTAGTTTTAAAATTCCAAACACTAAAAAAGTAAGAAAACTTCAACAAAAATTTTATGCTGAAAACATTCAAACTAGATTTGATTCTTGGCTTGGTGAACTAAAAGAGTCCTACTTTGTAAGAAAGAATTAATGCATACTTTTTTTATTACACCTGGTGAGTTTCATGGAGTAGGTTTAGAAATAAGCCTTAAGGCGTTAAAAAAAATTAATACTAGTACTGAACGTTTTATTGTTTGGACTGAAAAAAAATATTTTTTAAAAAATTTTCCAGAACTAAAAAGTACAAATTTTTATCAAAACACTCTTGAGGTTCCTAAAGAACCTGGTGTTTTCTTCATGCATAGCACACTATCTCCTGCTGAATGGTTTAAAGAGTCTGTTAAAGTCTGTAAAAAACATCCAAATGAATTTGGTATTGTTACAGGCCCTTTAGAAAAAAAATCATTTAATGATATTAATGCTCTTGGACATACTGAGTATTTAAGACAGGTTTTTCCAGATCTTAGTATTTATATGACTTTTTTTGGTGATGTTTATAACTGCCTACTCTTAACAGATCACTGCCCCCTTAAAGATGTATCAAAATTATTAAGTAAACAAATTATTGAAAAAGGACTTTATGAAGCTCAGTCCACATCTAAAAAACTCAAATATTTAAAACCTATTTTATTACTGGGTTTAAACCCACATGCTGGAGAAGGCGGCTTACTGGGTGATGAAGAAAGAGAGCTTCATCTTCAAGTTAAAAAAGACAATACTATTTTAGGTCCTATTTCACCTGATGGTCTTTTTGGACTTGCGGCTTATAAGAACTACTCTTTCATTGTTGCAAACTATCATGACCAAGGACTTATCCCTTTTAAAGCAATAAACGGTTTTTCTGCCGCTCAAGCTAGCTTAGGTATTCCTTTTATAAGAACCAGTGTTGACCATGGCACAGCCTCTGATATTTTTGGTATGGATAAAGCTAACCCTGATTCAATGATAAGAGCTATAAAATTAGCACAAGGATTAAAACTATGAATTATAACGATGAGATCTTTAGAGAATACGATATAAGAGGAAAATATAATATCGACTATGATGATGAGTTTGCTTTTAAGCTTGGCCAAGCTTTTTATCTTTTCTGTAAGAAGTACCATTCATCGCCTGAAAAACTTGAACTTGCTATTGGTTATGATGCTCGCCACTCAAGTGTTCCACTTTCAAAAAAACTTGCTCAAGGTTTTTCATCAATGGGTGGTAATGTATATGAAATTGGACTAGTTACATCTCCTGTTTGCTATTTTTCTTGTTACCATATTAATAATTTAGCGGGTTCAATTATGATTACTGGAAGTCATAATCCTCCAGATTATAATGGATTTAAAATTTCTTTATCAAATGGAACTCTTACGGGAGAAAAAATCCAAGAACTTAAAGGTATGTTTGATCAAGTGAGTGATTCTCTTGAACCTGGCTTTATAAAACCTTTTGATATTAAAACACCTTATTATAAACGCATTGGAGAAGAGTTCACTCATTTAAAAGACATAAAGTTTGTAGTAGACTGTGGCAACGGGGCTGCCGGCTCTGTTACTAGAAAAGCGTATGAAGCTTGTGGACTAAATCCAGTTCTTCTCTTTGAAGAGCCTGATGGAGATTTTCCCAATCATCATCCTGACCCAACTATAGAAGCTAATCTTGTTGATCTTAAAAAAGCCATTAAAGATGAAGCTGCAGTTTTTGGAATTGGCTATGATGGAGATGCAGATAGAATTGTTGTTGTAGATAGTAGTGGAAAAAGTATCGATACAGATAAGCTTATGTCTATATATGCAAAAAGTGTTTTAGAAAAACATCCAGGAGCTACCATTGTTGGAGACGTTAAATGCTCTGAGGAGTATTTTAAGCTTCTTAAGAAATGGGGCGCAAATGCAATTATGTGGAATACTGGTCACTCCCTTATAAAACAAAAGGTCAAAGTTGAAAAAGCTCCTTTTGGTGGAGAATTTAGTGGTCACATATTTTTTGCTGATAGATACTATGGCTATGATGACGCCCTCTACTGCAGTCTAAGGCTTATAGAGATCTTACAAGAAACGGGGAAAAGCCTTGATGAGCTCCTCTTTGAATTTCCAGAAACTTTCTCTACACCTGAAATTCGAATAGAAGTAGGTGAAAAAGAGAAATATGAGATAGTTGAGACCTATAAAAAGGAAATAAGAGCTCATGCTATTAGTGTTAATGAAATTGATGGAGTAAGAGCTCATTTTGAAACTGGTTGGGCTCTGGTTCGTGTTTCAAATACCCAGCCGGCCGTTACAATGAGGTTTGAGGCTCAGTCCGTAAAAGAATTAGACAAAATTAAGGAAATTAGCTCTAAAATTTTAAAAATCCTCTAGTTTTAGGGCTATACTTGATTAAAGGCCCTTTTCAGGGCTTATCTACAACTTTGGTCTTACCGAATTTGTAGTATGCGTTTTTTACTACTCTGCTTTATATTTGTTTTTTCTTTTTCAATTAAAACTCAAGCCACATGTTCAGATGAAGATAAAGTACCCGGAAAACTGCTTGTTGTTACTGATGGTGAAATTTCAATCGCCCAAGGTTTATCCTCTAAATCAGGTAATATTTGGAAAAAAATCTCTTCTAAGAAGAATACTTTAAACTCTCTTTCTCTTAATTCAAAAACTGTTTCAAGTAACTCAAGTGTAATTTATTCTGTTGAAGGTGTTAGACAAGATGATCTTGAAAAACTTGATTATGTTAAAAGTGTTCAATCAGATTGTTATGTAGATATTCAAAGTAACGACAGCCTTTTTAACTTTCAGTCTTGGTACCTCTCTCAAGTAGGATTTAGCAATGACTCTATTACTCCTAAAAGAGAAATCGTTGTTGCTATATCTGATACTGGTTTTGATACAAACCATAGAGATCTTAGAGATAATCTTTGGATAAATGAAGCTGAGTTAAATGGTCAAGCTGGAGTTGATGATGATGGAAATGGTTTTGTTGACGATATTCATGGCTATGATTTTGCTGATGATGATTCTAACCTACAACCTTCCCTATCAAGAGATACAGACCATGGAACTCACGTTGCAGGACTAGTCAGTGCTAGGTTTAATAATTCTGAAGGTATAACTGGAATCAGTAAAAACTCTGTTAAGCTCATGATGCTGAAAGGCTTTGCTTCTAATAGAAATACAACTTTAGGAGATTTACTCCAAACTATTTACTACGCTGTTGATAATGGTGCTCATATTATTAATGCTAGTTGGGGAGTAGAGAAAACTCCTCAAGGAGCTGAAGTTGCAGCAATAAATTATGCTGTTGAAAGAGGGGTTGTAGTTGTTGCAGCAGCTGGAAACTCTGCTGTCCCTGCTTCATGGGTTGTTCCAGCCAACATTAAAAATGTCATAACTGTTGGTTCACTCAACTCTCAAGATCAGCTTTCAACATTTTCAAATTATGAAGACAGTAATAATATTATAGACTTTGTTGCCCCTGGCGGTGATGGTTCACAAAGAAGAAATGAAGCTGTCATATCCACTGGCTATGATGGAACTTATGTAAGTCTTAGAGGTACTAGTATGGCAGCTCCTATTGTATCTGGAGCTCTTGGATTTTTGATGTCACAGTCTAATAGTCTTACAGCATTTCAAGCAGTTTTTATTTTAAGTAACTCAAGTGACAATCTAAGTCTTGCCCCGTACTTACAATCAAACACTGAGACATATCAAAAAATTAATTTAGAGAATGCACTTGATTACCTAATTGCAAATGAAAGTGACCTTCCACAAATTAACCCTGAGATTGATCCTGTATCAGGTTTTGGATCTAGAGATCTTGCAAGTTCAAGCAGCTCTGGCGGGTGTTCAGGTAGTTTAGAGCCAAGTTCTGGAAGTATTGATATTGCAAAAATTCCTCTCATTATTTTTCTACTATTTCCGCTTATAACAGCTATACTTTTTAGAAAAAAACAGGGTTAATATAAAAAGCTTAAGCACTAACACTCTAGACCAAAAGCCCTATTCACAGGGCTTTTGGAGAAATTCAACAGTTTTTTTGATCAATAGTTTCACATTTTCTACATGCTTAAGCCATTGGTCTTGTAATTTTATACATATAAGAAAAATTTAAGATATAATTTCTAAAGAGAAGCTTTTTAAGCTTAAAGAAGGTCTTCATGAAAAAACTCATATGGTTACTAACTGCTCTAACTTCATTACTGCTTTTTCAAAACTGCGGAGATGATATGGTTGCAGAAGATGTTATCATAGTTAATCCTGATGATAATAACGATGACCCTATTAATGAAAATGATGATGAAGAGACAAAAACTTCAACTTATCAAATTATTGATCCAATAGGCTTAAATACCTCAATAGAAGTAATACACTTTCTTTTTAAAGATGGCAGCACTGATATATCAATAAAGCATATTAAAAATAATGAATACTACGAAATTAATCGAGGCGAAAATCTACAAGGCCTCTTCACAACAGTTAAGCCTGTTGTGATCAAAGGTAGTAATCGATACTTTTTAATGTATTTATATAAACAAGAAAACCTTGTGAGTATTGTGGAGTATTCTAAAAATAAAGACCGCTTTAAATTAGTTTATCTTGATAAAATTAACAGTAGTACAAGTAGAAAAGACCTAAAGAACTTTAAGTTTAAAAGAATAAATCAAAAAAATGTTCTCTTCTTTTCAAATTCACGCTTAGTTGAAAACCAAAATGATTGGCTTAAAAAAATTTCAAACTCTAGTTGTAAAATAAATAAAAATTTAGATTCTAACAACTGCACAGGTGTAGCGAGAGCATGTGATGATAAAAAAGGTATTGGGATTAGCAAGTTTAATTTACTAAAAATGAAATGGCGTGAATGTAATTATACTACCTGCAAAGAAGGTTTTTTTAAAAAGAACAACACTTGTATACCAAAGCCTGAATGCCCTAAAAATCAAGTTAAAATTAATGGATCTTGTAAGTCACCAACAAAAGATTGCACTTCTGGGGGCGGGCATGGAATTAAAGAGTGGAAGCCTAAAGAAAAGAAGTGGTCTGCATGTAAGATTAAAGGATGCTTGCCTGGATTTAGAGAATCTGGGAAATCCTGTAAACGTACTTCATCTAGTCTTAAAAAAAATAACGTTAGCCATGTTAAAGAACTTCATAGTAAATCTTTATTTAAAGAAAATTTCTCAAGATCAAAATTAATTGATTTTAATGGCGATAAAGTAGCTGATAAAGTTTCGTGCTCTGGTCGCACAATAAGTATTACAGATGGTAGTTCATCTAATAAAGTTCTTTATAAGCATATTTTTAAATCTAAAAGTAGTGATCGAATTTTTCAGCTTAGTAAATGTGATTCTGTTTTATTTGGTAAAACACCTGCTGTTTTAATTGGTTCGTTTTATAGAAATCAAAATCACTCTAAGAGATATAACGACCAACAAAAAGTGCTTTTTAATGATAATGGAAAATATAGAATTAAAACTCTTAGGTTTAAAGATGGAGCTCCTTATTTATCAGTTGCTAGGTCTGTAAGATGTACTAAGTATTCAAGTGAAACTGTATTTAGAAGAACAGGGAAGCGTTTTCGTGATGGGCAACTTTGCTTTTATCCAAGTTATCCATCAGCTGATACAGGAAAGGGTACTACTGGTCTTTTTAAAATTGAAAAAAGGAATAATAATAAATTCGTTATTATCGATTTATCCTCACATAAAGGCTTTCCATGGAGAGGGCGTGAGGGACTCAGAAACATCGGAAGAAAATGGTTTTGTTGGTTTGATGTAAGATATGAAGGTGCTTATATGATGGATGGCACTTTTATGAAGAGGAAAAATTCCGCTATGAAAACCTTAATTACCGTAGGCCAACATAGCCACATTCGAAAAATTGAACTCTTTATTGATAAGAATTCACCACAAGGTGTTGGTATGTCTTCTGATGTCATATACAGCACAGGTTGTAATAAACACTCTGAGTTTTTAAGTATCACTTCTTTTGATACAATTGATAAAGATATTAAACCTCGATGTGCATATGTAACAGGGGAAGTAGGTCGAAATGCTGGCAACTTTGTTCACACTCATAGTCGCTTACTATGTGAGGAACAAGACGGGTCTTGGACTTTAAAAGAGTTACCAGTAAAAGTTAACAGCCTATATAGCGAAGGCACTGTTAGGCTAATAAACGGAGAAATTGTTGTTCGTTCTCTTGCACATACAGATGATGGAAAATATTTAGGCTCTATCTTTCATAAAATAAATAAAGACTACTTTAAAGGCATTAAAAGAAACCGGTAGCTTAAATAAAAAAAGCCCTCTTTAAAAAAGAAGGCTTTTAAAATCAAACTTAAAATGAATTAAGCTTATCTTAGAACTTACCAAGTAAGTTAAAAGAAACAACTAGCATATAAATAACTAGTGATTCGATAAGAACAAGACCGATAATCATCGATACGAACATGTTCTTTTGTGCGTTAGGGTTTCTTGCGATCCCTTCCATTGCTGCAGCACAAATTTTTCCTTGAGCAATTGCTCCACCGAAAACAGCTAAAGCAAGACCAAGACCAGCTGCTAAACCAATAGCTGCTCCATTGCCCATTCCAGCTTCTGTAGCTACTACAGCTGCTTCTTCAGCAAAAGCTAAAGTTGGTAAAAGTGATGCGAATATAATTCCTAGTGCTTTTCTCATTTGTGACTCCTTTATTAATGATCGTGAGATATTGCCATTGAAACGTAAATCATAGAAAGCATTGTAAATACGAATGCTTGCATAAAACATACAAAAAATCCTAATCCATAAAAAACTATGGCAAAAGGTGGTGGTAATAATTCAGTGAAAATACCAAGAACCATATGGTCTCCTGTCATATTTCCCTGAAGTCTAAGACCTAAGCTAACTGGCCTAACAATATGAGATACAATTTCAATTGGAAGCATAAGTGGAGCCATTAAAAGTACAGGCCCAAGAAAGTGCTTAAGATAAGCTACTCCGTGTTCAATGAATCCAAAAATATTATAAACTAAAAATGAGAAAATACCGATTGCTACGCCCGTATTGATATTCTCAGTAGCAGGTGTCATTCCAGGAATAAGACCAACTAGATTATTAAAAAACAGGAAGAAGAATAGGGTAGCAAACAAAGGAGCCATTTTAAGCCCCTCATCACCGATTACAGTGCCACAGAGATTCCTTATGAACTCAATGATCTGTTCAAAAACACCCTTTGTAGAAACCTTACCAGCAGGAATAACAGCTGATTCACCATTTCCTAAAGCAACTCTTCCAACCAAAGCAAAAGTCACCATGACTCCAGCTGCAACAGCAGTAGTAGCTATATGAGAAACATCATGTGTTACGCCTGGAATAAGTTCTGTCCAATTAAAGTTAGCCATCTATATCGTTAACATTCCTTTTTTCATACTTAACGGCAAAAACCACTAGTGCTATCGTTAAAGACACCACTAAACCACTAACAAAGCCTACCATGAGGTATTCGCTATTGATCTCATACCTTCTTATAAAAAGGTAGAGTGATAAACCAATTATTGCTTCACTTAGTACAATAACGGTTGTTCCTAAGGCAACTTGTTTTTTAAGGAAGAGTAGAAAAATAAGCAAAGATTTTGAGAGAACCAGAAAAATACTCACACAAAGACCAAGTAAGAAACTTATTGCATAAATATCAAGCGAATTTTGAAGAAATTCAAACATTTACCGTCTCAAACGCCCTGACTGACCCGGTTGTTGAGCAAGTCTTTTTTGAAGTTCTTTGATACGCCACTCCAAAAGAGAGTCTTTCTCACCAGCGTCCTTCTTTAACACCTGCAGGTTTTCAATAGCCCGAGAGTAATCTCTCTGCTCTTCAAAAAGAATAGCAAGTTGAGACCTTACTTTCCAAGTTTTTGAAAGGTTTGGATACTTATTAAGAAGCTTTTCATAGTTTTCAATGGCTTTTATATTTTCTTTTTTAGCCACAAAAGCTTTAGATTTTAAAATTTCAATTTTAAATCTTTCAGATGGAGTTAGATCCTTAAAGGCTAAGAACTCATCCGCTTCAATTACTGCTTGTTCATAATTATCATCGTTTAAATAACTAACAATAACCAGTTTAAAGTAAGACTCTCTTTGTGGACCATTTAGATCTTCATAAGAAATTTGATCAAGATAACTTAAAGCAATATTTGAATTTTTTAAATTCTGAAGAGCAAGTTGAGCTAAATCTAGTAAAACTTTATTTTTTTTAACAGAGTCCTCTAAAAGACTTACTTTTCTATCAAGAGCACCTTGAAGAAGGTCAGCTCTTTTAATTTTTGTTTTTATGAGTTTTTCAATTCTAGTTAATATCTTAAGCTTTTCTTTTACTTTTTTAGACCTTTGGAAAGCTCGATCATAAATAAGAAGAGCTTTTTCAGGAGATTTTTTCTCCATTCTTTGAGCGGAGCTCACTAAGTCTCCACTTTTTAAAGAACATGAAGCATTAAAAAAGCAGATAAAAAAAAGTAGTAAATACTTAGTCTTCATCTTCCTCATCAGCTAATACTGTCATACCTGTTACATATTCATCACCTTTAAGATCGATAACTTTAACACCCTGAGTGATTCTTCCAAGTGTTGAAATATCAGATGACTTCATTCTAATAGCTTGGCCTTTATTAGTTGTTACAATTACTTGATCAGAATCAGTAACTAAACAACCACCTACTACATCACCGACTTTATCAGTGATCTTTTGTGTAATAAGTCCAACTCCACCTCTTGTTTGAGCTCTATACTCATCAACTAAAGTTTTCTTTCCATAACCTCTTTCAGTAATGATAAGAACTTTTTTCTCATTTGTTTCTTCATTATCTAAAAATTCAGCTGAAACAACTTTATCATCATCACCTAAAGCAATACCTTTAACACCTCGAGCAGTTCTGCCCATTGATCTAACCTGGTCTTCATTAAATCTAATAGACATACCTTTTCTTGTTATGATGAGCATATCACCAGCTCCAGTTGTAAGCCTAACTGATACTAATTCATCATCAAGATCAGTTTTAACAGCTAAAAGACCACTTGGTCTTGGTTTAGAGAACTGTTCTAAGTCTGTTCTTTTTATAATTCCAGCTTGAGATACAAAGGCTATTTGGCCTGATTGGTTTTTAAAATCAGAAACTGAAAGAATAGCTTTTACATTTTCGCCACCATCAAACTGAACTACATTTTTAATTGATTTACCCTTACTCGTTCTAGAACCCTTAGGTAGTTTAAAGACTCTAGACCAATAAACTTTTCCTCTATCAGAAAAAACTAGGAGTGTTGCAAGTGTATCTGTTTGAATGATCTCTTTTACATAATCACCCTCAACATTTACTGATCCTTTTAAACCTTTACCACCTCTTTTTTGAACACGATACTGATCTAAAGGTATTCTCTTAATTGAATCTATTGATGTTAGAGTTACTAAAACTTCTTCCTTAGTAACTAAGTCTTCAACTTCTAACTCATCAACTGCGTTTTCAATTTTAGTTTTTCTCTCATTTCCAAATTTTTCTTTTATTTCTTTAAGCTCATCAGAGATGATTTTTAAAACTTCATTGATATCGCTTAAAACCTTCTTAAACCACTCAATGCGTTCTTGAATTTCTTTTAATTCTTTATCAATTTTAGCTCTTTCTAAGCCCGTTAACCTTTGAAGCCTCATATCTAAAATAGCCTGGGCTTGAAGCTTAGATAAAGAAAACTTATCCATTAAGTTCATCAAAGCTTCTTGTGCTTCTTTTGAAGCTCTAATTGTAGAAATAACTTTATCAATTTCATCAAGAGCAATCTGTAAGCCTAATAAAATATGTTCTCTTGCTTCAGCTTTAGCAAGTTCAAAAAGACAACGCCTAATAACAACATCTTTTCTGTGCTCTAAGAAAGAAACCAATACTTCTTTAATATTAAAAAGATGAGGTTTATTTTTTCCATCTAAAGCTAGCATGTTAATTCCAAAATTAACTTGAAGCTGTGTTTGTTTATAAAGTTGATTTAAAACAATCTGAGTATTTGAGTCTTTCTTTGTTTTAATAACAACTCTAATACCTTCTCTATTTGATTCATCTTTAATATCAGAGATGCCTTCAATTTTTTTATCTCTAACAAGATGAGCAATTGATTCAATAAGTTTTGCTTTATTAACTTGATAGGGAAGCTCTGTAACAACAATTTCATCTCTTCCTTTGTTCTCTTCAATTTCAGCAACAGCCTTTAACTTAATACTACCCTTACCTGTTTTATAGGCTTTAACAATTCCTGATCGACCAGATATTGTTGCTGATGTTGGAAAGTCAGGACCTGGAATAATAGTTATGAGATCTTCTATACTGATATCAGAGTTTTCAATAACCGCTAAACAACCATCAATAACTTCAGATAAGTTATGAGGAGGAATATTTGTTGCCATACCAACTGCAATACCAGCCCCACCATTTACAAGTAGATTAGGAAATTTTGCTGGTAGAACTAATGGAATTTCAAGTGAATCATCATAGTTAGGCCCAAAATCAACTGTTTCTTTACCAATATCACTTAACAACGCTTCAGCAAGTTTTGTCATTCTTACTTCCGTGTAACGTTGTGCTGCTGGGCTATCCCCATCAATAGAACCAAAGTTTCCTTGTCCATCAATAAGTGGCTCTCTTAAAGAGAATTCCTGAGCCATTCTTACCATCGTATCATAAACAGCTGTATCACCATGTGGGTGATATTTACCAATAACATCACCAACAACACGGGCTGATTTTTTATAAGGCTTATCATGCGTGTTACTTAAATCATGCATGGCATAAAGAACTCGTCTATGAACGGGCTTTAAACCGTCTCTAACATCTGGAAGAGCTCTACCTACAATTACACTCATGGAGTATTGAAGGTAGGAATCCTTCATCTCTTTATTAATATCAATACTGTTTACGTTTTCTGTATTTTCCATAATCTATTTAATCCAAACTGTTCTTAAATTTTAAATATCTAATTCACCAACTAAAAGAGCATTCTCTGTAATAAACTTCTTACGAGGTTCAACAGCTTCACCCATTAAAGTTGAAAAAGTTTCATCAGCTTCAAGCACATCATCTAAATTGACTTGAAGAAGTGTTCTGTTTTCAGGGTTAAGAGTTGTTTCCCAAAGTTGCTCTGGGTTCATCTCACCTAAACCTTTATATCTTTGAATACCAAGACCTTTTTTAGAGAATGCCATAACAGATTCATAAAGATCAAAACAGTCTTCAAGAACAACAGAGTCTTTGTCATTATTAAGCTTGTTAGAAAATTGCACTTTTGAATGAACTTCATTCCACATCTGTTCTAAACTTGTCCATTCACTTGATTCAAAAAACTCTTTATTAACAATTTGTGTTTTCTTAACGCCAAAAATATTTAAACCAAATACTAGTTGATCATTTTGAAATTTAACTGCTTCAACAAAACCTTTTTCATTTTGATTCTTTTTCCACTCTTTATTAACTTCATTTTCAATATTTTTTTCATCTGAAATTTTTGTTTTTAAATCTTGATTCTTTAAAAAAGTATAAAGAATACTTTCAGCATGCTTTTCCTTCATTTTATTTTTTAAATTATCAAGATCTCTAATTTTAAATAAAACTTCTTTAAAGTTCTCTTTACTTAAACTTTTATTATTTTCTAAAGTTAAATTTTCAACTCCCGTATCAAGCAAGAATTCAAATAAATGATCTTCATTTTTTAAGTACTTCTCCGACTTTCCTCTTTTCACTTTATAAAGTGGAGGTTGTGCAATATAAATATAACCTCTTTTAACCACTTCAGGCATTTGTCTATAAAAGAACGTAAGTAAAAGCGTTCTAATATGTGAACCATCAACATCCGCATCGGTCATGATAATAACCTTATGATACCTTATTTTATTTGCATCAACGCTATCTTTACCTATCCCTGTTCCAAGTGCTGAGATCATCATTTTAATCTCATCATTACCAAGCATTTTATCAAAACGTGCTTTTTCAACATTTAAAATCTTACCTTTTAAAGGAAGCACGGCTTGAGTTTTTCTATCTCTTGCTTGTTTAGCTGAACCACCCGCAGAATCTCCCTCCACTAGGTATATCTCACAAAGTGCAGGATCTTTTTCTTGGCAGTCTACCATTTTTCCTGGAAGAGATCCTGAATCAAGAGCTGTTTTTCTTCTTGTTAAATCTCTAGCTTTTCTAGCTGCAAATCTAGCTCGAGCTGCTTCAACACATTTTTTAATGATCATTTTAGCTGTACCAGGATTATGATCAAACCAAAGAGCTAATTTTTCATTTGTTAAAGATTCAACTATTCCTTTTACTTCTGTATTACCAAGCTTTGTTTTAGTTTGTCCTTCAAATTGAGGATCAACTACTTTAACAGAGATGACAGCTGCTAGGCCTTCCCTGATATCATCACCGTCTAAATTAGTTTTAATATCTTTTAAAAGATTTTTACTAGCGGCATATGAATTTACAGTTCTTGTTAATGCTGATCTAAATCCTGATAAATGTGTGCCACCTTCATGAGTGTTGATATTATTACAATATGAATAAATTGTATCACTATAGGAATCATTCCACTGCATTGAAATTTCAACTTCAACGTCTTCTTTAGTTCCAGTGTAGTAAATCACTTCTTTATGAAGAGCTTTTTTCTTTTCATTAACATGGGCAATAAAGTCTTTTAATCCTTCATTAAATTCAAAAACTTCAGTTCTATCATTTCTTTCATCAACTAAAGTTATTTTTAGTCCTGCATTTAAAAAGGCGAATTCTCTAAATCTTTTAGCTAAAGTTTCAAAGTTAAAACTTATTTCAGGGTCTTTAAAAATTGTCTTATCTGGTTTAAATGTCGTCTTTGTTCCTGTTGTCTGACTTGTTCCATCTTGAACAACTTCAGTTGTCGGTTTTCCTTGAGCATAAGACTGTTTCCAAACTTTACCATCTCTATGAACTTCAACTTTACACCATGTTGATAAAGCATTAACAACAGATGCTCCAACACCATGTAAACCACCTGAGACTTTATAAGTATCAGAGTCAAATTTACCACCAGCATGAAGAACTGTCATAACTACTTCTAGAGCAGATTTTCCACTTGGATGTTCTGCAACAGGAATACCTCTACCATTATCTTGAACTGTTAAAGATTCATCAGGGTGAACTGTAACCATTATTTCTTTACAAAAACCTGCTACTGCTTCATCTACAGAGTTATCAATAACCTCCCAAACAAGGTGATGATAACCCCTTTGAGTAGTGTCACCAATATACATGCCTGGTCTTTTTCGAACTGCTTCTAAGCCCTCAAGTACCTGAATTGATGAGGCACCATATTCTTTTTTTGGACTTTGAACTTCTGGTGTTTCTGACATTTTAAATCATTCCTTTTTCTGTAAGTTCTATTTGTTGATCTTCAAATACTTTCCCATTTTGAACTAAAAAATATTTACCTTCTAGTTCTGACATTTTAAATGGTTCAGTTGAAGTCACAATGATTTGAGTTTTAAGCTGAGTTAAAAAATTTAAAAAACGTTCTTTCTTTTCTACATCAAGTTCTGAAAGAACATCATCTAATAAAAGTACTGGGTTGATTCCTTTTTCTGTCTTTAAAAGAACCTCTGCTATCTTAAGTGCAAGTATAAGACCTCTTTGTTGTCCTTGTGAGGAGAAAAATCTTGAATCCTGGCCATTCATGAAAAACTTAATATCATGCTTATGTGCACCAATGAGACTTGAACCATATTTACATTCTACAAATTTTAAGTCTTGAATACGGTCTTGGTGAATTTTCATTAATTCATCTTTTCCACAGTCATTTACACAATTTTCAGAAATATAATATTCAAAATTAAAATCTATCTCACCTTTAAAAATAATCTCCACAGCTTTTTTAACATATGGTTTTAACTTTTTAAGGTATTCGATTCTTGTTTCAGTTAGTTTTACTGAAAAGTTTAAGAAAAGAACATTTAAACTATTATAAAGATTTTCTTCTAATTTACCTTTATCTTTACAATCTCTTAAAAACTTATTTCTGTTTTTTAAAGCCTTTTTAAACTGCTGACAAATATGTTGGTCATCAAATGATGAGAGAATCATTTCATCAATAAGACTTCTTCTTTTATCTGGCCCATCTTTAATCGAACTTAAACTTTCAGGACTAAATAAGACTGTTGGTAGAATTTTAGTTAACTTAGCTGATGTTGTTTTCTTATCATCTATAAAAATATTTTTTCTATCTTGATCCCAAGTTATTTTAATTTGGTGAGACATACTTCCGTCAGTAACAACATACCTTAAAGAACAACCATCCATAGGATTAAGATCTCTATTAATCCACTGCTCAAACTTACCGGGTCTAAAAGAAGTAGCTCTAGATGCTAAGTAAACTGTTTCAAGTAAATTAGACTTACCTTGGCCATTTTTTCCATAAAAATGGTTTACTCCGTTGATAAGCTCAACAGGTTCATCATTGAGGTTTCTAAAACCTCTTACTTGAATTGATTTAACTATCATAAATACTTTCTCTAAGCCTCTTTATAGTTTCTATATTCTCATTGGCATCACTACACAGCGATACTTCTCATCATCTTTAGGGCCAAGTAAGCCTGGAGAAAGTTGATCTATAAAAGAAAGTTTTACATCTTTTTCAGTAATAGAGGCTAATACATCTAAAATGTATCTAGCATTAAAACCAATCTTTAGTTCTTCTCCTGAATAATCAACATCAATTTCTTCTTTTGCATCTCCAAGATCTGGTGAGTTAGAAAAAATTTCCATTTTTCCACTTGTGTTAAAAGAGAAAGTAACACCTTTAGATTTTTGATTTGAAAGTAGAGAGACTCTTTTTAAACTTGATAAGAAACTATCTCTATTAACAATTGCATGCGACTTTAATTTTTGTGGAATAAGCTGTTGATAGTTTGGATACTTACCTTCAATTAATCTAATCATTAAAATTGTATCCTGAGTTTTTACAATTAACTGAGCACCTTCCACAGCTATATCAACATTTTCATTTGGCTCAGCAATCGTATCAATTATTTTTTTAATCTCGTGAAGTCCTTTTTTAGGAATTATCACTCCTTGATTAAAATTTTGTGGAAAAACCTGTGAAACTTTACGGTCAACTAAACTCATTCTATGACCGTCTGTTGCTACCATTCTAAGTGATGGTTGCTTTTCATCTTCACTGCCTTCAAAAAAGACACCATTTAAATGATATCTAGTTTCATCATTTGAGACTGAATAAATTGTCTTTTCAATCATTTCTTTAAATACTGAAGGAACTATTTCTGAAAAATCATTAGTTGAATATGAAGGAAAAACAGGAAACTCATCTGGGTTCATCCCATTAATATGAAATAAAGCTTTACCCTGCTCAATCTCCAGTGACTGGTTGCTTTTCTTAGTTAGGGTAAGATCACCCTCTGGAAGTTCTCTAAGGATGTCAAAGAGGCTTCTTGCGTTTATAACAGCCCTTCCTTCTTCAATCACATCTATACTGCAGTTAGCTTTTAAACTTACTTCCAAGTCTGTTGCATATGCGAAAAGTTTACTTTCCTTTGCTTCAATCAAAACATTTGAAAGAACAGGCATAGTATTTCTTTTCTCTACAACATTTTGTGTTTTAGAAATCAGTTTAAATAACTCTTCTCTAGATGTTTTTAATTTCATTTTTTTGCCCCTTTTTTTAAGTCCTTCAATATGGACTATTTTAAGCTCTTTTAATACCTATTACTTATATATTAATATTAGTAGTAGTAGTAGGGGCTGTGGATTGTGGATAAAATTTATAAGCCCTTTATATTACTACCAAATTTTTAAAAAATGGCTATGGAAAAAAAACAGCATAAGTTTCGAGATTTCCACAGAAATACTATTCCACATCCTTTTCCAAAACTTTTCTACATCGAAATGCACAATCCAAATTCACACCCCTGTTAAATTGTGGATTTTCCTGTTTAAATCATCGATATCTTTACGTATTTCAGCATTGTCTTTCTGTGCATTTTCTATTTTTCTAATCGCGTTAAGAACAGTTGTGTGATCTTTTCCGCCAAAAATCTTACCAATTTCAACTAAGCTTTTATCTAAGTGCTTTTTAATTAGGTACATTCCTACTTGTCTTGCTGTTAAAATAGGTTTCGTTCTACTTTTACCTTTTAAGTCTTGTAACTTAATTGTGAAATGTGAGCCCACTAACTTTAAGACATCTTCAACTGTTACTGTTGATTTAGAATCATGGTGAGAAAGTACTTTTTTACACAAATCTAGTGTTAATCTAAGCCCTTGAAGCTCTGAAACCATTTTTACTTTCTTTAAATTACCTTCAAGCTCACGAATAGATCGCCTAGAAATCTTAGCAATATAGTTAACTACTTCTGCAGGCATTGGGATACTCATTTTTTCAGCTTTATAATTTAGAATAGCCACTCTTGTTTCAACATCAGGCATTTGGATATCCGCAATAAGTCCCCATTCTAATCTTGTGCGTATTCTATCTTCAAAATCCTTAATATCTTTAGGCATTCTGTCAGATGCAACAATAACTTGCCTACCCGTTTCTAGGTATTCATTTAGTGTATGGAAGAATTCTTGTTGAATAACCTCACCTTTACCAAGTATTTGAATATCATCCATAATCAAAATATCTGATCTATCACGGTATTTTTTCCTAAATTTGTGCATTTCAGCTCTTCTAAGGCAAGAAACACAATCATTGAGAAATTTTTCAGCAGATACATACGTGATGACCTTTGAAGGATCAGCCATGAGAATATGATTTGCCACAGCATTAATGAGGTGAGTTTTCCCCATACCTGTTGGACCACATATAAATAATGGATTGTAATCTCCACCTCGAGGGTTTTCTGCTATATTGTGGCAAGCTGCATGTGCGAACTCATTATTACGTCCAACAACAAAATTTGAAAAAGTATACTCAGAGTTTAAATTATCATTGTTATATTTACCTGGAGCCCCAGGTGTTACAGAGATTCTTTTTGGGGTGTTAATAGACGTTGTATTATTAAAACTATTTTGTCCTAAACTACTCACAGAAGGGCTTGGAGCCGAGTAAATTGGCTTATCCACAGTTTCTTGCACAGTATTTTCTACTTTTTCTATTCTTGGTTGAGGGTTATCAGAAACAGAGATTTCCACTGAAAAAGGAGAATCGAAAAGCTCTTTGATTGAATCTTCAATTTCTCTTAAAAAATGCTCTGATATCCAGTACTTATGAAGTTCAGTTGGAACACTTAAATCAAAGCAAGTGCCTTGATTCCCTTCCTTTACTTCATTTAAATTAGTAGGCTGAAACCAAGTCTCAACATACTCATTGCCTTTGTGTCTATTTTGAAGATTTTTCTTAACATCTTCCCATATAGCCTTAGATGACACTAGACGCTCCCCTCTTGTTAAAAGTCAGACTCAGGGCGGATTCCAGATAAAATGTGGAAAACTTTTCCCCGATTAAGTCTTTTAGTACTAAGCCCTCTTGACCTCAAGGTCTTTTATATGATTTTATCCCTAAATTCATCACCGCGTTGTGGGAGGATTTTGTGAAAAGGACGTATCAACCAAGTCGTATAAAAAGAAAAAGATCACATGGGTTTAGAAAGAGAATGTCTACTAAAGCAGGCAGAGATGTTCTTTCTAGAAGAAGAAACAAAGGTAGAAAAAGACTAGTTGTCACTACTGGAGGAAAATAAACCCCTGATTTTGTTAGGACATTTAGGTCAGCAACACTTTCTTACCTTAAAAGAGAGTGGATCTAGATATAAGACAAAGAATTTCTTCTTTATATATTCAATAAGTGAAGGCGAAGGCTTTGAGATTGGTTTTACCATATCTAAGAGGTTTGGCCCTGCTTATAGAAGAAACAGATTAAGAAGACTTATCAAAGAATCATTTAGAAAAACTTTTTTTGATGATAGCTTTTCTTATAATAAGAGAATTCTGGTCAATGTTATTGCACTAACAAAATCTGCAGATAAAGAAAAAGTGGATTTTTCAGATGTACATAAGCAAGTTAAAAAATTTATTAACTATCAAATCAGTCTTAAAAACTGTTCTATTAATATTAACTAGTGTTCATCAATCTATCTTAAAACCCCTATTTGGCTCACAAGCTAGATGTAGATTTCAACCTTCGTGTTCAGCATATGTAAACTCAGCATTTGAAAAGCATAAGCCTTTTAAGGCATTTAAGTTGTCATTTCTTCGTATTATTAAATGTCACCCCTTTGGAAGTTATGGGTATGACCCTGTTCCTGGAGATTTAAAATGAATAAACAAAAACAAGGTTTTAACGACCCTAAAACTCTTTTAGCTATTGCTCTAACCTTTGTTGTTTTTATGGGTTGGCAAACCTATTTAAGTAAAAAATATCCTGATGCGTATAAAAAGAAGTCAGCTAAAGAAACTGAGCAGCAAGTAAACCAAGCTGATGATTCAAAGGCTGTGGCTTCAGCTACAATTAATATAAGAAGAAAAGGCGAGAAGCTTGTTGTTGATGGGCAAAACACAGATGGAGAAAGTGAAACTGTTGATAGTTCTGTGGAAAAACTAGAAAAGACTTTTTCTTTTAAGAATGATATTTGGTCTTTTGATGTTTCCTCTAAAGGAATGTCAGTTGGAAATATTGTTATTTATAAATTTAATAAAGTCGCAACTAAACCTTATAAATTTGCAAATGATGAGAATATCTATCCTACAAAAATTAATGGCGAACTTTTAGATTTTGAAATTGTACAAAATGATAAAGACTTTGTAGGGACAGCCTTTTATAAGGGTAAAAAAATAGAGAAGATCTTTAAAATTAATACAGATCTTTATACTTTAAGTACGGAATTAAAGTTTAATAAAGCTGATTTTGGTGATTTTAAAATCAGCCATGATTTAAGTTCAAAAGTTGAAGATCCTAAAAAAGCTGTGTTTTTCCTACCGGCCTTTGATAGAAATGAGCTTTTTATAAAAGCTAGTGATGATAGTGAAAGAAAAGTTTTAGTTTCTAAAGAGGAGATGGATGAGCCAAGAAAATATAAAAATGTTCTACTTACTTCTTTAGGGGATCATTATTTTTCAACAAGTATTATTAATAAAGGTAAAATCTCTCCAGAAGTGAGCTTTAGACAGAATAACAAAGTACTTAATATTTCAGTTGATTATCTTTTTAGTGAGTTAGTTGATGTTAGTAGTATAGAGTATGACCTGTTTCTTGGTCCTAAAAAAGTTGATCTTCTACCAAAAATTTCTCCTGAAATGCCAGAAATCGTTAATTTCTCATATCTTGGCTTTATTGCTCGTCCTATTTTAAGAGGACTAAATTTCTTTTATGGTATTTTTGGAAATTACGGTATTGCTGTTATTGTTCTTACATTTTTAATTAGGCTTTTAATTCTTCCTCTTGCTGTCTCTTCTTTTAAATCAATGAAGAAAATGCAGGTCATTCAACCAGAGCTTAAAAGAATAAAAGAAAAGTATAAAGACCAGCCTCAGCTTATCAATCAAAAAACGATGGCAATAATGAAAGATAATAAAGTAAACCCTCTTGGAGGTTGTTTACCTATGCTTTTACAGCTTCCTATCTTTTTTGCTTTTTATAGGGGTTTAAGTGAGAGTGTTGATCTTTATCAGGCTCCGTTTGCTGGCTGGATAACAGATTTAAGTAAAATGGACCCTTATTTTATTCTACCTGTTTTATCTATGGCCGGAATGGTGATTCATCAGCTTGTGACTCCTTCAACAATGGATAAAGCACAAAAAAGAATGATGATGGTTATGCCTGTTGTTTTTGGAGCTTTATTTGTAACACTTCCAAGTGCTCTAACACTTTATATGGCAGTGAGTACTTGGTTTGGAATTGGGCAACACGCAATTTTTTTAAGAGATAAGAAAGTGGTGGCTTAGAAATAATTATTTTAAAAATTAGATATTAAAATAAATTTAAAGGAATATGAAGAAAGGTCAAAAAAGAGGCCTTTTAAAACACATAACAACTAAGATGCAGTAGATAAAAAAGAACTGCGGAGAGTTAAAAAAAAGTAGAGGAGATAGCAATGAGTTTGCTAAAGAGAATATTTGGTGGTGGAAGTAAAAGTGGTGCAGAGAGTGTTTTAGAAGAAACACTAGAAACTATTATTGAAAAATCAGGTTTAGACCTGTCTTTTGATATGAAAGTTTCAACAGGAGAAAGAAGTGAGGTCTTATTAGATGTTTTTGGTCAAGATGAGGAGCTTTTAAAAGATAAGGATGGGGCACTTTTAGATGCTCTTCAATTATTTTTAAAAAGAGTTCTTCAAAACAAAGCATCTGATGAAAGAGTAAATCTTATTGTTGATAGTGGAACTTATAGAGAAGATGCAGATCAAGAACTTATTGATTTAGCTGAAAAATTAAAAGGAATTGCTTTAAAAAAGAAAAAGGCAGTTTATTTTAGAGCTCTTCCTCCAAGAGAGAGAAAGATAGTTCATCAACATTTAGCAGAAGATAAGAAAATTAAATCAAAATCTGTTGGAGATGGCTTGTTTAAAAAAATCAAAGTTTTTCCTGCTGGAATGAAGCCTAAAAAATCTGGAAGTAGTAACAGCAATGGTAATAACAACCATGGAAACTCCAACCACAGGCCTAAAGAAAACAAGTCTGAAGCAAATGGGAACAACCATAATACTAGGCCTGATGGTGAGAAAGAAAGCACGACTTTAGCTTAAATTTAATTTAATGGAAGAAAAAACTTATTCTAATAATATAATATGTGCTCTTGCTACTCCTCCAGGGAGAGGAGCTATCTCAGTTATTAGAGTAAGTGGTGAAAACTGCTGGGAGAAATTATCTGGTAGTATAGATCTAGATAAAATTAAAAGTCATAAAGCTTTTCTTGTAGACTTAAAAGATAAGGAAAAAAGGTTTATAGATGAAACCCTTATTACTTTTTTTGCTAAGGGAAAGAGTTTTACAGGGGAAGAGAGTTTTGAGATTTCTTGTCATGGAAGTCCCCTAGTTGTTCAGGATATTATTTCTCACCTCTATTCTCTTGGTATAAAGCATGCTGAACCTGGTGAGTTTTCTTATAGGGCTTTTTTAAATGGAAAAATTGACCTTATAAAAGCTGAAGGCATTCATCACACCATTCATTCTGAATCAGATATTTCTAAGGGACTTTCTCTTAATTTACTTTCTGGAAATTTAAAAAATGAAATTTTAGAGATAAAAGAAGACTTACTTTTTGTGGCTTCAAGACTTGAGGCTTCTATTGATTTTTCTGATCAAGATATCGATTTAGATCATGATCATCTCATAATGGAGAAAGTAAACTCAGCTTATGATAAATTAAAAATTTTTGCAGATTCCTATAAAGTTGGTTCAGCACAAAGAAAAGGTTTAAAGATTTCATTAGTTGGTCCACCAAACTCTGGAAAATCTTCTTTATTTAATAAGCTTTTAAAACAAAATAGAAGTATTGTTTCAGACATTGAAGGAAC
This sequence comes from uncultured Bdellovibrionales bacterium, assembly GCA_938002015.1. Taxonomy (GTDB): domain Bacteria; phylum Bdellovibrionota; class Bdellovibrionia; order Bdellovibrionales; family UBA1609; genus JALZUR01. The sequence goes on from CALLAU010000001.1 coordinate 50,011, forward strand.
AACGAGAGATTTTGTTTCTGAAACATTATACCTAAAAGGTTGTCCTGTTGAAGTAGTTGATACTGCAGGAATTAGAGAAACTGAAGAGTTAATTGAAAGTGAAGGTATAAAGAGAAGTATTGAAGCTTCACGTGATGCTCAGCTTATTCTTTTTTTAATAGCTGAAGAAAATTTTGATTTATTTGAAGAAACAATTAAACCCTATAAGGATTTAGAAAAAAATATTTTAGTAGCTTTTTCTAAGCAAGATATAAAGCCTTGGTCAAAAAGTATTGAAGGCTTTAATACAGTTAACCTAAGTGTAGAAGACAGTTCTATATTTAATGTTTTTGTTGGTAAGTTAGAAAATGTTTTAAAGCCTTATTTAAGACAAGGAAGTCATCTTTTTGTGGCAAGACATTTTGAGCTTATAAGTTCTGGGATTGAAGCTTTAGAAGCTTTAAAAGCCTTACCTGGAGTGGCAAGTCATGAAGATATTGCAGCTACTCTAGCCTATAATGCTATTTCAAGTTTAGATGACATGCTCTATGTCGAAGACTTAGAGCAAGTAAGAGATAAGATTTTTAAAGAGTTTTGTTTAGGAAAATAAGGTTATTATATACAATCATTTGAATCAAATGTGGCCTGTATTTTGTTAAAGTAAGGCTCGCTCTCTTCAATAACACCTCCACTTTCATTTTTTGACAAACAATTTGCATAGAAAGCGGCTGTTATATCGTCTATGCCTTTAATAAGCATATTACTTTTAAATGTATTATGTGGGACTGTTAAATCAATGTGCCTACTCTCAGCTGCTAAAATCTCTCTCCAGTCTACAAAATTAATATTATTTTGTGTAATTCTGCAAAACTTATTATCTCCTACATAAGAATATATATAATCACCTTCTGCAGTTATTTCCACGTTTACCCTCTCACTTCGAACTGATTGTTGAATAGCTTCAATAGCAGCTTTTCTCTTTTCATCTTCAATGCATTTGACTTGTTCTTCATATATAACTCTTTGCGCTTCCTCATCTGTTCTTTGCTGTTCAGTAAGTTCGTTCTCTAAACAGTTATAAGTTCTTTCTGTGCTTGATTGTTCTGTACAAGCCTTACTGTCATCATAGCCTTGGCTCAAATTTCCTAGATCAGTGTGAGTATGAGAATACCCTACTTCATGGGCACCTGTTGTAAGTGCGACTACGCTAGTTACGAATATAATTAAAAATTTCATTTTAGCTCCTTTTTTAATTATACTGCGATTACAATGCCGTTTATTTTTCCTAAGATTTTCATATCAGGTGTAGAACTTTTTAAATTAGACATTTTTTGTCACTGATAATAATTCCATTTGATTTTCAAGTATTTGACTTTTCTTACACTTTCCCACTTATTACCTATATATGAAGCATTATGACGTAGTAGTAGTAGGAGCAGGACATGCCGGGATTGAAGCGGCTTTAGTGTCTTTAAAGCTTGGGTCTAAAACTGCTTTAATAACCTCTGATAGATCTAAGTCAGGAGTTATGAGTTGTAACCCTTCTATTGGTGGTCTTGGAAAAGGTCATATTGTTAAAGAGCTTGATATCTTAGGTGGTGTTATGGGTAAGTTTACCGATAAGGCTGCAATTCAATTTAAAAAACTAAACTCTAGGAAAGGCCCTGCTGTAAGGGGTTCTAGGGCGCAGTGTGATAAGTGGATGTACTCAAAAGCCGCTTGTTTAGAGCTTGAGTCTAAACTTGGTGAAAACTTTATTGAGAGTGAAGTAAAAGAGCTTATTATTAATGGGGCTAAGGTAGAAGGTGTTGTTTTAGAAGATGGTTCTAAGATTTTTTCTAAATCAGTGATTATTACTGCCGGAACATTCATGCGTGGAGTTCTTTATATTGGAAATAAGAGGGTTGATGGCGGTAGAGTTGGTGAAAAGCCTTCTATTGGCTTATCAGACCAGTTAAAGGCTCATGGAGTGGGTGTTTTTAGACTTAAAACAGGCACTCCACCTAGGTTAAAAGCTTCTTCAATAAACTGGGATATTTTAGATTCAGAAATGGGCGATGATGAATATCAAAACTTTCATTTTATGAATAAAACAGATTTTCCTAATAAAAGAGTATCTTGTGGAATCTCTTATACAAATGAGGAAACTCATCAAATCATTAGAGATAATCTTAAACACTCCCCTCTTTTCTCTGGGCTTATTGAAGGTGTAGGGCCTCGTTACTGCCCTTCAATGGAGGATAAAGTAACTAGGTTTGCTGATAAGGACAGACACCAAACTTTTCTAGAGCCAGAAGGTTTAGATTCAAACTCAATCTATTTACAAGGGATTTCAACTTCTCTTCCTGAAGATGTTCAAATGAAGTTTTTAAAAACAATTAAGGGTTTAGAAAGCGTTGAAATGATTAGACCAGGTTACGCTGTAGAATATGATTTTATTGAGCCTACTCAGTTAAATTTTACTTTAGAGACAAAGTTTTTAAGCGGTCTTTATTTGGCTGGGCAAGTGAATGGAACAAGTGGGTATGAGGAAGCTGCCTGCCAGGGCCTTGTTGCAGGGATTAATGCTGTTAGGAAAATAAAGGAGCAAGAGGCTTTTATATTAAGTCGCTATGAGGCTTACACAGGAGTGTTGATTGATGACCTTATTACTAAGGGAACAAAAGAGCCTTATAGAATGTTAACCTCTAGAGCTGAGTATAGGCTTCTTTTGCGTGAAGATAATGTTATTGATAGGCTTTTTAAAAAAGCTAAAAGCCATGAACTCCTTTCTGAGAAAGAGGTTGAGAGGCTTTCAGGCATTGTAAATAAGCGCGCTGAGTTAAAAACTTTCTTAGATGAGAATACTCTTGTTCCTAATGAAAAAACTAATGATGCCTTGAAAGCCTTGAATAGTCAGCCTTTGAAGAAGCCTGCTAAACTTTCGGTTGTTTTAAAACGTAATGAAATTAAAATGGATAGTCTTAAAAATTTTGGTTTACCAGATTATGATTTTAAGGAAGTTCTTTACCCTGTTGAGGTTGATGTTAAGTATGAGGGTTATATTGCTAATGAACTTCAAAGGATTGCTAAAGTTAAGAAGCTTGAAAAGCTAAGTGTTCCTGAGGGTTTGGATTTTTCGATAGTGGGTGGTCTTTCAAATGAAGAGATCGAAAAGCTTAATCAAGTTAAACCTGTTAACTTAGCTCAAGCCAAGCAAATTAGCGGTGTAAACCCTTCGGCTATTCAATACTTAGCCGTGTATTTGCAAAAAAACAGAAATGGTCAGGCAAAACAGCTCTAACATGCCTACTAAAATAGCACAAATATTAGATAAATATGATATTTCTCCTGAAAAAATTGATTTGATTAGTCAATACATTGATAATGTGGTTAAGTTTAACAAAGGTGTTCAGCTATCCAGGATAGGCGAAATGAATACCTGGATGATTAGTCATATTGAAGATTCATGTGCAGCCTACTTCAATCATCCTTTTAAAAAACTAGAGAGATACTATGATTTTGGCAGTGGAAATGGCTTGCCAGCTGTAATATTTGCTATTTTGTCTGAAAAGCCTGTGACTTCCTATGATAAAGATCAGCGTAAGCTTGAGTTTCAAAAGTTTGTATCTCACCGCTTAAAACTGAGTTTGGATACGAGAATAGTTGATTTAAAGACCTTTAATATGGATGTTCCACGTGGAACAGCTATAACTTACAGGGGATTGGGGCCTGGAAGCCTTCTTATTGACTTAAGAGACAGGTTTTCATCAGCTACCCACATTAGGTTCTGCTCAAAGCTGCAAGATCCTATTTGGTCAAGTAGTAAGTTAATCAAATATAATTTATCCGATTCTTCAGAGAGAATACTCGAAATTACAACGTAATGTTCCATGTGGAACAATTTTTCTTGTTTGAGAGTGTTCCATGTGGAACAATTTCTTTGTTATAAGAATATTAAATCCTTTGGGAGGATAAATGAGTCAAGTTATTTGCATAGCCAATCAAAAAGGTGGAGTAGGCAAGACTACTACATCGGTTAACCTCGCATCAGCACTAGCTGAACTCGGGAGGAAGGTCTTACTTATTGATATGGATCCACAAGGAAACGCATCTAGTGGGTTAGGTATTAAGAGGCATGAACAACAAGATAAGAATATTTATAATGTACTTATTGGTGATAAAGACATAACAGAAACTATTTTTCCAACTAACCATAAAAATCTTGAAGTCATACCAGCCAATCCAGATTTAGTGGGTGCTGAAATTGAGCTTATTGATCTTCCAGAGCGAGAGTACCGTTTAAAAGATTCATTAGAAGAAATTAAATCAAAATATCATTATATATTTATAGATTGTCCTCCATCGTTAGGATTGCTTACAATCAATGCACTTTCATCCTCAAATAGTTTTATAGTTCCACTTCAGTGTGAGTATTTTGCTCTAGAGGGTTTAAGTCAGCTTTTAAATACTGCAGGACTTTTAAAAAGAAAATTAAATCCTTCCTTAAAAATAGCAGGTATTGTCCTGACAATGTTCGATAGTAGAAATAATTTATCACACCAAGTTGTAGATGAGATTCAATCTCATTTTGAAGGAAAGGCCTTTGAAACTATAATACCAAGAAACGTTCGACTCAGCGAAGCCCCCTCACACGGTAAGTCTGTAATTGAATATGATCCAAGATCTGTTGGAGCTAGAAAGTACATTGAACTAGCTCGTGAATTAGATACTCGAGTCTATTCTAAGAAAATAAGAAAGCCTGAAAAGCCGCGCCCAACAGCGTAAACAAAGCTTTTTATAAAATTTTATTTTTCACCCACAAACTTAAGTAAATTACAGGTCAACTAATATGGAAAAAACAATGGATAATAAGAAAGTAGCTACAAAGAAGAAAACAGCAGGAAGAGGCCTTGGAAGGGGTTTAGAATCATTATTAAAAGTTTCTAATGACAGAGCTGTTGAGAAAAAAATAAATCAAAAAACTACTGAAGAAAGAAAATTAGATCTTAAAGCTCCAGTTAAAAAAGCATCTGATGAAGAGCTTATTCATCAACTTGCAATTGAGCAGCTTAATCCAAACTCTGAACAGCCAAGAAAACAGTTCACCTCTGAAGCGCTAACAGATTTAACAAACTCAATTAAAGAAAGTGGAATCATGCAGCCTATAGTTGCAAAAAGACTGACTAGTGATTCTTTTGAAATCATTGCAGGTGAAAGACGCTGGAGAGCCGCTCAGGCAGCAGGTTTGAAGGTCGTTCCAGTTATTCTTAAGAAAGTGAGTGATCAGCAAAAACTAGAGTTAGCTATTATTGAAAACATTCAACGTGATAACTTAAATCCAGTTGAAGAAGGTGAAGCTTATAGTTTACTTGCTAAAAAATATAAACTTACACAAAAAGATATTGCAGAAAAAGTGGGTAAAGAAAGAGCTACTATTGCAAATCTTATGAGAATAACTCAGCTTACAAAACCAGTTAAAGAAATGGTTGTTGATGGCAAGCTTAGTTTAGGTCATGCAAAAGTTTTGCTTTCAGTAGAATCAGCAGCTTTTCAAAAAGATTTAGCTTTAAAAGTAACAAGATTAAACTTAAGTGTAAGAGCGACAGAATCAATGATTAAAAACGCTCTTGATCCTGACTCTAAAAAGGTAAGTAAAACTGATAAAGATCCTCATATGAAAGACCTAGAGGATACGCTAAGAAAGAGGTTTGGAACAAAAGTTAAAATTGATGAAAAATCAGGCAAGGGTCGAATTGAAATAAAGTTTCATTCTATTTCACAAATGAATGATCTTATTGATAAACTCATGTAGGATTATTTTTTTAGGGGTATAAATGTCAGATATAAAATTACCAGATACAGTTACAGGTTTGTTGCAAAAAGGAACTAATTTTGAAGGAAAGCTTTCTTTTGAAGGTGCCTGCAGAATTGGTGGTAATTTTAAAGGAGAGATTTTTACAAGAGACACGTTAGTGATCGATTCTACAGCAGATATTGAAGCAAATATAGAGGCTAATGAGGTTATTGTTGCTGGACAAGTAAAAGGCAATATTTATGCTAAAAATAAAGTCACTATGAAGCCTCCTGCAAAGTTTAGAGGAACTGTGACAGCGCCAACGCTTTCTATTGCTGATGGAGTTGTTTTTGAAGGTGCTTCTTATATGCCTCAAATATCTAATTAAAAGACTTAAAAATTTTTAAATTACAGACGCGTTGACCACTTAGAAAACGAGTGATAACTCACCTTTATATATAAAGAAGGTGAAGCGATATGGACATGATTTTGGGCCTCATTGGATCTCTAGGACTCAATACAACTTTGTTTATCCAGTTTGGAATATTTATGGTGAGCTTTGGCATACTACACTATCTACTTTTTAAACCATATAATAATGCTGCTCAAGAGCGCTACGATCGTACTGTTGGTAACGAAGAGTCTGCACACCAGTTTGATGAAGAAATAGAACTTATAGAACGTAAATATAAAGAGAGAGCTCTTCAAACTAATAATGAAGTTCAAGAAGTTTTTGCTAAGTCTGAAACCTCAGGAAAAGAACAAGTTAATACTATACTAAAAACTGCAAAAGATAAGTACCAATCTAGTAAAGAAAAACTAGAAAAAGAAGCAGCTCATGAGTTTTCAACTGAACAAGCTAAAATTCCTAACCTTGTACCTGAACTTAAAACAGCACTTAAAAAAGTTTTAGTTGAGGAGACTGTGTAATGAAAATCTTTATATCTACTATTCTTGCTCTTTTAGTTTTATTTGTTTCTCAGTCTGCTTTAGCAGCTGGTGGTGGTCCTGTAAAAATTGATTGGGATTTTATCACTCTACAACTTATTAACTTCGGTGCTTTTATGGCTATTGTGGTTTATCTTGGAAGAAAGTTCTTACCTGGAGTTATGGTTAATTTTAAAGATGACTATATGTCTAAAGCTAGTGCTGCAAAGGCAAGATTTGAAGAAGCTAAAAGAGCTAAAGAAGATTTAGAAAAGAAACTTCGTGATTTAGAAATGAATTATGATGATATTTTAAATAAAGCTAAAAAAGAAGCTGAAGAGCTTAGGCTTGCGAAGGTGAGTAAGGCTGAAAAGCAAGCTGGCCTCATGGATAAAGACTTAAGTGAGCAGATCACTACTCTTAAAAGATCATACTGGCTTGAAGTAAAAACAAACCTTATTAACCAGGCTGTTACAGAGTTAAAGGATGAATTTTCAACTAAAATTGATCCAGCAGTGCTTAAAAAATTACAAGATGATTTTGTAAATAAAATGAACGCGAGGGTTTCTTAAATATGGCAAATGCAGCAAGAGAATATGCTCGAGCACTATTTCAGACAATAGACTCAAACGAAGCTAAAACTGAAGTTTTACAATCACTTAGATCAGTTCAAGAAGCTTTTAAATCTGATAAAAGTCTTATGAATGCTTTTAAGGGTAATGCATTAAGTGATCAGGATAAGAAAACAATCTTTAAAACAGTGGCTTCTAAATTGTCTCAAAGCTCAGTTTTAGAAAACTTTTTTAACTTATTAGTAGATAAGGGGAGAGTTCCTTTACTTCCAGATGTTGTAGACTTTTATGAAGAAGCTAATGATGAGTTAAATAATGTTTTAAGAGGCGTTGTAAGATCAGCCTCTGTTTTATCTTCACAAGAGCGTGAAGGAATTGAAAAGCAACTAGCTGATAAGGTTGGTAAGAGAGTTATACTTTCTTATGTTCAAGATGAAACCGTTGTAGGTGGTGTGCGCGCACAAGTAGGCCCTTACACATTTGATGATACAATTGATACACATATAAAAAACATAAAAGAAAATTTAAATAGGAGTTGGAACTAATGGAAGTTCGTGCCGAAGAAATCAGTCGTTTATTAAAAGATCAAATTAAAAACTATGGTAAAAACCTTGAAGTTACTGAAACTGGTTCAGTAATTTCAGTTGGTGATGGTGTTGCAAGAATACACGGCCTAGAAAAAGCAATGGGTGGTGAGCTTGTTGAATTTTCTTCTGGTGTAAAAGGAATGGTTCTAAACTTAGAAGCAGAAACAGTTGGTGTTGTTGTTCTTGGTGAAGATAGAGAGATCAAAGAGGGTGATACTGTAAAGAGAACTCAAAAGATTGTTCAAGTTCCAGTTGGTGAAGGTCTTCTTGGAAGAGTTGTTGATGTTCTTGGAAATCCTGTTGATGGAAAAGGACCGATTGAAGCTAAAGAAAACAGATTACTAGAAATTAAAGCTCCTGGTATCGTTAAAAGACAGCCAGTTCATGAGCCAATGCAAACAGGTATTAAAGCAATTGATTCTATGATCCCAATTGGTAGAGGGCAAAGAGAGCTTATTATTGGAGATAGACAAACTGGTAAAACAGCTATCGCTATTGATACAATTATTAATCAAGGGGATCAAAACGTTCAGTGTTTTTATGTAGCAATTGGTCAAAAGAAATCTACAGTTGCTCAGGTTGTTGAAAAGCTTAGACAAGCAGATGCATTAAAGTATACGACAGTTGTTGTTGCCTCTGCCTCTGATCCGGCGCCTCTTCAGTATTTAGCTCCATACGCAGGTTGTGCAATGGCTGAGTATTTCAGAGATTCAGGTCGTCATGCTCTTATTGTTTTTGATGACTTAACAAAGCAAGCACAAGCTTATAGACAATTATCACTACTACTTAGACGTCCTCCAGGTCGTGAAGCCTATCCAGGTGATGTTTTCTATATTCACTCAAGATTACTAGAGCGTGCTGCAAAAATGAGTGATCCTGCAGGAGCTGGTTCACTTACAGCCCTTCCAATTATTGAAACACAAGAGGGTGATATCTCTGCTTATGTTCCAACTAACGTGATTTCAATTACAGATGGTCAGATTTTCTTAGAGTCAGATCTTTTCCACAAAGGTGTTCGCCCAGCTGTTAACGTTGGTAAATCAGTGTCTCGTGTGGGTGGGGCTGCACAGATTAAAGCCATGAAACAAGTTGCTGGTACTTTAAAACTTGAGCTTGCTCAGTATAGAGATCTTGAGGCTTTTGCAGCATTTGCATCAGATTTAGATCCAGCTTCACAAAAACAGTTAGCTAGGGGTAAGAGATTAGTTGAAATTTTAAAACAGCCTCAATATACGCCTTATAAAGTTGAGAATCAGATTGTTCTTATCTATGCAGCTTTAAATGGCTTTTTAGATGATGTTGATGATAAAAAAGTTGGTAAATTTGAAAAAGAGTACATGGACTTTATGGTTCAAAGAAAACCTGAACTTCTAGCTAAAATTGTTAGTGATAAGAAAATTACAGATGAAATAAAAGGTTCTGTTGAAGAAGCAATTAAAGAATTTAAAGCAATTTTTACAGCTTAAGGGTTGATATTAGATGGCGAATTTAAAAGAGATTAGACTCAGGATCGGGTCAGTCAAAAACACACAGCAGATTACAAAAGCTATGAAGCTTGTATCTGCTTCTAAGCTTAAAAAAGCTCAGGATAATATCGTTGGATGTCGTCCTTATGCTTTAAATTTAAAGAAACTTATTCAAGACATTGCCATGTCAAAAAAAGTTTCTCATGAGCTTTTAAATGTTGAGGGAACGGAGCAGAAGTCAGATGCAGAAAAATCTGTTCTTTTTGTTGTCCTTACTTCTGATAGAGGTCTTTGCGGAGGCTTTAATAATAGTGTTGCTCGTTGGGCGGAGACTAAGGGGAATGAACTAAAAGATGTCTATAAATCAGTAGACTTCTTTTTTGTTGGAAAAAAAGGAAGGGACTACTTTAAATCAAAAGGTCTTAAGACTGATGACAGGGAAGTTTTATTAAACCTTGCAAAAGACATTAGTTATGAGCTTGCAGCAAATATCTCTAATGAACTTTTAACTTCTTTTACATCTGGCGATTACGATGAAATTATCATTGTTTATAACGAGTTTAAGTCTGCAATCCAACAAGATGTTGTACACGAAACACTTCTTCCACTTAATATTGGAACTGAAGTATCAGAAGATTATACGAATGCTGATTTAATTTTTGAGCCAGCACCAGAAGAAATTATAGATGAACTTCTTATTAAGAACTTCACTGTTCAAATCTATAGAGTGATGTCAGAAAGTATAGCCTCAGAGCATGCTGCTAGAATGACTGCTATGGAGAATGCGACGAACAACGCAAACGATGCAATTAACAAATTAACTTTAACTTATAACAAACTAAGACAAGCTTCTATTACAACAGAGCTTATTGAAATCACGAGTGGTGCAGAAGCCCTAAACGGCTAATCACTAAAAGGAGTAAAGAAAGATGCAAACTGGTAAAATTAAACAGGTTATGGGCCCAGTTGTGGATATTGAGTTTCCAGAAGGAGCTCTTCCAGAAATCTACACAGCTTTAAAAACTACAAACAAAACTCTTTCAGATGAAAAAGATAACCTTGTCTTAGAAGTGGCTCAACACTTAGGTGATGGCTTAGTAAGAGCAATCTCAATGGATGGAACTGATGGTCTTGTTAGAGGTGACGATGTTACTAATACAGGTGCTATGATTTCTGCTCCAGTTGGTCCAGAGGTTTTAGGACGAATTATTAATGTAACGGGCGATCCAATTGATGAAGCTGGTCCTCTTGCTACAAAAGAAAGATGGGGAATTCATAGACAAGCCCCTAAGTTTGAAGATCAAGCAATTAAATCTGAAATGCTTATGACAGGAATTAAAGTTGTGGATCTTTTAGCTCCTTATGCAAAAGGTGGAAAGATTGGTCTTTTTGGTGGTGCTGGTGTTGGTAAAACAGTTTTAATTCAAGAGCTGATTCGTAACATTGCAACTGAGCATGGTGGATATTCAGTATTTGCCGGTGTTGGAGAAAGAACAAGAGAAGGAAACGATCTTTGGTTAGAGATGACAGAATCAGGAGTTATTAATAAAACGGCTCTAGTTTATGGTCAGATGAATGAGCCTCCAGGCGCAAGAGCACGTGTTGCTTTAACGGGTTTAACAATTGCTGAGTATTTTAGAGACCAAGAAAATCAAGACGTTTTATTCTTTGTTGATAATATGTTTAGATTTACTCAAGCAGGTGCTGAGGTGTCTGCCCTTCTTGGACGTATTCCTTCTGCCGTTGGTTATCAGCCAACTCTTGCAACTGAAATGGGTGCATTACAAGAGAGAATTACTTCTACTAAGAAAGGTTCTGTTACATCTGTACAGGCGATTTATGTACCTGCCGATGATTATACGGATCCAGCTCCTGCAACAACGTTTACGCATTTAGATGCAACAACAAACTTAGATCGTGATATTGCAGCTCTTGGTATTTATCCAGCGGTTCACCCACTTAACTCAACCTCTCGTCTTTTAGATCCGGCTGTAGTTGGTGAAGAGCACTATAAAACTGCAAGAGACGTTCAGGCACTTCTTCAAAAATACAAAGAATTACAAGATATCATCGCAATTCTTGGTATGGATGAGCTAAGTGAGGAAGATAAGTTAGTAGTTGGTAGAGCAAGACGTGTACAAAGATTCTTATCTCAACCGTTCTTTGTTGCTGAACAGTTTACAGGTTTAACAGGAGCTTATGTTGATATTAAAGATACTGTAAAAGGTTTTAGAGAGATCTTAGATGGCAAACATGATGATGTTCCTGAGCAGGCTTTCTATCTTGTTGGTACTATTGAAGATGTATTAGAAAAAGCGAAGAAGTTGAGCTAATAATTATGTCAGAATTAAAATTAACTTTTGTTACACCTCTTAAAAAATTCTTTGAAAACAAAGAGGTTGAAGAAGTAAGAGTTCCAGCTGAAAAGGGAGAGCTCACAATTCTTCCTACTCATTCACCTCTTGTTACAACTTTAAATACAGGTATTTTTTCTTACAAAGCTAAAGGTGAAACCGACTTTACCCAGGCAGTTGTAAGTTGGGGTTATTGTGAAGTTATTGATGGTGAAGTTAGGGTTTTAGCTGAAACTGCTGAAACTGCAGATATGCTTGATAAAGGCAGAGTTGAAAAAGCAGTTAAGTTAACTCAAGAAAAACTTACATCAAGTGAAGTGACTCCAGAAGATATTAATAAGTATCAAAGAAAACTAAAACGTGCAGAAAAAAGGTTAGAGCTTCTAAACTAAGTTTTTAAAGCAAAAAAATTTAAATATTTTTTAAAAAGGCCTCTTAGATTGAAGGCCTTTTTTAATGCCCTTTAGCAATATTAAATGTCTTAATAAATAGATTTTCAACTAAGGACCCTAGATCTTTAGGTTGAGTATAGGTGTTTACTACACTTATACCTTTATCTTTATAGTCAGTTAGAAGAGGATCTGTTGAATTGATTATAAGGAAATTTGCTCTTTTATTTTCTCTTACAATTTTTTTAGCAGCTCGTGCTGTCTTCATGCCACTTACATGCAGAACACATGTTACAGATTCAGTACACGTTGATTTAATAAGTTTACTACTAGATCTCATGATTGAGTAAACTTGAGAGTATTTAATATTTTTTTGAAAACTCATATCTGAACTAAAGAAAACAAGACCTCTTTTATCAAAAGAAGCAGGGGTTCTACTTTTCTTGCTGGACTTTAATTTTTTATTAATAAAATAATAAGCTATCTTATTATTTAGACTTGCAGATGCTTTAAGTATTTTTTTTGTAGCAATAACTTTATTAGCATATTTTTCTCTTATGGCTTGAGAGTTGTTTTTAAGTTCAAAAATTCTTTTTAAGCTTATTTTAACTTGATCTTTAAATTCATCATTAGTTTTATACTCAGATAAAAAAGCATAAAGAGATTTTGTAAGTTTTTTCTTTGACCAGCCAATTAAGATAAGGTCATGGCCGGCTTTAAAACTATCTAGAGCAAGTTTTTCAAAGTTTTTAGCGTTCCCTGCTCCGCCCATTTCCATATCATCTGTAATAATGACCTGTTTGTCTTTAGAGATGTTTCTTAAAAGATCTACTGCCTTTTTAGAATAAGTTGTCACTCCTAAATCTTTTTTATCTAAAATAAGCCTTGTATGAGAAGTCATTGTAAGAAAAGGGATTCCGGCTTTTCCGAGTTTTAAGTAAGGCTTTAAGTCTTTAGATTTTAATTCCTTTAAAGTGGTTTTTTTAAGTGCAGTTTCTCTATGAGAGTCAGCAATGACATTTCCAAGTCCTGGGAAATGTTTAAGGGTTGGTATAACGCCATTATTATATAAACCTTTAGAGTATTCTAAAACCATATCAGAAACAGTTGATTCGTTTTCTCCAAAAGACCTATTAGAAATGAAGTTATATGAGTACATATCACGTAAATCAGCAACAGGTGCTAAATTAACAGATATATGATTATCAAGTAAAAGCCTTCCAATAGACTCGCCTACAGTATGTGTTACTTTAGGACTGTTTATTTGGCCTAAAGAATACATTGAAGGGAAATCATATTTAGAACCAATTCTAACAACATTTCCGCCTTCTTGATCTACAAATAAAAAAGGTTCTAAGTTTTTCTTAGATAGGATTTTCATAAGTTGTTTATTAAGAGATTTAAATTGATCAGTATCTTTATGGTTTCTTTTAAAAAGAATAACCCCGCCAATTTGCCATTCTTTAATAAGTTCTCGCTCTTTATAAGAGAGTTTATGGTCAGTTATACCTGTTACAAAGAGCTGACCAATGCGCTCCTTATCGCTTAAACTGTCAAACCAGGCTTCAAAACTAGTAGCAAAGCTTAGATTTGGGTTAAAACAAATGACAAAGGCCATTACTTTCAGGAACAATATAGGAAACGTGCTATTTTTTATCATCTTGATACTTAAATCGGTTAAAATTGTAGAAATCTTGATGGTTTTTAATGATAATAAGTAAGGACTTTAGAATGGTTAAATACAGTATTATTTCTTTATTTTTAACACTGCTTACAAGCATGACTCATGCTGAAGAACCTGGGGTCGAGGTCGAAAATCCATTTTATTATGTAAAAGAAAATGGAAAAGCAAAAATTGTTACTGACTCATATAGAGACAGAAGATCTAAGTGGGCAGTTAGAGTAGAACTAGGGTCGAGCTTTTATGATCCAGTTGAAGACAATGTTGATAGAGATGGATCTTCGTTTTTTGCTAGCTTTGGCTTTGATCGAAATTTTAAGAGTTTCTCTTTTGGTCCAGAGGTGAGTTATCTTTCAACTGGCTTTAAGACATCAACAAGTAGCGATATTAGCGCGAATGTTCTTATGGTAGGGGGTAATTTATATCTAGATGGACTGTTTAAAGCAGCGCCATTTGTTGTCCCTTTTGTTGGTTTTGGTATAGCTAGTTTTGACGTTGATAATGACACAATCTCTGATTCTGAAACAAAAGAAGATTTTAGCACATACTTTAAAGCAGGAGCTTTAATTCAGCTAAACTGGTTAGATAAAATAACTGCTGCTAAGGGTTATTATAATTATGGTCTAGAAAATACCTTTGTCGTCTTACAAGTTAGAAATGTATCAAAAACGGATGAAGATATATCTATAAACCTTGGGTCATCTATGTCATTTGAATTAGGTATTCAGCTAGAGTTCTAGCAAAAATCTTCAAGCCTTTTGATTTCTTCATATATGTTAGTCCATGTCATTTCTTCAAAAGTAATTGAAAGTCTTTGATCAGGAGTAAGCCTATATTTCTTATAGGATTTTTTAACCAATTCAAAAATTTTCTCAGGAGAGAGTGCTGGCTTTTCAATAAAACGAAGAGCCAAGTTTTTTGGTCCGGCTTTAATTTCTTTAATTCCTAGTTTCTTGCAGAAATTTTTAGTAGCACATAAAAAGAAGAGATTAATCACTTCATCTGGTACTTTACCAAATTGATCTTGGAGTTCTAATTCGATTTCATCTATTTCATAATCAGAGGAAATTTGATTTAAACGCCTATAGTAGTAAAGTCTTACTTTAAAATCTTGAATATAATTTGATGGTATGAGTGATGGAAGTGGAATGTTTATATCTGGATCAAATTTATCATCAAGTGACTCTCCACGAGCCTCCTTAAGAGCTTCATCTAAGAGTTCTATATAAAAATCATAACCTATGCTGTCTGCATGGCCTGATTGAGCTTCGCCTAATAGGTTTCCGGCCCCTCGAAGCTCTAAATCATAGTGAGCTATTTTTAATCCACTACCAAGTTCAGAGTTTTCTTGTAAAATTTTAAGTTTTTCTTTTTGATCTTTATCAAGCTCCTTATTTTGAGGAATAAGAAGGTAGCAGTATGCTCTTTTATCACTTCGTCCCACTCTTCCTCTAAGTTGATAGAGCTGACTGAGCCCAAAATTTTGAGCGTTGTGAATCATAATTGTATTTGCATTTGGAATATCCATTCCAGATTCAATAATTGTCGTAGCTAATAAAACATCAATTTTCTTATTAAAAAAGTCCATTACGACATTTTCTAAATCTCTTTCTGACATCTGTCCGTGCCCAAGTCCAATTCTGACATCAGGCATGGCTTGTTTAAGTTCTTCATACAGACCATAAATTGATTGTACGCGATTATGAACAAAATAAACCTGCCCCCCTCTTTTTATTTCATTTTCTACAGCTTTTTTAACAATTTCTAAGTTGTGTTTAGAAACATAGGTTTTGACCGGAAGCCTGTTTTTAGGAGGAGTGGTAATTAAAGAAAGGTCTCTAACGCCTAAAAATCCCATATTTAAAGTTCTAGGAATAGGTGTAGCTGAAAGGCTTAAGATGTCTAAATTAGTTTTAAGTTTTTTTATTTTTTCTTTTTGTTTAACGCCAAACTTTTGTTCTTCATCGACTATAAGAAGGCCAAGATCTTTAAAGTTAATATCCTGGCTAAGAACTCTGTGGGTTCCAATGACAATATCTACTCTTCCTTCGCTTAATCCCTTAATAGTGTCTTTAACTTTCTTTGGCACTATAAACCTATTTAAACCTCTTATTTCAAAGGGCCAATCTTTAAACCTTTTTTCAAAAGATTGAAGGTGTTGAAGACTAAGCACTGTAGTAGGTGCAAGAACAGCAACTTGTTTACCTGAGAGGAGAACTTGAAATGCTGCTCTCATGGCAACTTCTGTTTTGCCAAAGCCAACATCGCCGCAGACAAGTCTATCCATAGGTGATTCAGATGAAAGGTCAGAGTAAATTTCATCAATTGCTTTTTGTTGATCAACGGTCTCTTCAAATGGGAACTGGCTTTCAAAAAGTAGAGAGTCTTTAGAGGAAGTGCTAAATGCGTTTCTTAAAGCGGTCTTTCTTTTTGCGTAAAGCTGGATAAGATCTTCAGCTATTTCTCTTAATTTGTTTTTAACTTTAGCTTTAGTTTTCTGCCAAAAGTTTCCACCCAGTTTATCTAATGAGCGAGCTTTAGGGTTTCCAGAGAATTTCCTTAATTGGTATATTTTATGAACAGGTAGAAAGAGCTTATCGTTCTTATCATATTGTACTTCGATACATTCAGCAGGAACTCCTTGTAGACTAATTGTTTTAAGGCCTTTAAAGACTCCAACTCCATGTTGCACATGTACAACAAGATCATCTGTATTCATGTCACCAATTCTAAGTGCGTCTAACTTTTCAAAATATTCTTTATGCCCTGTTTTAGCTTTTGTTACTCGCTCTCTACCAAAGAGATCTTCAAACCTTAACCATACTATGCCCTCGTCTTTATACCTGAATGAACCGGCGGCATTTTTTTTAACAATACAAACAGTCTTTGGGGAAAGTGCTTGAGCTTTAGTTGATATTTCATAATCAAGTTCAAACTCTTTAAAATAAGATGCGGCTCTAGATACAGCGTTGCTGGTTTTGCAAGAGAGTATAACGGAGTCTCCTATTTTCTCCCAATTATTAAAGAAGGAAATAAACTGACTCTTATAAGAATCCCAGTTAGAAGAACTTGATTTTAATGTTTTAATAGATTCTTTTAATCCGCTTGTTGAATAGGTAAAATTATCTTTCTTATTTTTAGCATTAATATCTTTTAGTTCTGTAATACTTAAAGGACAAATGTTTACTCTGTACTTAAATTTTTCTAATTTCTTAAGGAATTTGGAAGAATAAACTTCTTCTAAATCTAGAAGGCTTGTTTGGCTATTCTCAGCTTCAGTTTTATATATCTCTAGTTGAGAGGACCATGAATGATCTGTTTCAGACTGATCAAATACTATTATATTAGTTTTTTCATCAAAAAAACTAAATGCGCTTTCAGCGTCACTCCAAAAAACTGGTAAGAAAAACTCTTGTCTTTCAAAGGGAATGTTTTTCCTTACTTTATGTATGACGTCTTGTAGCCAGTCTTGAGACTTTGCGACCTTGCTTATTTCTGAAATCAATCTAGAGGAGTTTTCTGTTTCATATAAAGCTTCTCTTGCAGGTGGGAGTATGAGAGTTTTTACTTCATCAAGTGAGCGTTGGTTTTCAACAGAGAAAAATCGCATGGATTCGATATCGTTTCCAAAAAGCTCAATTCTAATTGGATGCTCATGGGCCGTGGAGAAGATATCAAAAACTCCTCCTTTATCAGAATACTGTCCCTCACTTTCTACAAATTGTGTTGGTGAGTAGCCTAATAACTCTAAAGATTCTGCAGGGTTTTGAAAAAACTCATCAGCAAATTCGAAAGTCTTAGTTTTAGAATTTAATTTTTCTGGAGTTATGGTCTTTTTTAAGAGTGCTTCGGGGTGGCTGATAAAGACACTGATGTCTTTATTGTTAAGGGCTTTGTGAAGGAACTTTGTGCGCTGCCTGCTTAACTGAGAACTAGGTTCAATTCCTGAAGCTGGCGAAGCTCCATCAGAAGGTAAAAATTCATATTTAAAATCAAAGGTTTGCAGCTTTTTTAAAAATTCATCGCAGGCGTCTTCATTGGGAAGTATGATTAAAGTTTTCGCATTTTCATCTTTCTTTGCATAAAGCTCAGACAAAATATCGAGAAATGCAGAATAGTTATGCACACCTTCAATAACTGAAGGCCCCTCTTTAAGGGCATCTTTTAAAACTTTTAATCCTTTTACAAAAACCATAATTTCAATCGCCAGTTAAGTGCGTTAATGCACTTCATTTATACACTGATTCTATACTATTTTTTTACGAAGCCAGATAGATCAGATTGAATAAAAAAACAAATAAACATATAGATATACGTTACATATTTAGTAATTTTTTGATTTTCATTCATGGAAGTCTTTTACCTATGGAGTAGCAATAATGTCACCATTAGTAGCAACAGTCTTTTTAGCTCTTTTTGTAACAGGCTTTGGTTTTTTACTCGTTTTTGTCGCCTCAATTCTAGGACCAAAGACAAACCAATCAAAAGTAAAGAAAATGGCTTATGAGTGCGGTTTAACATCTGATGGAGCTGATAGAAGTAAAATCCCAGTTAAGTTCTATCTTACAGCAATTCTTTTCATACTTTTTGATATTGAAATTATTTTTCTTTATCCATGGGCTGTTGCTTATCAAGACTATGTGAGTGAAGGGGCTGGTTGGTTTATTTTCTCTTCAATGTTTGTTTTTGTACTAATTTTTATCTTTGGTCTTTTTTGGGAGATCAAATCTAACGCTCTTGAGTGGGAGTAATTTAAAATGGATGCAATGTATATTGGTATAGAAATCATCAAAATGGTGGTTATCTTTTTGTTGATGGTTCAGCTTGTTCCTATTCTTGTTTGGATAGAAAGAAGAGGATCTGCTTTCATTCAAAATAGATTTGGGCCTAATAGAGTTGGGCCCTTAGGTTTAGTTCAACTTTTAGCTGACGCTGTTAAATTTGCTTTTAAAGAAGAGTTTATACCTGGTGGATCTTATAAGTTTTTATTTTTATTAGCCCCTGTTGTTGCTCTTATTCCAGGAGTTTTAGCTTTTGCAGCGATTCCTTTAGGTGCTCCATTTTCACTTGAACCGTTTGAAATGTTTGGAAACACATGGGGTCCTTATGATTTAAAACTTCAAGGTTATGATTATGGAATAGGAATAGTCTTTGTATTAGGTGTTTCTTCTCTTGCTGCTTACAGTCTTTTAATGGCTGGTTGGGGATCGGCTAATAAGTATTCTCTTTTTGGAGCTTTAAGAGCGAGTGCACAGATGATTTCATATGAGCTTGGTTTAGGGCTTTCATTAGTAGGTATACTTCTTCTTTATGGAACTTTTTCTTTTAATGAAATGATTGCAATTCAAGACGGTCCTTTAACTTTTATGTTTATGGGAAAAGAAACAATAATTCCTTTTCTTCCAAACTGGGGTATTTTTTACCAGCCTCTTGGAGCAATTTTATTCTTCGTTTCAGTTTTTGCTGAAAGCAATAGACTTCCTTTTGATTTACCTGAAGCTGAGGCTGAGTTAGTGGCCGGCTATCACACTGAGTACGGTGGTCTTAAAATGAATATGTTCTATATCGGTGAGTATGGTCATATGATGGTGGCATCAGCGTTAATGGCAACTTTTTATTTCGGTGGATATAACCTTCCGTTTGTTACTCCAGAAGCTATTAATGAAATGTTTACTGGGATGGGCTTTGCCTTTAATGGCGCATCTTTGATGACGACATTAGTGAGTCATTTAATATTAATGACCAAGGTTTTTCTCTTTTTATGGATTTTTATATGGGTAAGATGGACTTTACCGCGTTTTAGATATGATCAACTTATGGACCTTGGTTGGAAGACAATTCTTCCATGGGCGTTAGCTAATACTGTTATTACAGCTTTTGTAGTTGTTCTTATGAGAGGAGCTTAAGTTATGGCAAATAATCCAATCGTTTTTTTTCCGCTTGCATTTGTTATTGCGGTGGCTGCCTTAGGGGTGCTTCTTGCTAGTAATCCTATTTTTTCAGCGTTATTTTTAGTTTTATCAATGGTTTGTCTAGGTTTTATGTTCCTTGCAATGGGAGCCTTTTTTCTTGGTGGAGTACAACTGGCTGTATATGCAGGAGCTGTAACGGTTTTGTTCGTGATGGTTTTGATGCTTTTTGATCTAAAAGATAATGCTAATCCAATTGCAAAAGGGCTTTTAAGTAGGTTCTTAAAAGTTTCATCAATTGGGGTTTTTGTTGGTTTAATCACAGGTGCAGTTTCACTTACTAAGTATTACCCGGTTCCAGTTAAAGCAGCAGATCCATCTTCTATGGAATCAACGAGAGTTTTAGCAGTTGGTCTTTTTAGAGATTATGTTTTTGCATTTGAAATTTTAGGAGTTCTTCTTCTTGTTATTGCAATTGGGGTTGTTTCTGTAAGTCGAATCAAAGGAGGAACACATGATAGAGCTTAGTAGTCTTTTAGAGGTTTCTTTAGGTCATTATATTTTTCTAGGTTTATTTTTATTTGCAGTGGGTCTTTTAACGATCATGCTTAGGAAAAATATGATCGTGATGCTTATGGGAGTGGAGCTCTTGTTAAATGGAGTGAACACAATATTTTTAGCATTTAGTCATTTCTCATCACATACAGAAGGTCAGATACTGGTTTTCTTTATTCTAACAGTTGCTGCGGCAGAAGCTGGTGTAGGTTTGGCATTAGCTGTGTCTATTTATAAAGAGTTTAAAGAAGTTAATATTTCATTTTTTGAAAGTCTAAAAGGGTAAGTGTTAGCGTGGGAAGTTTAGAAATCATACAATACCTTATTTTTGTGTTTCCATTACTTGGTTTTATTATCAATGGTGTAAACTTTAGAAAATCAAATGCACTTGTCGCTGGAACTATAGGAACATCAATGGTTTTTGGCTCATTTATTTGTGCAGTTCTTTTATTTTTAAAGCTTTATGGACTAACTCATGAGAGTCACGGCGAAGCTGTTGCAATAAGTTGGAAGTTTTTTGACTGGATCTACGTTGGAAATTTAAGTGTAGACTTTGCTTTTAGAATGGATCAAATCTCAGCTCTTATGATTCTTATCATTACTGGAGTAGGTTCTTTGATTCATCTCTTTTCAGTAGGGTATATGTCTCATGATGAAAGGCCTTTTAAATATTTTGCTTATTTAAACCTTTTTATCTTTAATATGCTTTTATTAGTTCTTGGGGAGAACCTTCTTATTACTTTTATAGGCTGGGAAGGAGTGGGGCTTTGTTCTTATCTTCTTATTGGTTTTTGGTTTTCAGACCCTAAAAAAGCTGCAGCTGGCATGAAGGCATTTATAACTAATAGGATTGGTGATGCGGGCTTTTTAGTAGGAATGTTCTTACTTTATAAATTCTTAGGAACACTAGATTATGCAGCAATTGCATCTTTTACAGCTGATTCTGAAATTGGAGCAAACTTATCTCTTGGTGGATGGACATCTCCAGCAACTTTAATTGCTCTTGCTCTTTTTGTTGGAGTTACAGGTAAGTCAGCTCAAGTTCCACTTTATGTATGGCTTCCAGATGCAATGGCTGGTCCAACGCCTGTTTCGGCACTGATTCATGCAGCTACAATGGTAACGGCTGGTGTTTTTGTCCTTATTAAAATGGCAGGCCTGCTTTTATTAACTCCAGAGGCAATGTCTGTGATTGCTTATATTGGTGCTATTACAGCTTTTATGGGAGCTTTTATTGGTCTTACACAGTGGGATATTAAAAAAATACTAGCATATTCAACAGTCTCACAGCTTGGTTATATGATTTTAGCTGTTGGTGTTGGTGCTTTTACAGCAGCATTTTTTCATCTTATGACTCACGCGTTCTTTAAAGCTTTAATGTTCTTAGGTTCTGGTTCAGTGATTCACTCTATGCATGAAGAGCAAGATATTAGAAAAATGGGTGGTCTAAAAAAAGCAATGCCAATAACTCATTTAACTTTTTTAATTGGTTGGCTTGCAATTTTAGGTCTTCCTCCTTTTTCAGGTTTCTTTAGTAAGGATGAGATTCTTTATAATGCTTTTACAAGTCATCATGGTTCTACTTTTCTTTGGATTATTGGTTTTATAACAGCTGGAATGACAGCATTTTATATGACAAGATTAATGGCTCTTACATTTTGGGGAGAGTCTAGAGTTTCTAAAGATGTGCATCCTCATGAAAGTCCAATTTCAATGACGCTTCCACTTATGGTACTTGCAGTGCTTGCTGCCTTTGGTGGTTTCTTAGGTATCCCTCACGTTATTGGAGCAATTCTTCCAGGGCACCCAGGTCACTGGTTAGAAACTTGGTTTCATACAGCAATTCCACACGGAGAAGCTCATGAAGCAAATGTTTTAGTTGAGTGGGTTTTAATGGGCGTTTCTGTAACCTTAGCTTTAATAAGCGCTTATGTTGCTTACTCCATTTATGCTACTAAAAAAATGAGTAACAAACTTGTTACTGATAAGTTTCCAGCATTAGTAAGTCTTTCATCTGAAAAACTCTTTGTTGATGAAATATATTTTTCAAAAATTATTAACCCTTTGATTGAAATTTCAAAAGGTCTTTGGGTTTATATTGACGTTGAACTTATAGATAAGTTTGTTTTAAAGACGGCAAGTTTTACTAAAAAGACTGGTCATGTTTCAAAGTTTTTTCAAAATGGTAATTTACAGAACTATGTTCTTTTATTCTCACTTGGTGCGGCGACTGTTATGGCAGTCTCGCTTTTAATGTGATTTTAGCGAAAGTGGTGTGATGATGTATTTAACGGGACTTATTTTTCTACCTCTCTTTTTTCTTGTGCCTATTCTTTTCATGAAGAAGCCTTTGCAAGTTAAAGCGATTTCTTTTTTCTTCTCTGTAGTTCATTTTATTTATTCACTTGGACTTTTCTTAAAATTTAATATGAATGAGGCCGGTTTTCAGCTCAGCGAGAAGCTTCCATTAATAAAATCTCTTGGGATTTATTATGCTATTGGAGTGGATGGGATTTCTTTTTGGCTTGTTTTATTAACAACTTTCTTGCTTCCTCTTATTTATCTTGGTTGTTGGAACTCGATGAATAAGAATCCAAGAACTTATGCTGTAAGTTTATTCTTACTTCAGGTTTCAATGCTTGGAACATTCTTAGCTCAAGACCTTGTGCTCTTTTATCTTTTCTTTGAAAGCAGTCTGATTCCAATGTTTTTACTTATTGGTATTTGGGGTGGTGCTCAAAAGCTTTATGCTACAGTTAAGTTCTTTCTTTACACTATGTTTGGCTCAGTTTTCATGCTTGGTGCTATTATTACACTAATGATTCTAAATCATTCTGTTACTGGAACTTATAGTTCACTACTTTCAGACCTTTCTTTACTTAATATTTCTTTTGTACAGGATTCTTTGTTTTCAACTCAAACTCTTCTCTTCTTTGGGTTTGCCCTTGCTTTTGCTGTTAAAACCCCACTTTTTCCAGTACACACTTGGCTTCCTGATGCACACGTTCAGGCCCCAACGCCTGGTTCAGTTGTTTTAGCTGGTGTAATGTTAAAGATGGGTACCTACGGTTTTATGAGGTTTGTTCTCCCACTTTTCCCTGAGGCTGCGGTAAACTATGGATGGATCTTTTGTGTATTAGCTGTTTTTGGAATCATTTATGGTGCTTTAGTTGCTCTTGTTCAAACAGATATTAAGAAGCTTGTTGCCTACTCTTCAGTTTCTCATATGGGTTATGTGATTCTCGGTATTTTTTCTTTTAATGAATTAGCACATACAGGAGCACTTTATCAGATGCTTAACCATGGTGTGAGCACTGGTGCTTTGTTCTTATTAGTTGGAATGATTTATGAAAGAACTCATAATAGAGAAATCTCTTATTATGGTGGTTTAGCTAAGCTTATGCCGATTTATACGATTGTGTTTTTAGTTATTACTTTCTCAAGTATAGCCGTCCCGTTAACAAATGGCTTTATTGGTGAGTTCTTAATTCTTTTAGGCGCATTTGAATATAACTATATATACGGGATTTTTGCCACAACTGGTGTGGTTCTTGGGGCCACTTATATGCTTTGGATGGTTAAGAGAGTCTTCTTTGGAGAAGTGTCAAATAATTTAAAAGAACTTTCTTTACCAGATCTTAACCTAAAAGAATCTCTTGCGCTTGCGCCACTTGTGATTTTAGTTTTTGTGATGGGGTTATTTCCAAATCTATTTATTCAATTTACGAAATCATCTTTAGATGAGCTGAGTGCAACTGTTAATGTTGAACAGCCTTATAAAGTAAGTGAGGAGAAGTGATGAATTCACCAGCGTCTGTATCATTAGTTGAAATCTTTTTAGTTTCACCAGCGATTGCTCTTTTTGTTTTAAGCCTCTTGCCGCTTACAATTAAAGTTTTAAGAGGTAATCAAGAGCCCCCTAAATCCCTAGTGCTTTTAACGGGTGTTTTTGCTCTTATTGTCTCTTTAGCCCTTAATGTGATTACTTATAATAATGTGATTGTCGCACAAAACTCTTTAATGGCTTTTTCTAATTCACTCATCTTTAGTACAAACTCTTACTGGGCAGTTAACTTATGCCTGCTTTTTTCAATACCAGCGTTAATGCTTTGTTATTCACACAAGGCTATTAGACCAGGGCAGTTCTCTGAATTTACGTTTTTAATGTTAAGCTCAGTTCTTGGAATGCTCACTCTGTCTTGGGCAAATGACCTTATAATGCTTTTTATTGGTATAGAGCTTATGTCCTTGCCTCTTTATATTATGGTTTTAATGTCTTTAGAAAGAAGAGTCTCAAAAGAAGCTGCGCTAAAGTATTTTGTTTTAGGCTCAGTTGCTTCAGCATTCTTTTTACTAGGAATGGCTTTTATTTATGGTGCAACAGTTTCTAATCATGGTTATCAAGTGGTTACTAAACTGAGTAGAATTGCAGAAGTTTCAGAAGCCTTAATGGCAAGTGATAGGCTTTTCTTTATTGGTTCCATTTGCATGCTTATGTCTATGGCTTTTAAAATTGCACTTTTTCCTTTTCACTCTTGGTCGCCAGATGTTTATGAAGGATCAAACACTTCTTTAACTTATTATATGATTGTTCCTGTAAAAATTGCTTCAGTCTTTGCGTTTTCTAAAGTCCTTCATGCAGGAATGTTAAGCTATAGTTTTGTTCTTCAAGATATTTTTCAGTGGCTTGCGGTACTTACGATGCTTGTTGGGAGTTTTGGTGCAATTCTTCAAACAAGTGTAAAAAGAATTCTAGCTTACTCGAGTATTTCTCATTCTGGCTACCTTATGATGGGGCTTTTGGCTTTTTCAATTAAAGGAACGAGCTTAGAGATGACAGCGATTATGTTTTATCTGCTAGGTTACGGTCTTCTTACAGCCCTTACGTTTAGTTTTTTAATTTATTTTGAAAATAAAAAAGGAAGTCAAATTTTACTTGAAGATTTAAATGGCCTTGGTTTTAAGGTTCCTCTTTTATCTTTAGGGATGCTTTTTGGAATTTTAGGTGTAGCTGGGATGCCACCTTTTGTTGGTTTTTTTGGTAAGGTTTTTATTTTTAAGGAAGCTGTAGACACTGGGCTTTACTGGGTTGTGTTTTGGGGCTTGATAAATTCTGTGATAGCTGCATTTTATTATATAAAAATAGTTGTTCATCTTTATTTAAAAGAAGAAAACTCATTTATTAAATTATGGGATAACGCTCATTTTAGTGCACAAAATCTTAGCTTTTTTTCAAAACTGATGGTTGGTTCAGGTTTAGTTCTAGCTTTATTCATGCCAATACTTCTAGCTTCTTAGTTTTAAGGTAAACTTTTCAGCCGATTAAAGATGTTTCTTGATTTTTTAATGAGAGATCATATAAACTATTATTGTTTATACGATTTTTATGAAATTAGAGAAAGAAAATAATTCAGATAAAGAACTTCAAGTATTTTTAAATGCTTGTATGGGCCTTAAAAAAGAGCTTTTAAGATATAATATAGAGGTTGATGCTTTTTCAAGTTTATCAAAAGATAAGGCACTGTTAACAGAAGGCTTATCAGACTTAAAAGCTTGTATAGTCTCTGAGACAAACAGAATGTCAGAAATCTCTAGTAAATATGATACAGCTGAGCATGAGGTTAAGAATATTTGGGGCTTTTTAAAAAAGAATAAATTTAAATTTTCTAAAGACTTATTTGATCTTATTAAAGAAGACCATTTTATTGAAGTGTATGACTCAAGTTTTAGAGCCATATATAGAGACCCAAACACTTACCGGAATACATCATACAGTATAGCGGATCTTTATTTATATCCTTGGAATGATCTATATGGTCGAGATGATAAGTATAATATAGCTATAGCTGAGAAAGTCGTAGAAGCCTTTTATTCAGAGAAGACAAGTATTATAGAGGTGGGTGTTGGCCCACATGAGTGCTTTGAGCGTTTTTCAAAGAAAATGCTAGTAGCCACTACTCATCCTCATTTTTTTGCACCAATACAAAGTGAAGAGGGGCTTAGAGCTGTGATGACGGTTAATAGTATTATCAACATTGAATCAAGGCTTGTTAGTAAATGATAAACACATATGAGGCTTATAAGAAATTAAGGCTTTTAGAAGAATTTATTAATTCAAAAACTGAATCAACAGTTTGGTCTAATCTGGAAGTCTTAAATAATCTAAGTGAAGATGGTTTTAATAAAGCAGCTCTTATTATTGATGAGCAATATGAGCTTTATTCAAAGCTTAGTGGTTTTGATAAAGCCAGTAAAAAAATTGATGGCATGAAGGATAACTTAATTAAAGTTTTCCCACCTTTTAAAGCTTAAAATAAAGCTTATTTAAATTCAAAATCTCTTAAAGAGTCCATGGCTGACCTAAACCCAATAGTTACAATTTTATTTAGTATTTTAGGGTTAAGTGAAAAGTGATCAGCAAAGAACATTTCATGGTCTGAAGAAGATGGGTGGATATAAATAACCTTTGATTTTCGACTCGGGAAAAACTTTTGCTCTAAAGCTTCGATATAGTCTTTAGCACTTTTTTCGGGCATATGTTTTTTTAGGTCCTTTTCAAGGTCTGTAAAAAGAAGATGCATTTTAAGCTTATGGCGTCTGTGATTTGAGATCTTTTGCTGAATAAGCTGATAAAGAGCCTGGTTGGCAATTATGGGTATCCCATACTCGTTTAAGCTTCCCATGTCCTCTGTATACTCATAGGGGTGCATTGAGTAAGATACAATGACTAGGTCAGATCCTTGCTCTAAAGCCACGTGACTACTCAAGGAGTCCCTTATTTCACCATCAAAGTAGAATTTTTCATCTATTTTATAAGGAGCAAACATAGGAGGCAGGGCAGCTGAAGCACAGATGGCGTCCTTCATCTTAACGTCAGTGATATAATCTGCAGTATCTCCATATTTATTTTCACTTTCAATTCTATGTGAGCAAAAGATAGCCTTTTTCGCATAGTCTAAATAAGTGGCAATTATAAAAAGATTAGGTTTTAAATCGTCAAAAAAGACCCTTTCATCTTGAAAAACGGATTCTTGAAAATATTCACCTATTTTCTTTGAAGAAAAAAGACCGTTTACCTTAAATGATTTCTTTAACAAGACCTCTAAGCCTCCCCAAACCATAGAGTCTTTAGAGAACAAAGAGGGTATCCATTTTGCTGGATTTGCAGAGTCTAATTTAATTGAAAAGACATCTCTATAACTTAACCTAGGCAATTTTACTGTAGGGTTTAAAGAGTCAAACTGGAGAGTATCCAGGCTGTGCTTACCCTGGGTAAAGGCATAAATAACGTCTTCAACAGAGTATCCAGCAGCATAGAAAGAAGCAATAATAGAGCCGGCACTTGAGCCTACATAATTTTTAAAGGCCATATTATTAGTACTTAAATCCCCATAATTTCCAATAGAGAAGCCTTTTTGCTTTAGAGCAAGGCTGACACCAACGTGAAATGCCGCGGCTTTCATACCGCCACCACTTAAAACTAATGAAGGAGACTCAACTTTAACAGATTCCATATACTCTATTGTGAGCCTGACTAGCCTCTTGGTTCAAGCAAAAAACTAGATAAAAGATTTAAATATTCATTGACCAGGTCCAGTATTCATAGGTTAAAGTCCTGAATAGGCACTTTATTCTTTACACTTTTAGGGGCTAAGGATAATTTTTGATAACCAGGAGGATAGTCTTGAGCAATGAATTTTGGATGTCTCTTACAGAGTATTCAGCTAAGCACGGAGTGAGTATCTCTACGTTGCGTAGAAGGATTAAAAAAGATGAGATTCCATACGTTCTAGATAATGGAAAGTATATTCTGCCAGACAAGCCTTTTGGTGAGTTGACGTCTTCCTATCAGTCAAATTCTGTCGCCCCCCCACAATCGGTTGTTCAGAGTCAATCAATTAAGAAGACAGCTAAGGCTCAAGAAGAAACTTTCTTAGAGCCTTTAGGTTTAAGTCTTTCTATTGAAGAGGATGAAGATGTAGAAATGGTGGATAAAACTCCGGCATCTACTAAGGTTACAAAGCAAACATCAAGCTCATCTCTTAGATCCGGTATTATTGATAGCAGCCCCTTAGATGAGTTAAAAAAAGCATATGCACTGATCTTACAAGAAAAAGAAGAGCAAATTACATATTTGAAACAACATATCGTTGATCTGCAGACTTTAAATAAGGCATTTGAAAGTGAGATTGATCGTTTAAATGACGAGAAGATTTTTGAAGAGCCTTCCTTTATGAAGCACAGCTTCTAGTTTCTTAAAAACACATCAAACAAAGAGATTATTAAGTTTAAGGTTAAAAGTTGACCTCTTAACTCTATACGCGTGAAATAGACGTGTTTTAAGAGCTAAGAAGGAGTGTATGATATGCTTAGAAGTACTTTGGCGGTAATAGCTATATTAGGTTTTTCAAGTTTTGCATCAGCAAACTATGTGGGAAGTCAGTCTCAATATTTTAATGTAAATCCGGGTAATATGGATTTTTTCACAGTTCATTCATCAAGAACTTTGCCAAAAAATACTGTTAAGACAACGATCTTCTTTGATTATGCAGGAAATATTCATTACTCAAGTCCGAGTTTAAAAAACAATGTGATGCAAGCTCAATTAGGTTTTGCAGTTGGTGTTTCTGATAAAATGTCTTTCTCTTTAGCCGGTACAGGTATTATTGATTACAATGATAAAGAAGGTGATCCGTACACGGATGATAATTTTACACATATCAGGGCCAACTTAAAATATAGATGGTGTGATTGTGAAAGTGGAGGCTGGGCAACGGTTTTAAGTCTTGGATATGGTGTGGCTGATCCAGATTACTTTGTTGGTGATGAAGATGATTATACAGCAGCTGTTTTAATGGCTTATGATCGTCTTATTACAGATAGAGTAAGGTTTGCAGCAAACATTGGTTATAGATATGGTTCAAGTGGAGATCCTTTAACTTCGCCAGCTCTTGCAGGATACCCAGCTTTTACTGAAACAAGAGGTGGAAGTGATGTGCTTGCATCAGTAGGTTTAAACGTTATTTTAAACGATAAGCTAACGGGTGTTACAGAAGTTTATGCCACTCTTCCAACAGATGAGTTTTTTGATTTTAAAACAGAAGCTGGTGATTTAGACCAAAAAGGTGCAGAGATCCTTTTAGGTGCTAACTATAAAGCCGGAGAAAGTCTTGATCTTGGTTTTGGTGGAACTGTGGGTGTTTTCTCTCAAGCACAGAATGCTGACTGGAGATTATTTGTAGGAATTGGATACGCTTTTGGTGGTGAAGTAGAAAACTCTGAATTTAATATGATGGGTTCAAGCTCTGCTCCAGCTCCTAAAAAGTCTGAAGCTAAGCCAATCTCTGAGCCAGTTAAAATCGAGAATGCTCCAGTTTTAAAAGAGTTTAATATCAGCGCTAAATTCCCTTCTGGTAGTTCAAATTTAACAGCTGAGGCGAAAAAGCAAATTGATCCTGTTGGAAAATTCTTACAAACGAATAAAGAATATAGAATGGTATTTGTAGAAGGTCATACAGACTCAGCTGGAGCGGAAGCTTTTAACCAGTCATTAAGTGAGAGAAGAGCTAGAATGATTAAAAACTATATCATGAGAACATATGATGTGCCTGACACAAAAATTCAAGCAATAGGTTTTGGTGAGACTTCTCCTGTAGCAGATAACTCAACACCTGTAGGTAGAGCTAAAAATAGAAGAGTTATTGTTAAAGTAAAATAATCTTTAAAGTAATTTAAAAATAAAAAAGGCTAACTGTTAAAAGTTAGCCTTTTTTTATATAAGCAAGATAAAGATACAAATCTTAAGCTGCTAGAGAAGCCTTTCTCTTAGTAGCTGTTTTACCAGTCTTTTTCTTGTTAGATTTTTGATTAAAGACAACTTGAAAGACTTCATCAATATGTTCAACAAGAATGAAATTAATCTTTTCTTTAAATTCTTTTGGAATGTCTTCAATATCTTTTTTACACTGCATAGGAATAATAACGTTACTGATACCTTGATTTAAAGCAGCAAGCGCTTTTTCTCTAATTCCGCCTACAGGTAAAACTCTACCAGTTAAAGTAAGCTCTCCAGTCATTGCAACATCCATTCTTACAGGAGTTTCAGTCATAAGGCTTACTAAGGCAGTTGCTAAGGTAACTCCTGCAGAAGGGCCATCTTTTGGAATTGCTCCTGCTGGAAGGTGAATATGAATGTTATTTGATTCAAACCAGTTTGGATCAATTCCAAGCTCGCCATGATGAGCCTTAGCGTATGAGAGTGCTGCAGCTGCAGATTCTTTCATAACATCACCAAGCTGACCTGTTAGTGTCATTCCGCCTTTGCCTTTCATTGCAAGAGCTTCGACATAAAGAATCTCTCCACCAACTTGAGTCCAAGCTAAACCTGTTGAGATACCAACTTGATCTTCATGAAATCTATCTTCTCTAATGAAGCGAGCAGGGCCCATAAGCTCATAAAGCATTTCTTCACTTACAACTACGGTCTCAGTGTGTCCATCAACTACTTTTTTAGCTACTTTTCTGCAAACTGAACCGATTTCTCTTTCAAGATTTCTTAGTCCGGCTTCTCTTGTAAATCCACTGATTAAAGCTCTAAGGCCATCTTCTGTGAATTCAACGCTTTCTGGCTCAAGTCCATTCTCTTTAATTTGTCTATCGATTAAATGCTTTTGAGCAATAAGAAGTTTATCATTTTCAGTATAGCCAGGAATATTTAGAATTTCCATTCTATCTCTTAAAGCCGGTGGAATATTTTGAAGCACGTTAGCCGTTGCGATAAATAAAACATTTGATAAATCAAAGTCAGCATTAATATAGTTATCTTTAAAAGCACTGTTTTGTTCAGGATCTAAAACCTCAAGCATTGCTGCACTTGGATCACCTCTAAAATCAGAGCCTAATTTATCAATTTCATCTAAAACAATAACAGGGTTATTTGTTCCAGCTTGTTTAATGGCTTGGATGATTTTACCAGGCATAGCTCCAACATAAGTTCTTCTATGGCCTCTAATTTCAGCCTCATCTTTTAATCCACCAAGAGCAATTCTTTGGTACTTTCTACCCATAGCCTTTGCAATTGATTTACCTAATGAGGTTTTACCAACTCCTGGAGGGCCGCCAAAGCAAAGAATTGGACCTTTTAAATTATCTTTTAATTTTCTAACTGCTAAAAACTCTAAAACTCTTTCTTTTGCTTTCTCTAGATCGTAGTGATCGCCATCTAATATTTTCTTAGCTTCACTAAGTTCTAATCTATCTTCAGTAGATTTTGACCAAGGAAGATCTGTCATCCAATCAAGATAGTTTCTAATCATTGAAGATTCGCTTGCATCTGGGTGCATTCTCTCTAGTCTTGCAAGTTGTTTTAAAACTTCCTTTTTAGTTTCTTCAGGAATTCCAGCCTCTTCAATTCTCTTTTTATAGTCAGATCCTTCATCTTCTTTAGTATCAGTTCCTGAATCACCCAATTCATTTTTAATTGCTCTCATTTGTTCACGAAGAAAGTACTCTCTCTGAGATTTTGACATCTCATCTTTAGGAGTTCCTTTAATAGCTGATTGAACTTTCATAACATCAAGCTCGTGAGAAAGGAGAGTGTTTACAAGTTCTAATTTCTTTACATGATCTGTCTCTTCTAATACTTTTTGTGTATCTTCGATTTTTAAACCTAAATTAGAAGCCACTAGGTCAGATAGTCTGCCTGGATCTTTAATATCATCTAAAACTAATAAGATATCAGGTGAAAGCATTCTTCCAAGGCTAATAACTTTTTCTAAATTGTCTCTACAAAGCTTCATCATATCAGTTATCTCGGGAGTGATATCTTTTACGGGGCTTTCTTCAATTTTATCAATATTTACTTCAAAAAATGGAGATTCTTGAGAAAAGCTTTTAACTTTTGCTTTTGAAATACCTTGAGCTAGAATTTTAACTCTGCCATCAGAAAGTTTTCTCATTCTCATGATCATTGCTACAGTTCCAGTTTTATAAATGGCATCTGATTTTGGTTCATCATCTGACATTTCAACTTGGCTGGATAAAAAGATCAGTCTGTTTGAAGTAAGAGCTTTTTCCACTGCTTGAATAGAAGAATCTCTTCCAACATATAAAGGAAGAATCATATAAGGAAACACAACCATGTCTCTTACAGGAAGAAGAGGAAGTGAATCTGGAATTGTAACAGTACTGTTATTGTTGTTACCGCTACCGCTGCTATTACCATTATTATTTGAACTCATTAAAGCCTCCCAAGCTTTGATCGCTACACTATAGTAGTTACAAAGTATTTATCGGGAGTTAACTATTATTGTTTAATAGTCAGTATTCTGACATTAATTATCTGGTCCTTTAGTTGAATCTGCTGGAGCATTAGGATCAAACATAGATATTTGTTTATCCTTAACAGAAAGTAAGAATAATGGTTTCAAAAAGTTTTGCTTATGCTTTTGCACTTCACCAAGACAGCCTTGAAAAGTGCTCATGCCTGAAATGGACTGCATAAGCGCTCTACGAGAGCTTGCGCCATCATTAATATAAGCTGATCTAAGAATTTGTCCTGCCTCTAGACCTTTGTAAGAGTATGAAGAAATAGGTTCGTTAAAAACTTTTGAATATGTTCTTCCACATAAAGAATCTTGGACAAGTTGATCGTAATAACTTGTAGCAAAGACCGCTCCTTCAACAAAACGTTGTCCTCTTTGAACAAGGTCGGGACTGTTCCATAGGTGTGTTCCTATAAGAGGAATGTTTTCAACATCAAAGTAAGCCAGTGTTGAGGCAATAAGACCGGCAGTTTTTGCTCCATCTGCAATAAAGAGTCCTTCAAATTCAATTTTAGGTTCTAAAACATCTTCAAGTCTTGGAGTTGATCCAGCTCCTCTTCCCTTTTTCGAATTCTTCCATTTCTCCATTGCAACTTCAAACTCTTCTTCTCTTCCTTCAGTATTGTCTAATTGAACAAGAGCTTTAATAGTTGAAGGCAAGGCATATTTTTGGCTTAGATCATATTCAATGGTATCAATAATTTCTCCGCCAATTTTTGTATAGTTTTTAATAAAAGAATCAGAGTATTCAGATGAAAAAGGTTCATTAGATTTTAAGACAGCCATTTTTTTTATACCCATAACTTTATACGCTGTACTTGCAATAACCTCAGTGTAGAAGTCTATAGAGTTGGCTCCTTGAAAAGCATATCTTTTCGAATTAGTAAGTCCACTTTTTTGACTTAAGATAAAAGAAGGAACTTTATAGTCCTCTGATTTAGAAACAATAACTTCTGCAGTTTTACTGATGAGTCCACCAATAATTGCAATTGGTCGATCTTCTTTCATGATTTGATCAAATGCAATCTTTGTTCTTTCAGCAGATGCTTCACTATCCATAATAGAAAGACGAAAGTTAGAGTCTCTGTTTTGATTCCAAATACCAAAAGAAATTTGAATGCCTTTAAGCATTTCCTTACCAACTGATTGATATCTTCCAGACATAGGGAGAATAACTCCAATAACTTTATCATCAAAAGATTCATATATTTTAGCTCTTTCTAATAACTCAAGAGCTTTTTCTTTATATTCTTTCGTATTTAAATTAATAGCCTGAGCATTTAAGAGTTGTTGAGCTCTTCCTGGTTGTTCTTTTTCAAAGTAAAATTCTGCTAAGTTTAAAATAGCTAGAGGTTTAAAGAGCCTATATTTAGGAGATTTAATAATTTCTTTAAAATGCTTTTCAGTAAATTTTATTCTCATAAGGTCATTGACCTGATTTAGTGTTGTTGTTCTCTCAGATCTAGAGGGAGTTAAAGAAGCAAGGTTATGAGAAGATTGTAAGTACTTTTTATAAAGTTTGTTTTTAAAAAGAAGAGGGGCTCTTAACTTTTCAATTTGATAAAGTGATTTTTTATCTTGCAGCTCGATTTCATCCACTTTGTTTAAAACAGTTAAAGCAGAGGTTTCTTTTTTGTTTTTAAGGAATAAATTTGCCGTTCTAAGTATGGCTTTGCCATCAAGAGGGCTTAAAAAAGAAGAATCAATAATTCTTAAGTATGCAGTTACTGCTTCAGCGTTTCTACCTTGCTTTTCTAAAGTTGTACCCATTAAAAATAAAGCGTCATCAGTGTAATTATTTTCAGGATTATTATCTATAAGTTGGTTTAATTTTAAGAGACCAATTTTAGAATTTTTATTTAAAAGAGCTTTAGCAGCTTTAAACTCAGATACAAAACTTGGCGGAGCAGGTGTTGCTTGTTTTTTAACGGGTGTTGTTTGACAGCCATTAAAAATAACAAGGACTGTTATTAATAAAAGAAAGTTCTTCATAAAATTCTCTCCTAGCGCTTTCTACCTTTAAAGGTTTCTTGCAGTCTGAGTTGATACTCTTGTATCAGTGGTGGTCTTTTAGCTCCTAAAGATTTAATGAAAGCTATTTCACTTTCAGTAAAATTATCAGGGAAATCTACAATAACGTTAATGAGCATATCCCCTTTTGCCATTCCACCCAAGCTTGGAAAGCCCTTTTGTTTTAATCTAAATGTTTTGCCAGTATGGGTGTTAGTGGGGATGGTCAAAACAGCTTTGCCCGCAAGAGTAGGTATTTCTACCTTTCCACCTAAAATAGCTACATCTAAAGAGATAGGAAGGTCTAGGTAGACATTTTTGCCTTTTCTTTCAAAGAGAGGGTGAGGAAGCACATTGATATAAATAAAAAGATCACCTGCTTGGCCTTGAGAGTTAAAACCGCCCTCTCCTTTTAATTTAAGCTTTTGCCCTTCTTTAACGCCTTGAGGGACTGCGACTTCTAGTCTTACTTCTTCTTTATTGCCACTAGGCATGCTTTTATAAAAGTGAACAATTTTAGAGCACCCTTTTGCACATTCCTCAAAAGTAAGTAAAAGCGAATACTTATAATTAATAGGGTTTTCAGTTCCACCAGCAGTGTTTGTGTCCTCGTTGTAATCAAAGCCTTGATCACTGCTGCTATTTTCACTGTATTCAGCTGTTTCTAAAAACTCTGATATAAATTGATAGGATTCACTGATACTTTTAAAAGCTTCATCAGCTCCAGCCTTATTAGGGTTTCTGTCAGGGTGAAATTTTAAAGCAAGTTTTCGATATGCTTTTTTAACTTCATCTTGTGATGCGCCAGGAGTTAATCCTAATCTTGCGTAGTGGTCTTCTATTCTCACAATCTAAAAACTCTTTAGTCTCTTTTAGCGCTATCTTCTTGAGGTTTTGTGGCAATAACAACTTGAGCGGGTCTAAGAACTTTTTCGTGGTATTTATAGCCCTTTCTCATAACTTCTAAAACATGCCCATCACTTACTTCGTTGCTTGGTACCTGACTTAAAGCCTCAGCGTTCATAGGATCATAGGCTTTATTTTTACAATCGATTTCTCTAATTCCATGCTTCTCTAAAGTCTTATTTAGCTCTTTTGCTGTTAAACTGATCCCTTCAACATAAGAACTGATTGTTTCAGGAGTTACCTCTACAGACATGGCCTTCTCCATAAGATCAATAACGTTTAGCAAGTCCCTAGAAATACGTTCAGCTCCAAAACGCACAAGGTCAGATCTTTCTTTAATGGACTGTTTTCTAAAGTTATCAAACTCAGCCCTGAGATAAAGATACTCTTGTTTTTGCTTTTCTAAGTCTGCTGCTAAATTTTTAGGCTCAGCAGCATCATTGCTGGTAGAAAGGTCTACATCATCTAAGCTTGTATCATCAATGAGGACTCTATCGTCTTCAGCTTGAACATCGTTATTTATCTTTGAATCGTTATTATTCTTTTCTGAACTCATCTTTAGTATTCTAGCTCCGTCTTTTTTAATAATTTCTTACGTAAGATAACAATGGTGATGGTTTCTTAGTAATCAACCTCTTAGCAGTATTTAAAGTTTTAAAAAGCAAAGTTCATTAAAAACTTGATTAGGAACTTTAAAACCTTTCTCAGTTAGTCGCCAAGAAAGTGAATCATACGACAGAAGGTCTTTTGAGACTAGTGTTTCTAGTGTGCTCCAGAGATCTTTTGGCAGAAGAGCTCCATATTTTTGAGAAAGAAGATCTTTATTTAGCCCAATTATTGAGCGTAAAGAGGTATGGCAAAAATCAGTCAAAGATTCATGGGGTTTTAGAGTTTCAGATTTTTGAAAGTCCTTATTGCCACTACTGCAAAAAGATTCATACGTTTTAAAATTACCAGAATTCCATGACCTTACTCCCCAGTCTGACTCGTTTTTAAAATAAGAGTGAGCTCCCATGCCTAATCCCCAGTAAGGCGTGTCTGTCCAGTAAGAGAGGTTGTGCTTAGACTCACTTCCTGGCTTTGAGTAGTTAGATACTTCGTATCTTCGTATTTCAACCTCTTTAAGTTTTTCTGTAATAAGTGACATCATTTCAGCTTGATCTTCATCGCTTGCTCTTCCTTTGTTAAAGAAGTGCTTTTCTGGGAGAGTTAAATTATACGGGCTTACATGAGGGGGGTTAAAACTAGTAAGAATATTTAAATCATACTCAAGGTCTTTTAGGCTTTGGTTTGGAAGACCAAAGAGTAAATCTGCAGAGTAATTTAAATTAAGAGAGGAAAAATTTTCAAGATCTTTAATAGAATCTTTAGCTGAGTGATCTCTACCACATGAGTTAAGGAATTTATCTTGAAAGGACTGCACTCCAAGACTAAAGCGATTAAAGCCCATAGAAAGAAGATCTTTAATGTCACTTAAGTCTAGGGTTTTTGGGTTGATTTCTAGACTAATTTCAATCTCTTCTTGGGCTTTTGCATAGGTTGATAGAATTTTATTAAGGTATTTTTCAAGGAGTTTCTTTGGAGCTAGAGAAGGAGTGCCTCCTCCAAAATAAATAGTTTTAACTTTATGATCTAGGGGCATTCTTTTTTGTTCCAGTTCTTTAAACATAAGGTTAAAGTAGTCTTCAAAGGGTGGCAGTTCATCTACTCTAAACTTTACAAAGTCACAGTAATGACATTTTTGAAGGCAATAGGGAATATGAACATAAATTCCAAAAACCTTTTTAGGAGAACTTAGTGAAAATTCAGACAAAACATCTTTCAAACAAATTACCTCTCTACTATTTAAAAACCCAAAAAGCTCCTATTGTCACTATGCAGGTGTGGGTAAAAACAGGTAGTGCTGATGAACTTAAGCATGAGGCGGGTTTAAGCCACTTTATCGAACACTTAGTTTTTAAAGGAACTCAAAACTATGCCCCAGGAGAGATTGCGCAAGTTGTAGAAGGTGCTGGTGGTGAGCTAAATGCGTATACATCTTTTGATCAAACAGTTTTCTACGTTACGGTTCCAAAAGAAAACATTGAAGTTGCAGCAAAAGTTCTTCATGAAATGGTCACCAGCCCCCAATTTGATTCTCTTGAAGTTGATAGAGAAAGAGAAGTTGTTATTGAAGAAATAAAAAGAGGCTTTGATCAGCCATCTAGAGTTGCAAGTCAGTTTCTTTTTTCAACAATGTTTAAGGGCTATGCTTATGAACTGCCAGTTATTGGAACGGAAGAAAATATAGAGAAAGTCCCAGTAGACGTCATTAAAGATTATTTTAATGAAAGATATTCAGTGCCAAATATGGCTCTTGTTTGTGTAGGTGATGTAGAGCAGGAGAGTTTAGAGAAATTATGTGAGAAATATTTTTCTAAGGTTCCTGAAAAAAGTGAAATATTAAGGGATAGGCCTAGAGGAGATTTGAGTTTATCAAACGAGAAAGTTTTTT
Source organism: uncultured Bdellovibrionales bacterium (assembly GCA_938002015.1). Taxonomy (GTDB): domain Bacteria; phylum Bdellovibrionota; class Bdellovibrionia; order Bdellovibrionales; family UBA1609; genus JALZUR01. Next base: position 87,939 of record CALLAU010000001.1, read on the forward strand.
ATCAAAAAACTGAGTTTGAAAAAACTTTTTTTTACTACACTTGGAGAGCAGAGAATTTAAGTCATAGAAATAGTAATGCCTATGAAGTGCTAGCTCTTTTACTTGGGCAAGGAGAAAGCTCTCATCTTTATAAAGATTTAAAACTTAATAAGCAGCTTTGCCAGTCTATTGGTAGTTTTTATTATGCAGGAAGAGATGTTGGAGTGTTTTCAATATCTGGAACTTGTATGCCAGAAACATTTGATGAACTTTCAAAAGAACTGCCTAAATCGGTAGAAAATTTTTTAGAAGCAAAAGATTTAACTCAAGCATTTAGTAAAGCTAGAAATATTTTCTCTAGTGAAATGCTTTACGCAAAAGAATCAGTTTCAAGTCTTTGCAGGCAAATAGGTGATGATTGGCTTTACTATGGTGATGTAAACACTTCTGAGAGAAAGCTTGAAGAAATTTTATTAGTAGACCAGGAAGAAGCAGCGAGTGTTATGAAAAGCTTACTTTCAGTAGAGCCTAAACTCACTTGCTTATCAAAAGAAGAAGTTAGCTTTAAAGACTTAGAAGTGTCAGTTGAAAAGCTAAAAGCTCTTAAAAATAAGGAGATCAATTGGACTCTTAAAGATCTTGATGTGTCTACTGAAAAAATTGAAGTAGAGACTCTCTTAGAGCAAAGAAGCTGGAAAACTAAAAAAAATAATCAAGTTATTTATACTCCACAAACAGAGAGTGAAGTCTGTTCGATTAAACTTGCTTTTCCTGGGGGAGAAACTCTTTCTTCAGATGATAAGCAGGGCCTTGTTTCTTTATTTGGTAGAGTTTGGGGTAGAGAGTCTGAAATGAAAACTGAAGAAGAACAAAACAAAATATTAGATTTTTATTGTTCAAGCTTTAGTGCTTTTGCAGGTAAGCATTCAATTGGCTTAAGTTTAATGACATTAAATAAATTTTTTAGTTCATTGTCAGAGCTTTTTAGTGAATCTCTTAAAGCCCCTTTATTTAAAGATGTCACAATTAAGAGAGAGAAGAATATTTTAGCAGCGCAGATTAAGTCTCAAAAAGATCATCCTGCAGCAGTTTTATTTAAAAGCTTTAGTCAAAGTATTTTTAAAGACACAATTTATTCTAGAGACGCTATAGGTTTAGAAGAGCATATAAATAAGTTAAGTGATTTAGACTTAAAAACATTTCTTAATCTTCATAAAGGGAATTTTGTTTTATCTATAGTTGGTAATCTACCAGAAAAAGAAATCAATGACCTTGTTGAGTCTATTGAATCAGCGCTGCCTAAAAGAGAGGAGTTTTCTCTTAGTGGTTTAGATTTTAAAGCAAGTTCAAAAGGTGAGATGAAAAATTTAGAATCTAATAAAGCACAATCACATATTGTTCTTGGTTATCGTGGTTTAAAGTATGATGACTCAAAAAAAGAAGTGCTTGATGTGATAAGCTCAATTCTTGGTGGACAAGGTGGTAGATTATTTATTGAACTTAGAGATAAGGAATCTCTAGCTTATTCAGTAGCACCAATTGATCACTCAGGTTTTTATGCAGGCTACTTTGGAACTTATATAGCTTGTGATCCTTCAAAGAAAGAAAAAGCGATTTCTATGATGAAAGAGGAGTTAAGAAAACTTGCTCAAGAAGAACTTTCAGAAGAAGAGTTGCAGTTTGCAAAAAATCAAGCTTTAGGAGGCAGGGCAATGTCGCTTCAGAAAAACTCTTTTATTTCTGATGCGATTTTGTTTGATGCGCTCTACGGTCTAGATCCTCTTAACTACAAAAAATTTAATGAAAGTATTAAAGCCGTCACAGCAGATGATATACAGTCTTTACTTAAAGAAATTCTAAGTGGGGAAGAGTTCTTGTTTTCAATAGGTTAAATACAACGGCTTCATCTCATTTTGTGACACTTTTTTGTTTTGCTTAGCTCAACTAATGTATGGGATGTTTGTAAAAGAGCTGTCTTTTTAGACAATTTGACTAAATGCCGATAAAATAAACAGAGTTGGAGGCGAGTTTGTCTGATCAAAAATCTGTTATATTGGATCTATCTCTTAAAGAGTATTTTGTCGGTCTAATGTCTGAGGTTAAGGCTGAAAACAAACTTTCTATATCAGATATTTCCTTTATTTATCTTTCAGATGTCTTAGAAGCGAATATGTTACTAGCTAGTGATAAAAGTGAAGAAGAAGATATGAGTGTTTTTAGCGATCTAATGATCTCAGAGCACTATTTAAAGGCTATTCAAGAAACAACAGATGCACTCGGTTCTTATAAACTGCGCTCAGTTGGAGAGAGGGCTCTTTATCAGGTAGGTTTTTTCTCTGAAGCATTAAAGAGAAAACTTATTGGCTTAGATTTTTATATTCAGATTGGAACTTCCGCTTATAGTGGGCTTTATCAAAAAACGCAGAGCCCTGTTTTTGAAGAGATCAGCTTTAAATTTTCAAGCTATGTGGACCTATTTATGGGCATTAGCCAGAAGGTTAATCTTCAAAATCAGGCAGACGTTCTTACTTTGTTTGATCATTTAAACGAAAGAGACTCTAAAAAAGCAGAGCAGGATCTTATTAATCTAGGTATTGTTCCTGTTAAGTCAAAGAAAGCTTCAAATCAATAGAGAATTAAGTTAGTTTTATCAGATATGTTTAATTTAGGAATGGGTGAAATTTTAGTTTTAGGGGTGATAGCTTTAATAGTTGTCGGCCCTGAAAAACTACCAAGCTTAGCGCGAAACATAGGCCGCTTTATTAATGACATAAAAAGAACAACATCAGATGTAACAAGAGAAATTTCTCGCTCCATTGATGAGCAAGAGTTTAATAAGAAAAATTCAAAAATAACACAAGAACATATTCAAGATAATACACACATGCATGAAAATCACTTAGTTGATGAATACAACCCTGAAGATGTCGCTCATGAAGATTATACAGAAGAAGATTTTTATAGAGATAATCCATCTGCTAAAGTTCAAGAAAAAGAACATGAACAACAACTTGATTTGTTAGAACAAGAAGAGACAAAAGAGAGTTAGGGTTTATTAAAGATGAGTGAAACTGATTTAGAAGAGCTGCCCTTAGTTGAACATTTAAGGGAACTAAGAAAAAGACTAGTCTACAGTGTTATTGGAGTAGTTGTTTCAGCTATTGTTGCGTGGAATTTTAAAGAAGAACTTTTTAATATTATTAGAAAGCCTATTGAGCCATTTTTATCTACTCCTGAGCAAGGCCTTGTATACACAGGACTTATGGAGAATTTTATAGCTTACGTTAAAATCTCTTTAATGGGTGGTTTTATTATTAGCTGTCCATTTTGGCTTTATCACTTATGGAGGTTTTTAGCCCCAGCTTTATATAAGGAAGAGAAAAAGTACGGCTTAGCTTTCATTTTTGTAGGAAGTCTTCTCTTTATTTCTGGAGTGAGTTTTGTTTATTTTGTGGTTTACCCTCTAGCTTTTAATTTCTTACTAAGTTTTGGACAAGGGCAAGATCAGGCACTGATATCTGTTAAAGAGTATTTATCATTTTTTCTAAGTACGACATTTTTATTTGGTTTAGCTTTTGAGATTCCTCTTATTTTAACAATTCTAGGATTGTTAGGAGTTGTAAGTGCAGACTTTTTAGCTTCTAACAGGCGCTACGCTTTTTTAATACTGTCTTTTGTATCTGCTCTTATGACGCCACCTGATCCAACAAGCATGCTCTTTATGGCAGGACCTCTCTTTTTTCTTTATGAGATTTCCATTTGGTCGATTAGGATTTTAGTAAGGGATGAAAAAAAATAATTTTTAGTTAGCATTACCGGTAAGTTGAACTTTTTTAACAACGTTGGTTTTTGCTACTCCATCTGAATCAAGAGTATAACCAATCATTTGAAGTTCTATGCTATATGAAGAGCCAATAAGAGAGTCAAAATCTACTTCATCAGCTGAATCTTCACCTGTTAAGCTGTGAATAGTAACTTCAGAAAACTGATCGCCCCCTGCTGCTGGAAAAGTTCCACCTCCTGCAGGAATCGTGATAGTGGTAGGCTCAAAAGTAGAGTCTAAGTAGAAAACTTCAAACTCACTGGTTCCAGCAAGACTTGTAGTTCTAAGTTTGAGAATTACTACCACGAGGTCTTCATCGGCTGAGTTGTTAACAATGTTATAATTTAGAAAAAACCACGGTCCAGGAACCTCTTCAATAAAAGTGTCACCATCTTGAAAAACTCTTTGAAAAGTATTTGATAAAATTACAGGGATACTATCTTGATTTGGAACATTAAACTCAAATTCAGTAAAGCTTTCTTCTTCACATGAACTTAAGACTAATATGGCGAGGCCCGCTAACAAGATTTTAAGTGTTTTTTTCATTAGCTCCATTATAGAATTATCGTCATTTTACTTTAACTAACTGAAGTAAAAAACAGACCTATGGCCATGGATTAACAAGTAGTCAAACGGGTGTACTCATTTGAAACGTTTTGGTGGGTAAATTCACACAAAGTCTTGCGATCTTCAAACTTAGATGGATCTACGGTGTCTAAAACTGACATAGTGGCTTCTACTGTTTTAAGCCTTAAAAGGCTAATAAGATGAGGAAAGAAGGGGAGATGATCTCCATACCAGCAAACTTTATCACAGTTTAAAGAACTAAATTTTTCACCATCTATTTTGTTATAACAAAGTGTCACAGGCTGAATAGGGCATTTTGTTAAAAGTGCTATTTGAAACAGACTTTTCTTAAATGGAAGAACGCTTGAGCCATCTGAACTTGTGCCTTCAGGAAAGATTGTAACGCTTGAGCCATAATCAAAATACTTTTTAATATCTTTTATTTCTTTTACTAAACTTTTTGGGTTTCTTCTATTTACATAAAGACAACCACCTAATTGAGTGATTTGCCCTAAAAAAGGACGAGCTTTCATATCAGTTGAAGTCACAAAAAGAGTTTGAAAGTGTGAGGCATAGATGAGTATGTCTAAGTAAGACATATGGTTTCCAATAATCAGAGAGCCTTTTTTGGGAAGAGGTCCGATTTGTTTGATTTTAAAGTTTAAACTCCAGAGTATGGCTTTACTTGCATACGATGTAAGATAACTAATGACGGTTCTTTTCTTAAAAGGAGACCAGATGAAAAGGTTAGTTAGTATAGAAAATATAGCAAAAGTTGAAATAACTAAAGTTACAAAAACTAATTTATAAAAAACTCTAAAGTAGGACATCATATAAAATAATACAGGTATTTAAATTAATTAAAAAACTTTACCTATAGCCTCTTCAATATCATTTATAATATCTTCAGGATTTTCAAGCCCTATGCTAAGTCTTATAAGCTGGGTCGAGATTTCTCCTGTTTTACTCGCGGCCTCATCAAGAGCAGAGTGAGTCATTAATCTTGGAACTTCAATAAGAGTTTTTACCAAGCCAAGGCTTACAGCTAAGGTAATAGAGTAAGAGTTTTTAGCAATCTCATCTACAAAAGCCATAGTTTCTTCAATAGAACCTTCAAGGTTAAAGGCAATCATAAATCCACCGTTTATTTGATTGTCTTTAGTGAGAAGATTTTCTTTTGCGTTTTCATAAGTAGGATGTGTTTCAAGTCCTGGATAAAAAACGTCTTTAACTTTAGAGTTTTCTTTTAGTTTTTTTGCAATCTTAAGAGCAGATTCTTGCTGTTTAAAAAATCTTAAGCTTAGTGTTGGAAGTCCATGAGTTAAAATTTGCCATGATGATTTACTATTTAAAACAGCTCCAAAATCTTTTCTTGCTACTTTTAAAGTGATTTCCCATTCTTTTTTGCAAATAACTGCTCCGCCAAGTTCTGTTCCAAAGCCTGCTATGTTTTTAGTTAGGCTTTGAATAACAAAATCTGCTCCTAGTTCTAAGGGCTTGCAGCCTAAAGGAGTAGCAAAGGTATTATCAATTGCGATTAAAATTTTATTTTCTTCAGTTCTTGAAGAATTGATTTCTTTAACTTTTTTAATAATTTCTTTTATCGGTGGTATTTTAAGAGTGGGGTTTGCTACAGATTCAAAATAGATGAGTCTTGTTTTATCTGAAATACGGGATAAGAAATCAATATTTGAAAGATCCTCCCACTGGGTTTTAATATTAAATTTTGGCAGCCAGTTTGTAAATAAGCTATGTGTGCATCCATATATAGTAGGATCTGAGATGACTTCATCACCAGCTTTTAAAACACTCATGCAAAGAGCTGAAATGGCTCCCATTCCACTTCCAAAAGAGACAGCACAATCACCAGATTCTAAATAAGCAAGCTGGTCTTCTAACATGATAGTATTTGGTTCATCTAACCTGTCATAGACCCATATTTTTTCATCTTTTCTGTCTACGTCCCCAAAGTCAGCAAAGCCTTGAGCTCCTCTTTGCACTGACCCAAGTCGATAAGTCGTATTAGATGTGATAGGGGGAATAAGGTGGTTTTCAAAATTCCAGGCAGAAGTGTGCTGCTTGCCATGAATTAGCCTAGTCTCTTGGCGAATACTTTGAGGTGTTTTTGATATTTTTGACATAAGCCTTCCTGTAATTGGTTATTAACTGTATAAAAAGATATGGACACAAGGGTCAAAGAATTTCCTGAATATGGCTTCACTACTTTGGTGGTAAGCGATCTACACCTTACTGAGGAACATAAAGTGGATCCTAGGTACCCACTTTGGAAAAAATACAAAACTAAGGACTTCTTTTTTGATCAAAAATTTAAAGACTGGCTTGAGTTTATGACCGAGGACTGTGGTGGTCCTATTGAGCTGGTTTTAAACGGTGATATTTTTGATTTTGACAGTATTACGACTATGCCTAATGAGCCAACGTATAGGGTGAGTGTTTTTGAAAAAACGAGAACGTTATTTTCACAAGTTGAAAAATCATTATTTAAAATGGATGTGATTTTAAAAGCTCATCCTATTTGGACTCAAGCTCTTCATGACTTTATTAAAAAAGGAAATAAAATAGTTTTTGTTGTAGGTAATCACGATTTAGAAATGCATTATTCTGAAGTTCAAAGAATGATTAGAAAGTCTATTACAACAGATAAATTCTTAAAGAAAAATGTTAAGTTTTGTGAATGGTTTTATATTAGTCATGAAGACACACATATAGAACATGGTAATCAATATGATCCTTATTGTGTTTGCCAAACTCCGATAACACCTCTTGTAAAAGTTAGAAACGATATAAGAGTTAGAATTCCTTTTGGTAATAAAGTGACAAGGTATATGGTAAATGTCATGGGCTTTTTTAACCCCCATAGTGAAGAAAACTATGTGATGAGCTTTTCTAAGTACTTAGAGTTCTTTTTGAAATATCTTATTAAAAAGCAACCCTTAGTGATTTGGACTTGGTTTCATAGTTCTATGATTATTTTATTTAGATCTGTTCTAGATAGGTTAAGAAACTCTATAGTTGATCCTTTTATGATGGAGGAAAAAATTGAAGAGATTGCAAAAAAATCTAATTCAACTCCTAAAGCGGTTAGAGAACTTTCTTTTATTGCTGTTGAACCAGCTGTAAGTACTCCATGGAAACTGGCTAAAGTTTTATGGTTAGATAAAGCTTTTATCTTTTTAATTGCCGTGCTTATTGTGCTTCAGATTTTTCTTATTCTTGATCAACTTATTCATATTAAATTTTACTTGATGCTTATTCCTCTTCTTTTATCAGCTCCATTTTTTATTTTTTATTCGACAACGAGTAAGAATGAGCTTGTAGGAACTAAAGAAGCTCAAGAAGAAATCTTAAGATGGATAGGGGCTATTACTGAAACCACAAGAGTGGTGTTTGGTCACACTCACCATGTAAAGCATGAAATTTTAGGTTCCATGGAATATCTAAACCCTGGTTCCTGGTCTCCGTATTTTGAAGATGTTGAGTGCACTAAAATGCTTACAAGGTATGCTTTTATTATGATAAAACCTGAAGAAGGAGCTGAGACTAAACGAGTCTCAAAAGTCTTAGAATGGCAGGAGGATCACTATACTGACTATTTTACAGGCAAAAAGCTTAATTAAACTTAAATAATTGTCATTATTAATAGACCTTTTCATTTTTTAGTTTCCTTAAGCCTTTCTTTTTAGTTACGATTTAGGGGTATTAAGGAGGAGTTTTAATGGCATCTGACATTTTAGTAGTAACTAGTAAGGTTAAGAAAATGATCAAGGAAAAAGGAAATTGTAACACTTCAGGTGAAACAATTGAGATCTTAAGTAAAGCAGTTGAAAAACTTTGCTTAAGAGGAGTAGAAGCGGCTCAAGCTGACGGTAGAAAAACTGTTATGGCTAGAGACATTCCTGTTGATCACATTTAAAATTTGATAACGTTAACATTTAGAAAAAAAATCAAATTAGAGGCAGTCTATTTTAGGCTGCCTTTTTTTATTTCTATTTTGTATCTCATTGATAACAATCCATTTAACATCCGTTTGATCTCTAAGAGGGTCTAGTATGTTGATAAGGTTTTGAGGGTTTTTAATAAGTTCATCTTCAAGATCTGGATTTAATAAATCTATCCAGTAAGCTTCTTTTGGACTAAAAAAACCTTTTAACAAGGTTGATTTGCCTGTTGCTCTTGCTCCAAATACTGTTTTAAAATGACACATACACTTAAAGGCGTCCCTCTTTACTTATTTTAACTTTAAAGCATTCTTAATCTGAAAATTTATAGAAATACCCATCTCTACTTCCCACATAAATGCTACCTTTCCAAACAAGGGGAGTGGACTCAATACATCCGCCAGGATGGTTCATTTTCCAAAGTTCTTTTATATCTCTAGGGTTTGATACATCAAATAAAGCAAGCCCTGCAGGCTGGCACATAGGAACAAGGAGCTTGTTCTCTATTAAGACTGAACTTGACCATGTGTGATAGCCTAAATCTATGCTACTATTAACAAGCTCACCACTTTGTCTATCAAGTACGTAGAGTTTTCCGTTGTGTGCTGTAATAAAAATGTGTGTTTTATTAATAGAGGGAGTGGCATAAAAGGCTGAAGTGCTACCTTTTACTTTTTCATTTGAATTTATTTTAAAGCTCCAAACAATTGGGTTTTCATTACTATAAGGGTTTAACTTTAAGAAATGACCACTTCTTTCTTTTGCCTCTCTTTGCGCTCTTGTTGAATATACCTCATCTTCAACCGCTACATATAAAAAGCCTTCTTCATCAACTACCATAGTCGAATCAATATCATCACCTGCCCAGTACTCAAAAACTAAAGCATCTTCTCTTTTGCTACCTTCAATAAGCTTATTGATATCAAAACCTGAAATAAGCCCTGCAGAATTTGCAACATAAACACGGTCTTCAAAAATAACAGGAGAGCTCTCAATGCTCATACTAGCGTTTGTTTTTTTACCAACACTTTCTGCTCTAAACTCATCGATAAGTTTTTGTGTAAAACTTCTAACAGTACTAATTTTTTCTAAGCGAACATCTGTAAGGTTACCTAAAGAGTCTTTCGTTTTAATAGTTTTATAAATATAAAGAAGACCGTTTTCACTTCCCATAAAAACATAATCTCCAACAACCATGGCACTTGCGTCCCAGGCATACTTTGAAGTTCCACTTTCTTCTTCGTTTGCATGTTCCCTGTAAAATTCATAAGGTGAGTTTGAATCAATTCTAAGACCTCTAAATATTCCATCAGCGGGGCCTGTATAAAGTAGAGGATCCCCTGAAGGGTCTAAACTTACAGTGCCTTTAATGATTCCACCGGTTACATACTTCTCCCTTGTTTCATCCCCGTTTCTAGCATCATAAAAATGAACAGCTCTATCATAAGCTCCTACAATAATTTCTTCTCTTCCATCATCTAGAGTTCTTACAACTGGCTGTCCTGTCCAGCCAGTTCCAGTCCATATTTTAAAACCAGCATCTAAAGTTCTTTGAGTGATTGCAGCTTTATAGTGTGATCTAAAGGGCCCTTTTCTCCACTTAACTTCAGGTCTTCTAGCAGGAAAAGGACCTACTCCATACCAGGAGCGAGAAGGGTTTCCCCTAAAATGATAAAAGCCTTTAACATCTTCATCGCTTGGCTCAGCTAGATTCGGCCAAGTAAGCCCAAAATTGTTAGGTATAGGCATAAAGCCAGCAGCCTCTTGAGCAGAGGAAGAGTTAAAGAGGCTTAGAGTGATTAAACATAGAATTAATTTAGTCATGATAAACTCAAAGCAAGATTTAAGCCGATTTTTTATTATGATTATAGCTTAATAAAAAGAGTTTAAAGCTTAATTACTACAATCAAAAGCTTCGTTGAGAAAGCTCACGCCTAAGTTTTTGTTTATTTCATCTTTAATAATGTGATCTATAGAAAAATAAATCGAACCAGATAAAAGCTAATTTGATTAGAGTCCTGGATCCGTGCTCATGAAAGCATTAACATTAAAAAGACCGATTAGATCGCTTGAAGTGTTAAAACCGTCTTTGCCAATCATTCTAAGGTAAGTAAGGTTGGTTGAAAAAAATGATTATTTGGATCGTATAGAAGGCGTTATTTATGTATAACTCGCATTTTGCGGCTTTATTGTAAAAAACTTTAACACGTATTTTGAACCTAATAAGCTTAAAGTATCGCAGTAATGGTATTTAAATTGAATTACCTCATGTAATTGAATTTAAATATATATGGAGGTTATGAATGTATTTAATGCGGTTAATATTGGTGAGCGTGATATTTGGAGCAAGTATGGTCTCGATGGCGCAAGAACCTTCAAATAAAGAGGTTGCTAGTCAAATATTAGAAAAACTTGATGCTGGTGTAGAGCATATACAGTTAGTAGAGCAGTTATTTAAGGTTTTACATGAAGAAGTTGTTACAGAAATTGAAACAGAGGCTCAGGCATCATCTATGGATCGTGATTCATATATTGAAGACGCAGTGTCTTATATAGCTTTTCTTGATCATGTAAAAAGTTATGATTTAGAAAGCATGGACAGAGCTGACCTCTTTATCTTAATTTTAAAATCTGGAATAAGGTTTGATATACAAAGCCAGATTAGATTCTTGCCTGAAGGACATTGGGACAGAGAAAACGAGTTAATGACTATTATGGAGAGCGTTAACGAAAAGATAGGATTATAATTTTATTTCTTATAGAGTTTATAAATATTAAATCTAATTTAAAGAGGAGAGGAATTCTAAATAGAAATCCTCCCAAGATTTAATAGGTATATTTAAACTCTCAGCTTTAGCTGCTTTTGAGCCAGCATTTTCTCCAGCGATAACATAGTCTGTGTTCTTACTTACAGATCCAGAAACTTTAGCGCCATGGCTTTTTAGAATTTGTGTTGCCTCATCTCTTCCAATTGTAAGTGTTCCTGTTAAAACAAACTTTAAGCCTTCTAGTTTATTAGAAGTGTTCTTTTTTTCTTCTAGCTTAGGATTTAAACCAATTTTAATAAGTTCTTTTATTTCTTTTTTAAACTCTTTATTTGAAAAAGCTTCGATTAAGCTTGTGGCAACCTTTGGCCCTATATCATCTAATTTTTCAATTTCTTCACTTGTTGCGTTCATAAGGTTTTTAAGGTTTCTAAATTTTTCAGCTAGAGTTTCTCCAGTTCTTTCTCCAACAAATCTAATTCCTAGCGCAAAGATGAGTTTATCTAAGCTGACTCCCTCTTTAGCTTTTTTTATTGATGTAATAAGATTATCAACAGACTTTTCCCCAAAACGCTCTAAGTCATTAAGGTCTTCTTTTTTAAGTTTAAAAATATCAGAATAATTTTGAATAAGTTTAAGATCAAAAAACCTTTCAATTTGTTTATCGCCAAGTTTATCAATATTTAAAGCTTTTCTTGAGACAAAGTGTTTAAGCCTTTCTTTAACTACAGCTGAGCAAAAAGGATTTATGCATCTAATGGCAATCTCTTCTCCTTCTCTTACTAACTTAGAACTGCATTCAGGGCAATTTATAGGAGGTGTGATAGCTTTTGAAGTCTTTGGTCTTTTCACCATTTTAATAACTTCTGGAATAACTTCGCCTGCCCTATGAACTAAAACAGTATCCCCAGGCCTTACATCTTTTTTCTCAATTTCAGAAAAATTATGAAGAGTAGCGTTTGAAATTGTTACTCCTCCAACTTTAACAGGCTCTAAAATAGCTACTGGTGTAACAACTCCTGTTCTTCCAACTTGGTAATGAATGTCTTTTAAAAGAGTTTCTGCTTGTTCAGGTTTAAATTTAGCAGCTGCTGCCCACCTAGGGTTTCTAGCAATAAAGCCAAGTTCAGTTTGCAGGTTTGTTTCATCAACTTTAATAACCACGCCATCAATTTCAAATGGAAGATTTTTTTTAGTCTTTTCAATGTTTTTATAATATTTAATGATTTCTTCTGGGCTTTGGCATTTCACATAAACCTTATATTGCTTAGCTGTTGGTATACCAATACTTTGTAAGTAATCTAAAAAGTCTGATTGTGCTTTAATATCTAAGCCTTCAACAACACCTGGAGCGTAACCATAAAACTTTAAAGGCCTTTTTGCAGTGATGGAGGAGTCAAGTTGTCTCATAGTCCCTGCTGCTGCATTTCTTGGGTTAGCAAAAGGATTTTCACCAGCTTCATCTTGTTTTTCATTTAATTTTTTAAAATCTTTTTTTAAAATAAGAACCTCACCTCTAACTTCTAAAAGCTTTGGTGGTTTTTTTGTATTAAGTTTTAAGGGAATGCTTTTAATAGTTTTAACGTTTGTTAAAACCTCTTCTCCTATTTTCCCATCTCCTCTCGTAAGTGCTGAAGTTAAAACGCCATCTTCATAAATAAGTTCTAGGGCTAAACCATCAAACTTTGGTTCACAAAAGTAAGTTATTGAAGAGTCGTCTTCTTCAAGTCCTAGAAATTTTTTGGTTCTTTTATCAAATTCTGTGATTTCTTCAGTATTGTAGGTGTTTTGAAGAGAGAGCATGGCTTGTCTGTGCTCTTTTTTTATAAAACCGTCTTTAACCATTTCACTCACCCTCTGTGTTGGAGAGTCTTCATTTAAAAGCTCAGGGTAGAGGGCTTCTAGGTTTTGAAGCTCTTTAAAGAGGGTGTCGTATTCATAATCTGTGATTTCAGGGTCTGCATCTTGGTAGTAGAGCTTATCATGATGAAGAATTTGCTTTTTTAGAGCAGAAATGCGGGTCTTAGCTTGGGATTTGGTTATATTCGATGTCTTCATGTGCTAAAAAGAGTCTTCCTTCTTTTTGTCTCCTTGACGAGAGATGGGGCAATGCTTAAATCACTCTTTAGGAGTCTATATATGATTAAAGAAGAAGAACTAGAAAAAGCAGCTCATTTATCACGCATTTTATTGTCCTCAAAGGATAAAGAAATGCATTTAGATCAAGTATCTAAAATTTTAGCACATTTTAAAGAGCTTCAAAAAATAGACACTAGTGGTGTTGAGCCCATGGTGACTCCAACAGAAATGGAGAATGTGTGGAGGCCTGATGATGTTGATGCTCAAGAAACTCAAGAGTTGATGGACGTGGCTCCTGATGTTGCTGAAGGTCAGTATAAAGTTCCACAAGTGGTTTCAGGTTAAATAATAAAAAAACGTAAGGAAAAAAATGTATTCATCGATTCAAAATTTACATGATGATTTAAAAGCAAAAAAAGTTTCTTCAAAAGAAGTGATTCAAAACTATATTACTAAGATTGAAGAAAGTGATTCAAAATTAAATTGTTTTATAACAAAAACTTTTGATCAGGCTTTAAAGCAAGCAGAAGTTGTTGATCAAAAAATCTCTAAAGGTGAGGAGCTTGGCCTTTTAGAAGGAGCTCCCTTTTCTATTAAAGATATGTTTTGCACAAAAGGAGTGAGAACAACAGCAGGCTCAAGAATGCTTGAAAACTTCATTCCTCCATATAGCTCTACTGTTAATAAAAGGTTAGATGCCGCAGGTGCGATTATGCTTGGTAAAGTTAATCAAGATGAGTTTGCAATGGGATCAAGTAATGAAACCTCTTATTTTGGACCAAGTTTTAACCCTTGGGATGTATCAAAAGTTCCTGGTGGTTCAAGTGGAGCTTCGGCAGCAAGTGTTGCAGCAAGAATGTCACTTTGTTCAATGGGAACAGATACGGGTGGATCTATCAGACAGCCGGCACATTTTTGTGGTACAGTTGGATTTAAACCAACATACGGAAGAGTGAGCAGATATGGTGTTGTAGCTTTTGCTTCAAGTTTAGATCAAGCAGGACCCTTATCACTTAGAGTAGAAGATGCTTTTAGAGTGGTTCAATCAATTTCAGGAAAAGATATGATGGACAATACTAGCTCTGATAAAGCAGTTCCTGACTGGGTGAGTGAAGCAAAAAGTTTTAATGGAAGCTTAAAAGGTAAAAGAGTTGGTTTTATTAAAGAATATGCTGAGACAGATGTAGATCCAGAGATTAAAGAAGCTTTTGAAAAATCATTAAAAGTTTTAAAAGATGCTGGTGCTGAGGTTAAAGAGGTTTCAATTCCTCTAATTAAGCACGGTGTTTCTGTATACTACCTTGTTGCTACGAGTGAGGCTGCAAGTAATCTTTCAAGATATGATGGTGTAAGATACGGCTTTAGAGCTGAAGTTGAAGACGCAGCTAAAGGAATGTCCTTAGATGATTTTTACGCTAAGACAAGATCTCAAGGTTTTGGTGAAGAGGTTAAGAGAAGAATACTTCTTGGAAATTTTGCTTTATCAAGTGGTTACTACGATGCTTATTACAATAAATCTTGTCAGGTAAGAAGAATGATAAAAAGTGAGTATGAAACAGCTTTTAAAGATGTCGACTTTATTCTTTCTCCTGTTTCAGCGACTCAAGCTTTTGGGGTTAATGAAAGAGTTCAAGATCCTTTAAAAATGTTTTTAAATGATTTCTTCACAGTTTCAGTTAATCTTGCTGGTCTTCCTGGTATCACAGTTCCAGTGATGAAAGCATCAAACGGTTTGCCATGTGGTGTTCAGCTTATTGCAAATCAGTACGATGAATCACATCTTCTTCAAGGAGCATTAACTTTAGAGAATGAGTTTAAATTTTATGAGGAGGTGCCTAGTGTCTAATTCTAACTGGGATGTTGTTATAGGCCTTGAGATTCATGCTCAGCTTCAAACAAAAACAAAAGTTTTTGCTGGAGATAAATCTGAATTTTCTTCTCTTCCAAATCAAAACTTATCACCGATCACTTTAGGGATGCCTGGTGCTCTTCCTGTTGTTAATAAAACAGCAATTGATTACTCTATTAAAATTGGATTAGCACTTGGTTGTGATATTAGAGAAAAATCTGTTTATGCTAGAAAGCATTATTTTTACCCTGACCTTCCAAAAGGTTATCAAATCTCTCAATTTGATAAACCACTTTGTGAAAACGGTACGATTGAGTTTAGTGTTGAAGGTGAAAAAAAGAAAGTTTTCATTGAAAGAGCTCATATGGAAGAAGATGCTGGTAAGTCAATGCATAAAGGTGGCTATAGTTTAATTGACTATAACCGTGCAGGGGTTCCACTTTTAGAAATAGTGTCAGGTCCTGATATGACCACACCAAAAGAAGCAGCTGAGTATGCTAGAACAATTAGAACAATTTTAAGGTACCTTGATGTTTGTGATGGAAACTTAGAAGAAGGTTCCATGCGCTGTGATTGTAATGTGAGTATTAAACCTAAAGGTCAAAAAGAACTTGGAACGAAAGTTGAAATTAAGAATGTTAATTCATTTAGGTTTGTTGAAAAGTCCTTAGAATATGAAATCAACAGACAAATAGCTTTAAAAGAAGCTGGTGAAGAGATTTTTCAAGAAACAAGACTTTATGATCAGGCAAAAAATAAAACTGTTGGAATGAGATCTAAAGAAGAAGCACAAGATTATAGGTATTTTCCTGATCCAGATTTACTACCCGTTGTTCTTCCTGATGGATATGTAGAGAAAATAAAAGAGAGTTTGCCAGAACTTCCTCTTGCTAGAGGCAAACGTTTTCAAGATGAATATGAAATACCTGAGTATGACGCAAGTGTTTTAACTCAAGAAAAAGAAATGGCAGATTACTTTGAAAATACAGTGAAAGCCTCAGGAAATCCTAAGGCATCTTCTAATTGGATTATGGGTGAATTTTTAAAAATCTTAAATGAAGAAAAAAAAGAGATATCAGAAGTTAAGGTGAGCCCTAAGAATTTAGGCTCTCTCATTAAAATGATTGATTCAAAGAAAATATCTGGAAAAATGGGGAAAGCTGTTTTTGCAGAAATGTGGAAATCTGGTGAAGAGGCTGAGAAAATTGTTTCTGAAAAAGGGATGTCACAAATTACAGATCCGGATCAAGTTTTAGCGATTGTTAAAAAAGTAGTGGATTCTTCTCCTGGGCAAGTTGAGCAGTATAAAGGCGGGAAAAATAAACTATTCGGCTTTTTTGTGGGCCAAGTGATGAAAGAGTCAAAAGGGCAAGCTAACCCAGAGCTTGTAAATAAATTTTTAAAAGAGCTTCTGGATACCTAGAAGTACTTATAAAGTGAATTAAAGAGGGAGAAGAGTTTTGAAAATTGCAGCACTTGATTTAGGAAGTAATTCGTTTTTATGTCTTATATGTGATGTTGCTGAAGGTAAGATTTCAAAGGTTTTCTATGATGCTTCAATTATTACAAGACTTGGTAAAAGCGTTCAAAAAGAAGGCAAGCTTTCAAAAGAGAGTTTATTAAGAGCAGCCGAGGCCTTTAGAGATTTTAAAAAAGTTATTGATGAGCACAATGTGGAAAAAGTTATTGCTGTTACAACTGCTGCAGCAAGAGAGGCTTCTAACTTTAAAGACCTTAAGGATTTAGGAGACAGCTATGGCATTCCAATCACCTTGATATCTGGAGAGGAAGAGGCTCAGATGAGTTTTGCTGGAGCAGTAGAGACTAGTCAGTTTCAAGACTCCTTACTTATAGATATTGGTGGTGGTTCAACAGAGATTGCTTTTTATGAAAATGCTGAACTTAAGTTAAAAAGTCTTCCAATTGGAACAGTCAGGCTTGGAGAAATGTTTGTTTCAGATCTTTCAACATTAAAGAAAGTTGATCTTGAAAAAATGAAGCAACATATTCATAAAGCTTTAGATGTAGTGTGGGGTGAGTCTAAGCTTCCTGGTCGAAAATGGGTGGCTGTAGCTGGGACACCGACGTCCTTGGCATCAATTTTAAATGGGAGTTATGATGAAGCTGCTATTAATGGTTTTTCTTTAAGTCTTGATAAAATCACTGAGCTAAAAGAACGGCTTATCTCAACAGATTTAATTGAGCGTAGAAAAATACCTGGTCTAGAGCCAAAAAGAGCTGATGTGATTCCTGTAGGTGCTTTGATTCTTGAGACTATTGTAGCTTGGGCGCAGCAAACAAAAGTGAGTGTTTCTACTAGAGGCTTAAGATATGGATTGGCCATTAAGAATGCGTAATCTATTTTTTGTGATTTTTATACTCACTTTAGTTTATGAGTCTCATGCTTTTAAAAGAGCAAAGCTTAAATTAGGTAAAGTAGAAATAAAAATTGATGTTGCTAAAAAAACTAAAGATTTACAAAAAGGTATGATGTTTAAAACATCTTGGGGAGATATTGAAGGAATGCTTTTTGTATTTCCTAAAGAAGGATTTAGATCTTTTTGGATGAAGAATACTTTTCTGCCTTTAAGCATTGGTTTTTTTGATAAGAAAAAGGTTTTACTTGAAGTTTATGATCTTAAAGAGAGCAAAAGTATGACTCAAAAAAACTTTGATTCTGTAAAAAGTAAGACTCGGGCTAAGTACGTTTTAGAGGTGCCAAAGGGCTGGTTTAAAGAAAATAATGTTCAAATAGGCGATGCTTTTAAGTTCATTGACTAGTTTTTAGGACTTAAGTCTGGATTTTTTTTACAGCCTTTGTACCTTATTGAGTTAAAAAGCCTTTTTCTTCGGGGCGTATATATGTTGTAATTTGTATGTTAGCGCGTTTTTTTTTAAGTAGCGCTTAATGCTTTGGGAGTTTCTTTATGATTAAGAACGTATTTATTGTTTTGTTTCTATCTTTATCTCTGCTGCAAATTTCATGCAGTTCAAATAGTTCAGGTGGTGAAGATCTAGATATTTCAGAAATCAAAAAAATTGAATCAACGGGTGAGTTTAGTGAGGATGAATTTTTCTCAGATGATGAGCTTGTTGCTGAAGGTGATGAAGAACAACTTATAGATGTTCCTGGAGATGATGTTGCTGCTATTGGTGAAGAAGGTGGTGACTTAGAGGATGTTGGAAGTGAACTAGATCTCGAAATAGTAGATGATGGTGAAGCTGATCTTTTAGCTGATGCTGATTTAGATATTGCAAATGAGTTTGAAGAAGGTGGAGCGGATGTTTCTACTGACCTTGCAGAAGATGATGGTGAACTTAATTTTGATGACCTTGATATAGATGATGAAGGTATTGATGAGGGAACAACTGATGTAGCTAAAAACTCAGGAGCAGATGAACTTCTTTTAGAAGAAGATTCTACTGATTTTGGTGAATTTGATGACACTGCTTCAGTAGACCCGGGGCCATCAGGAGCTGATAATGTAACTATTGATGAAAGTGAAATGGATGATCTTTTTGCAAGTGATATTAAAGAAGAAGAGCCTACTGCTTCTGATTTATTAGAGGGTGAAGAAGTTCAAATTGCAGAATCTGATTTAACAACAAGTCCTCAAGTAAATGATACATCTAACACTTCTACTGGTAGTAGTGATGAAGATTTCTTTAATGATCAAGGTTCAACAGAAGAGCTTACTATTTCTAATGACTTTGATGATTTTGATGATGAACCAGTAGCTGATCAAACAGCTTCTGCCTCTGATCTTTTAGTGGGTGAAGATATTAGTGTTGATTCAAGCTTTGAAGATATTGAGAGTCCAAAAACATCAACTGCTAATGAAGGTATTGCATCAAGCACTGATGGTGATTTTATTTTAGATGAGCAGCCTGTTGCAAGTAGTGAGCCTGTAGTAGAGGAGAAAAAAGCATTTATTCCAGTTAAGAAAATGAAGACAGTTCCATTTGTTAAAAATGGTATTCTGGCAAACAGTGTTTACTTTGTTAGAAGTGGAGACTCTTTATCAGGTATTGCTAATAAAGTTTACGGCTCTGGTAGTGCAGTTGATTTTAC
The DNA here is from genome assembly GCA_938002015.1 of uncultured Bdellovibrionales bacterium. GTDB lineage: Bacteria > Bdellovibrionota > Bdellovibrionia > Bdellovibrionales > UBA1609 > JALZUR01. The sequence continues at coordinate 107,032 of CALLAU010000001.1, forward strand.
AATTGTTAATCCACACTTAAAACCTGGAGCGTTAAGAGTGGGTCAAAAGGTTTATTATAATTCTCCAAGGCGACCACAAGATAGAGCAAGACTTATTACTTTCTATGAAGATGCTGGAACTCCAGCTCAGTTTTATCAAGCCTCTACTGGTGAGAACATTAGAACTATTTCAAGAAATCTTTTAGGACACTCTAGAAGTTGGATGGAAGTTTGGGCAACAAACCAAGATATTATATCTAAAGGAAATTTAGACAGTGATTATTCTGTTCGTTACTGGATGGGTAATGATGTTTCTAGTCCAGCTGTTTTAGCTAGTAATAAACCAGCTGTAAGCACTCCGCCTCCAGCGCCAGTAGCTAAAGACCCAAGACTTAGTAGCTCTGGTAGAAACTCTCTTGAAGCTGAAATTGAAATGGATCAAAGAATTGAGAGTAAGAATACTCCAAAGGTTGCTATAAACAATGATAACGAATTAGATGATTTTGAAGAAGAGCCAATATCAATGGATGAGCCTGATTTTAGTGAACCAGATCCTGTTGTAACAAATACGGCGTCTAACACTCCACCACCTCGTCCTTCAGCATCAGGTCGTGTGAATAATAATAATGGACGTAGCAATCAAAACAATAAATCTGATTTTTCTAATGATGATATTGGAAATGAGCCTGATTTTTCAAACGATGATTTAGCCGATTCAAGTGCTGATGATTTTGGTAGTGAGCCGGATAGATCAAATGTTGGTAACCCTGAAACTCCAAGAAAGATTGCAAAAAGACCCTCTTTTCCTATGATGCAAAAAAATGGAGCTCTTTCAAAAAGCATGATTGAGTCTTTAGCTCTTGGATTTGGAGGCCTATTACTTTTACTTGCTGTTCTACTTATTGTTAGAAAGAAGAGAAAGCGTGCTGAAGCTATCCAGATGGATTCTTTTGATTTTGGTGGCGAGACAACTATTGAAAACGAGCAGACTAAAACACAAATTGATATTTAAATTTTTAAGGTAAAAGCCTTAAGAAAATAAAAAAGCCGCTGTTTAAAGAGCGGCTTTTTTTATAAGAAGCGAATGTTGTTTTTGTCTTAAGCTGGTATTAACTTACTTTCTTAAAAATATTATCTAATACGTCTTTTCTTGTTTCACGCTTAGACTCTAAAAAATAAATCAAATCATCAACTATTTGAATATCTTTATTATTAAAAGGTGAGAATTGAATCCCACATCCTCTTTGATTTTTCCATACAACTGTAGCTGATAAGAGGCGCTCGCGACCACTAAGGTTTAATGTGAGTGTTATTTTATCTCTAGATTCTAAATCAATATTCGAGTTCTCTAAGAAAGCTCCTGTGAGTGAAACGTTTTTAAGTGTTCCATCAGAGTTTTCACGAGAGTAACTTTTTTTAAAAGCCACATCTAATTCTAGAGGGTACCTTTCTGCTGGTTTATCTGTATTTCCAACCATAATTTGTTGCTCCTTATGGTTAATTTATCGGCTATGTGTTGTTAAAAATTAAAAATTCTCAAATAAAGATGCTCTAAACCCCTTATTTTTAGTATTTTATAAAATTTTTGTATCAATATGAGCTAGAGTTGACAAAAGTCTGGAAATGACCGATTTATTAATCAAGCAAGATGTCTATCCTTAGGCACTTAAATTCACCCACAATTTATTGGTACGCATAGCAAGAGGTTTCATCATAATACCAACTAAATTTTAAAATTCTTTTTATTTCCCTATGGAGGAATTTCATGTCTGAAAGCACGAGCGAAGAAAAGCCGGCAAAAAAAACAAAAGCTAAAAAAACTGTTGCAGTGGATGTTAAACCTGAGAAAAAAACTGTAAAGAAAACCGAAAAAAAAGTTGAAGCGAAAGTTGAAGCAAAAGCAGAAAAGTCAGCAGATTCTTCTTCCTCATCTTCAAGTGATGAGTCATCTACTAAGGAAGCAAGTTCTTCAAATGGTGGTGGCCAAAGACGGAACAACAATCAAAGAAGAAATCACAACGGGAAAAAGAGTTATAATAACCGAGGTGGTCAAAATAACCGAGGTAGACGAAACAACTATAATCCAAATGGCAATTATAATGCTTCTTCAAAAGATGAAATTTATGCAGGTGATGTTGTAGGTTTTGATGATGAAGAGATTGATTTAACAGACATTGACCTTACTGATGAAGAGAAAAAAGACCTGAGCTCAAAAGGCTTAAAAGCTAAGAACATCAAGGATTTAACAGAACTTGGTACGAAACTTAAAATTGAAAATGCTGCAGGCCTTAGAAGACAAGAGCTTGTGTTTCAGGTTCTAAAAAGAGGAGCTCTTTTAGGTGATATATACGGAGATGGTGTTTTAGAGATTTTACCTGATGGTTATGGTTTCTTAAGATCTCCTGATTATAACTATCTTCCAGGTCCTGATGATATTTATGTTAGCCCATCTCAAATTAGAAGATTTGGTTTAAGAACTGGTGATACCGTAACTGGAACTGTGAGGCCGCCAAAAGAAGGCGAGAGGTATTTCGCTCTTTTAAAAGTTGATAGCCTTAATTTTGAACCAACTGATAAGTCTAAACATAAAATTTTATTTGATAACTTAACACCACTTTACCCTCAAGAAAGACTAACTCTTGAATACACTCCTAATGATTATACTACGAGAGTCGTTGATCTCATGGCTCCACTTGGAAAAGGGCAAAGAGCTTTAATAGTTGCTCCTCCAAGAACGGGTAAAACAGTTTTAATGCAAAATATTGCTAATGCGATTACTAAAAACCACCCTGAAGTTACTCTTATTGTTCTTCTTATAGATGAGCGTCCAGAGGAAGTAACAGATATGTCTAGATCTGTGGATGGTGAAGTGGTGAGTTCTACATTTGATGAGCCGCCAACAAGGCACGTGCAAGTTGCTGAAATGGTTATAGAAAAAGCTAAAAGGCTTGTTGAGCATAAACACGATGTGGTGATCTTACTAGATTCGATCACAAGGCTTGCAAGGGCTTATAACACTGTAGTTCCTCCATCTGGTAAGATCTTATCTGGTGGTGTGGATTCAAACGCTCTACATAGGCCTAAGAGGTTCTTTGGCGCTGCGCGTAATATAGAAGAAGGTGGTAGCTTAACAATCATTGCTACAGCCTTAGTGGATACAGGCTCTAGAATGGATGAGGTTATTTTTGAGGAGTTTAAAGGCACAGGTAACTCTGAAATTCATCTAGATAGAAAGCTTATGGAGAAGAGAATCTTTCCATGTATGGACATCAATAAATCTGGAACTAGAAAAGAAGACCTTTTAGTGAATAAGGGAGATTTAAGCCGTCTATGGATTCTAAGAAAGGTCTTAGCTCCTATGAATGTTGTTGATAGTATGGAATTTTTACTTGGTAAGTTAGAGTCTAATAAGACGAATATGGACTTTCTAAAGAGTATGAGTGGTTGACATTAAAAGCCCTTAAAAGTACTTAAAAACACTCTGCTTTTTCCGGTATGGCTAATAGGAGCTGACCCGGAAAATCAAACAGAAAAAGGATTATTATGAAAAAAGATTTACACCCAAATGCAAGAGAAGTTCTTTTCACTGATTCATCAGCTGGAGTTTCTTTTTTAACTCTTTCAACTATTAATACAAAAGAAACAGCTGAGTACGAAGGTAAAGAATACCCTTCAGTAAAAGTTGAAATTTCAAGTGCATCACACCCTTTTTATACTGGTACACAAAAAGTATTAGATACTGAAGGTAGAATCGATAGATTTAAAAAGCGTTACGCAAAACTTACTAAGAACTAATTTTTTAATTACGAGTTCTTTTTTAAAAAATATAAAAAAAGCCGAACTTAGATTCGGTTTTTTTCTTTAATCAGGGGATCATTCGTGTTTGATAGATTAGAAGATGTTGATCGAAAGTTTTTAAAACTAGAAAGAGATTTACAAAACCCTGCCATTATTCAGGATAATGAAAAATATCAAAAGCTTCTTATTGAACATGGGGATTTAGAACCACTTGTTCATGCTTATAGAGAATATAAAAAAACAACATCTGAACTTGCTGAGAGCAAAGAGCTTTTGCAAACAGAATCTGATGAAGACTTAAGAGATTTAGCTAAAGCTGAAGTTTCACAGTTAGAATCAAGAAAAGAAGAGCTAGAAAAAGAATTAAAAGTGCTTCTTCTTCCAAAAGACCCTAATGATGATAAAGATGTTATTTTAGAACTTCGTGCTGGTGCTGGTGGAGATGAGGCGAGTCTTTTTGCAGAAGAGCTTTTTAGGGGCTACTCTTATTACGCTTCTAAAAACAAATGGTCAGTAGATGTGATTTCAATATCTGAAGGTAATGCTGGAGGGTATAAGGAAGTTGTTGCAAGTATTAGTGGTAAGAAAGTTTACTCAAAATTAAAATATGAAAGTGGTGTGCATAGAGTTCAGCGTGTGCCAAAAACTGAGAGTCAGGGCAGGGTACATACATCAACTATTACAGTTGCCGTAGTTCCTGAAGCTTCAGAGATTGATGTTCAGGTTAATAAAAATGATATTAAAGTTGATACTTATAGATCAAGTGGAGCTGGTGGACAGCATGTAAACACTACGGACTCTGCTATTAGACTAACCCATGAGCCAACAGGCGTTGTGGTGACTTGTCAGGATCAAAAATCTCAAACTAAAAATAAAGAAAAAGCGATGAAAGTTCTTTACTCAAGGCTTCTTGCACTAGAGGAAGAAAAAGCTGTTAAAGAAGCTAGTGAAACTAGAATGGGACAAATTGGTACAGGTGATAGATCTGAGAGGATTAGGACTTATAATTTTCCTCAAACAAGAGTCACAGATCATAGAATTGGTCTTACACTTCATAAAATTGACGATATTATGGGTGGAGATTTTGATATCTTATTTGGCCCTCTTGTTACTTACTTTCAAGCAGAACAGCTTAAAGAGATGAGCTAGTTGCAGATAAAATGAAATTACTAGATTTTTATAAAAGTTTAAAACCTAATGATAAGCATCTTTTAAAAGAGTTTTGTTGGATTTTAGAGGAGAAATACTCTTTAAATGAAGCCGATTATTTAGCTGGTATAAAAGATCTAGAAAATGAACATATAAAGACTTTAAATATTTGGTTTAAAAAGAAAAGTGAAGACTACCCACTTCAGTATTTTCTAAATTCTACAGGTTTTCTTGATCTTGATTTTTACGTTGAAGAAGGTGTTTTGATTCCAAGAATGGAGACAGAAGATATTGTCTCTTGGATTCTTGATTATTATAAAACTAAAGAAACATTTCCTAAAAATATGATCGATATAGGTTCAGGCTCAGGATGTATGGGAATTGCCTTAGCTCATAAGTTAAAACCTGATTATGTAGGCCTTTTAGAGCCCTATAAGGATGCAAGAAAAAGCCTTGACGTGAATATAAGAAAACACTTAGGCGGGGAAAGCGAGCAAGTAGAGCTTTTAAAAATGCCTTTTGAAGAATATGACTTTAAAAATGAATTTGATCTTATAGTGAGTAACCCTCCTTATATTAAGATAGCTGATCCAGAAGTTACAGATTCAGTTTATAAGTTTGAACCTCATGAGGCTCTTTACGGTGGTCTAGAAGGTTATGAAACTCCAATAGCTTGGTTTAAAAAATCTGTGGGTCACTTAAAACAAAATGGTTTATTAGTATTTGAAATGGCCTATAATCAAAGAGAGAAGATTCAATCAGAACTAAGTGAGTATAAGCTTGAGTTTGTAAAAGATAGGTTTGGTAAGGACAGGTTCTTTTATTACATTAATGAGTGATATTAAAAATAAAAAGAGGGAGTTAAAATTCTATGGATAAAATTGTTATTGAAGGTGGAAAACCTTTAAATGGTGATGTAAAAATCAGTGGCGCAAAGAATTCAGCTCTTCCTATTCTTTTTTCAACACTTCTTGCTGAAGGCGAGCATAAGCTTAGTAATGTTCCTAATTTAGCTGATATTAATTTTTCACTTAAAATCTTAGAAGCTCTTGGGGCAAAAACAGTTTTTTCTAATAATGAGGTTTCTGTTGAAATTGGAAAAACTTTAGAAACATATGCACCCTATGATCTAGTTAGAAAAATGCGAGCAAGTATTTTAACGCTTGGTCCTCTCTTATCAAGATTTGGAAACGCTAAAGTAAGTCTCCCTGGAGGTTGTGCTATTGGTAACAGACCGATTGATCTTCATTTAGATGCTTTAAAAAAAATGGGTGCAGAAATTGAAGTAAGTGAAGGTTATGTTCATGCAAAGTGTAAGAGGCTTAAAGGTGCTAAAATATTCTTTGAATTTCCTACTGTTGGAGGTACGGAGAATATCTTAATGGCTGCTACTCTTGCTGAAGGTGAAACGGTTATTGAAAACGCTGCTAGAGAACCTGAAATTGAAGACCTTGGAAATTACCTTATTGCCATGGGAGCTGAAATTAGTGGTTTAGGGGCTTCAACAATTAAGATTCAAGGCAGAGAAAGCCTTAAGGCTTCAAATCATAAAGTTATAGCGGATAGAATTGAAGCGGGAACTTTTGTTGTTGCAGCTTTAATGACTAAAGGAAAAATTGAAATTCAAAATATTGTACCTAAACACCTTTCAAGTTTTATTGAGAAAATAAAAGAAACAGGAGCCGTCATAGAAGTTGGAGAAAGCTCTCTTACTGTTGATGGGAGTAATACAAAAAACTTAAGCCCAGTTAAGATTGTAACAGCTCCTTACCCAGGTTTTCCAACAGATCTACAGGCTCAGATGATGACACTCTTAACTCATGCAAAGGGTACAAGTTATATTGAAGAAAATATTTTTGAAAACAGGTTTATGCATGTTCAAGAGCTTGTAAGATTAGGAGCTGATATTTCTGCTTCTACTAAATCAGCCAGAGTAAATGGGCCTTCAAATTTAAAAGGAGCTCCTGTGATGGCAACTGATTTAAGGGCGAGTGCGTCTTTAGTGGTTGCAGGTCTTGCTGCTCAAGGAACTACTACAGTTAATAGAGTTTATCACCTTGATCGTGGTTATGATAATATCGAAGAGAAAATAAGAGACCTTGGTGGTAAGATTTCTAGAGAGAAGTAAGTTTTTTAGAAAAAATTATTGATTTAATAAAGCCTCTTCATAAATGATTTGGATAAGTGCAGTGATAAACTCTTTATGAGTTGGAAATACAATAAACTCTACATCTTCTATAGTTTCTTCAGATACAAGAATTTCTTGAGTCGTGTTACTAAAGAAAAAACCTCTAGATATAAAAGTTCCAAGATTTGCATTAAATGATTTTAATTCTTCTCTGCTTGCGTGACGAGCTTGTAAATAAGGCAGGAAGAAAGTGCCTTTTTTAAATTCATAATTATCAGCTATTGATAGGGCTGGATTAAGTACTCCTTGAGGGTTTAAGAGTGGGGCGTATCTTTGATCAAGAGTAGACCACCTAGGTTGGTGGCGTGAAAAATTTCTTGCTCTGTCTCTTAAAAGAAGGTGTTCTTTAAATCGATTTTTAGGAAGTTTTAAATTGTAGCTTAAAGCTATATGTCCATTTTTTACTCCATACCGACTTAAAAAATCTAGAACCTCTTTAGTAAGTGGAAGCCCGCTAAACGAAAGGCCATCATCTTCATTTTTACTTGGTATTAATATATTACTTGTCGGGTAGTAGTCAGTATCAGGATTTTGTGCAGACTCACTTACTACTTTTACAAGAGAAGTTGAGCGCTTTAGAATATGTAAAGGCTCTTCTCCCCAGATATAACCTTCTGCGCTCTGATATTCTAGCTTCTTTTGCCCTGTTTTTTGTGTTTTAGGAAAATAAGAGTCCATAAAATAACCAAGCCCAAACTGTAAAGACTCTGGGTTTTTGATAAATGCAAGTGCTTGGTCTATATGATGATCCCTAATATTCCCAAATTCTAAATCACTGAACCTAAGATCTCCTTGATCTTGTAAATACCTAGTAAGCTCATCTGCGATTCTTTGGTTATAAGCCCTAAAGTCATCACCAATTGCTCTAAGTTTTTCTCTTACTCGAGGCAGGAATGATGGGGGGTATTTAAGAAGTAAATTTGTTCTTGCTTGTTCATAACTTCTTGAGATTTCTTCTAACTGTGGAATGAGCGCTTTTATAAAGAGTTTTTCAACATCTGAGAGATCCTTAGACTTGGTTTGAGGATTCGTAATTCTTCCTATTTTTACGTAGAGCTCTTTATAGGGCCTAGGTTTGAGTATTTGGTGACATTCTTGAGCGTTTATAAGTGTGTTAGAGCTAAATAGAAGGGCTGTGAGCAGTAGAAGTCTTGTCATGTAGTGAATTTAGCAAGCTTTATACCAAAAAAAACCCCAGGCTCTTTCAAGCTGGGGTTGGGGGATAATTTTGAAGCTTAAGTGTCAAAAAGGGAGGGGGCGACGACTTAAGCTTCAGTTTAATTCAAAATATCAATGCTCTGAACATTCAAAGTATTTACTCTTTGAAGTGCAGTGGCGCCTCCTCTTTTAGGCAAATAAAAACCAGAAATACTAACATCTAATGGTAATTCAATGGTTGGAAACTTATCGAGAGTATCAACAGGGAGTTTGAAAATATTAGCTTCATCGCTTGATATGAAGAAAAGCTGATTTTCATGCAATACAATAGAACCTTCAACACTTGAAACAAGTCCAGCTCTTACTTCAGCTGGTTCCTCTTGAGCATTAAGAATGAGAGAGCTTACAGGGATTTGATTTACAGCTAGGTTATAAAGTTCTTCACCAGCAAATACATCTTCACCAGTACTGATGATCTCTGCTTTAGAGAAACTAGAAAAAACAAGAACAGAAACGATATAAATTCCTACTGCTGCTTTAAGTATTAAGTTCATCTGTATTACCTCATCCTTAGTGCACAAAAAAGTACAAACTTAGTAAACAACTGAAATACTTATTTGCCTAGACTAAGAATTTGATAGAGGTAGAGAAAATCAAAAGAAGCTTTTAAAAATCAAAAAATCTCTGTAATATTAATGAGTTATAGAATTTGTGCCAGGATGGGACTTCGTCTCTCTTTGGAACCGGGGGAGCAGTTTTGAGTCAAAAGTGGGTTATTAAAGATGTGTTAGGTCAGGTTTCAGGGCCCTATGACACTCAAGATATTCTACTTCAAATCAAAAAAGGTGTTCTTACAGGTTCAGAACTTATTGCAAGCTACCCTGAAGGGAAATGGATCACAGTTTCTGCTGAGCCTCAGTTTTTTGATTACATGCTTGAAGTGATTTCAGGTGAGAAGCTTGATTCAAGTGATACGCAAAAGCTTGATAAAGTGGCGGGAGTTGAAGAAACAGTTCCTTTAAAGTCCGCTGTTGAAGAGAACACGGTTCCTCTTGATAAGACTGAAGCTTTAAGTGCCGGCGATGATATAGATGAAACTCTTGAGAGCTCTGATTTAGATGGAGTAGAAGAAGTTTTTTTCGAGCAGCATGCCAGCAATCAAGAAGAAACAGATGAGGAAAGCTCTAAAGTAGAAGAAGTGGCTCCAGAGCCTATTAGACAGGTAAAGGGGCGCTCTCCTTTATTTGAAGAACATCAAAAAGAGTCCCTTGCTGAAGTTGAAGAGCTTGAACGAAAAAGACTTGCAACACAAAAACTAAAACCTCTTCTTTATATTGTTGGGACTATTTTTTGCTTACTTTTAGTAGCCTTATTTTTTATTCCTGAGGAAGAAACAGAAGTAAAGACTGGTTATCAGTATATGCTTCCGCGGTTTGGCAGTAAGCAGGTTCCAACTGAAAAAGTAAACGCGGCTCTTAAAAAAGCTCAGTTCTTATTTATTTCTGATAATGTGAAAAATCATATGCGAGCTCAAAGCCTTCTTAATAATATTTTAGCCGCTGAACCAAGAAATGAAGATGCTTTAAAACTACTTTGCTTTACTTATTTTAGAACTTGGCCTTTTGCAAGCCAGTCTTCAAGAGACCTTTATGTTGTTTCTGAAGTTTCTAAGAGAGCTTATAGATCTAAAGGGCTTGGTGAAACAGGTATGGTTTGTAGGGTTATTGAAATGATTTTACGAGGGCAATATAAGGAAGCTAAGAACAATGTAAGTACTTTTATAAACAGTGAACTTCCTGGAGATGAACTTTCTTATACAGCCAGATACTTTAACGCGTATTTGCTCTATTTAAAAAAAGATTACAGAGCAGCTTACTTTGCCCTTCAATCATCAATTAAATTGCAAGACTCGTGGATTCCTTCACTTTTATTAAACGGAGTTTTAAGTCTTCGTATGGATAGAAGCCAAGAAGCTTATGATTCCTTTGCAAAAGTACTTAAAATTAATCCAAACCACTCTGAGGCTCTTTATTCTTTAGCAGCGATTAATTATGAAATTTTTAGTAAATCAGAACTCGCGTTAAAGTTTTTTAATAAAGCGGAACAAGTTTCAGCTGGGCAAGATGTTGATAAAGTTGTGCAGTCAAAAGCCTACGCTGTGATTTCAAGAGTTTATTTAAAAAAAGGCGATCGTAGCCGGGCAAAAGACTTTGCTCAAAAAGCTTTTGATTTAGATCCTGGTAATATTGTCGCTAAGAATATTTTAGTTGGTTTTGGTGGAAAATCTAAAAATACAGCATCAGATAAGTTTATTATGGCTGAAGCCGAAGGAATGTTTAATGAAGAGGAATGGGCTGCAGCCATTGCTTTATATGAACAGGCTTATAAGTTAAATAGAAAAAACGCTAAGGCAGCGCTGAGACTTTCACAATGTAACTGGGAACTTTCCTTTGTTACTGATGCTATAAGATGGGCTGAAGTGTCTATTGCTACAGATCCAAAGTTAATTGAGGCTTATATCCTCCTATCTAAGTTTTTGATAAGCCAGTTTAAACTCGATGAAGCAATACGAGTTTTAAAAAAAGCAAGAAGGATTAATCCACAGAATTCAGAAATCTATAAGAACTTTGCAAAACTAGAGCATACAAGAAAAAACCCAGAATCGGCGATTAAGTTTGCTAAAAAAGCAATCCAGCTTTATCCAAATGATTTAGAATCAACACTTTTGTTAGTAGAAATTTTAGATGAAATAGGAGAAACCGAGCGTGCTCTAGGTTATGCTTCTCAAGCACTTGAAATTGATTCAAATTCTTTTGAGGCTCAAAGGGTTTATGCAAAACTACTTCTTTTAACAAGTGGAATTGAGGCAGCAAAAGAATACCTTGAAGGTTTGATGTCAAATTTTGGAGGAAAGCTTGAATACAATTTAATTTTAGCTGAAATTTATCTAATTGATGAAAGGTTTAAAGATGCAGCTGTAGTTGCAGTCGATATAAATGAAAAACTGAATGAGTCTAATAAGTATGGTCTTTTAATTCAGGCAAGAGCTCTAAATAAACTTAACAAGCCTGATGATGCTTTAGCTTATTTTCAAAAAGCATTTTTACTTGATTCAACTGATGTCGGTCCTTTGTTTGAAGCTGGTGTTTTGCTTACAAAGAGTGGTAAAAATGAACAAGCCATAAGCCAGTTTCAAAGGGTGAAGGGGATTAATTCCAATTACCCTGATTTACGTTACCAGTGGGCAATAGCTTTAAAGCAACTAGCAAAGAATAAAGAATCGGTATCAATGTCTAAAGAGGAGATTGCGCTAAATCCATATAATTTTAGAGCCTACATTCTTAATGCTGAAAATTATTATATGCTTGGAAAAGTAGCAGCTAGTAAGATCAAATCAGTTGGAACTAGCTCAGATTCGTATTCAAACATTTATTCAGAAATGGTGAGTTGGTATAAGCTTTGTGCATCTCAGTATCAAAAGGCAATAGAGATTGCTGAGCAAAGTAGTGATACTTATATAAATATGGCAAAGTGCTATCGTTTAGCTGGTCAGATCGATTTAGCTAAAGCAAGCGCTGAAAAAGCTTCTCAGCTTGATAGGGGTAATGCAAAAGTTTGGATGGAGGTTGCTCTAATTTTTGAGCAACAGGGCAATATTCAAGCAGCTTTAAAAGCCTATGAAAACTATCTTCTTATATTACCTAATGCACCAGACCGATCTCAGGTCGAGTTGAAAATTAACAAACTAAAAAGTATGAATGAATAATGGATTCTTTAATCGAAAGTAAAAAGCCTAAGTCAGTTATTTTTGCTGAAATGAGCCTTTGGTTTGTGAAATGGCTTTCTGGATTTTTGGTGGGCTTTATTATTTCATGTTTTGGCATGGCTCTTTGGGGTTATGGTGTTTTTTCATTTGTTTTTGTTTTAGTGGCTGTTCAATCTATTTTTTGGAAAATGTTTCACCAATCTAGTTTGCTTACTATTCTTATTTTGGACGCGATTTTAGTTTTTCTGGCTTTATTGGTGCGATTCTATATTCTAGTTGCCCCAGGGCTATAAATTTAAACGAGGTTTTTTGTTGTGATAGATATTAAGTGGTTAACTTCAGAAAGTGAAGAAGGAGTGCCTCATCATGAGGTTTATAAGACAGCTCTTATAAACCGTGGTGGTGAAGCAAAAGATGTTGAGAAAGTCTTAGAGCTTAATAAAAAAAGAAAAGACGCGATTCTCTCTTTTGATTCAAAAAAAGCAGAACAAAATGCTGCAAGTAAAGAATTTGGGCAAGCTAAGAAACAAGGTGATGATACTTCTAAAGTTTTAGAGAAAATGCAGTCTTTAAGTAAGGAAGTAAAAGACTTAGAGAAAGTTTCTCATGAGGCACAAGAAGAGATGAATTATGCTCTTTCTTGTCTTCCGAATATGACTGCACCAGATGTGCCTGTAGGCTCTAGTGAAGAAGATAACGTTGTTGTCTCTACTTATGGTGAAAAACCAAACTTGTCTTTTAAACCCTTGGAGCACTGGGAGCTTGGCGAAAAGAGTGGAACAATTGATTTTGAAAGAGCTGGAAAAGTTGCTGGAGCCAGGTTTGCATTTTTAAAAGGTGCTGGAGCTAGGTTAGAGCGTGCTCTGATTCAGTTTATGCTTGATGTGCACACTCAAAAAAACGGCTATGTAGAAATGATCCCGCCACTTATTGTAAATTCAAATTCACTTTATGGTACAAGTCAGTTTCCAAAGTTTAAGGAAGATGTTTTTGCTATAAATGGAAGAGATGGGTATCTTATTCCTACGGCAGAAGTTCCAGTTACAAATTACGTTGCTAATGAGATTTTAAAAGAAGAAGAACTCCCGCTAAAGTTTGCAGCCTACACGCCATGCTTTAGGTCAGAGGCTGGAAGTCACGGCAGGGACACAAAAGGCCTTATCAGGCAACATCAGTTTAATAAGGTTGAGCTAGTAAAAATTACTCATCCTGATGAATCAGAAAAAGAGCATGAAGCTTTATTATCTGATGCTGAAAGAATCTTAAAAGATTTAGGGCTTCATTTTCAAACAGTTTCACTTTGTACTGGTGATATAGGTTTTGGTGCAAAGAAATGTTATGACATTAATGTGTGGTTGCCAGGGCAAAGCTCTTTTAGAGAGATCAGCTCATGTTCTAATTTTGGTGATTTTCAAGCACGAAGAGCTAATATTAGGTTTAAATCAAATGTTGCTAAATCAAAGCCTCGTTTTGCTCATACTATTAATGGCTCGGGCCTTGCTGTAGGTAGAACGTTAATTGCAATATATGAAAACTATCAAAATGAGGATGGAAGTATTACTGTGCCTGATGCACTTATACCTTATATGGGTGGAGTTACTAAAATCTCTTAAACGCTATTTATTAAAAAAAGCTTTTAACTAAGAAAGAAGAAAATCAAAATGAAACAAATTTTTAAATATATTCTTGGAACTTTTATTGGAGTGATCTGTGGTCTTTTTGCTAGCTTTTTTCTTCTAGCACTTATTCTTGGTTCTATGTTTGCTAGTGCCACTAAGGGTGAGGGTAGTCCTGGTTCTGGAATTAAAGACAACTCTATTCTTGTTCTTGATCTATCAAAAGAAATGAAAGAAAAATCAGCTGATAATTTTTTTGGTAGTTCTGTTGAATATAGTTTACATGAATTTAGTGAGGCAATAAATAAAGCCCTTGAAGATAAGAAAGTAAAAGCAGTCTTTATTAAAATGTCAGGTTCTGTTCCTATGGGCTGGGCTACAGCAAAAGAGGTGAGACAGCTTCTTGAAAAATTTAAAACTAGTGATAAAAAAATCGTAGCTTATGGTGAATTTGTGGATGAGAAGTCTTTATATATTTCATCTGTGGCGAATAAAATAGTTATGCACCCCACTGGTGAGATAAGGTGGGATGGTTTTGCAGCGACTCCAACTTTTTATAAAGGAACTTTTGAAAAACTAAATATTAAACCAGTTGTTTTTAGAGCGGGTAAGTTTAAATCAGCAGTTGAGCCTTTTACGCGTAAGTCTATGAGTAATGAGAGCAAGCAGCAGCTAGAAGAGCTCCTTGAAGACTTATGGGAAGAAACTGTTGAAGGCTTTGCTGATGCAAGAGAGATTGATGCAAAAGAGATAAGAGATTTAGCTGATACAGCAGAAATTAGAACTGCAAAGCAAGCTTTAAACGCAAATTTTATTGATGAACTTTCTTTATACTCTGATGTTGTTGAAGGGCTTTTAAAATCAACTTTAAAAGATGATAAAAAGAAGAAAGATGAACCTGAGGCCTTAGCAAAAGAGATTGAAAGTGTAGAAGAGGTGGAAGTAGCAGATGAAGATTTGGAAGCTGATGATTCTAAAAGTGAACAAGAAAATGAAAACCTGAATAAAGAAGCCAGTATGGCTAAGAAGGAAGAAAAAGAATCACTTAAGCAAGAAGATTTTAAACGTTTTGTTTCTATCCCTGGTTATTTGTCTCTTGGTGGGCCAAGTATTCTTACCAGTCTTGGCTCTGGTGGTATGTTTGAAAATGAGAAGAAAAAAGGTGATAAGATTGCTGTTGTTATAGTTGAAGGAGGAATCACTTCTGGAAGAAGTGATGATGGCTCAGTTGGGTCTGAATCAGTTTTAAGACATTTAAGAAAAGCTAGATTTGATGAAAATGTTAAGGGAGTGATTCTAAGAGTGAATAGCCCTGGTGGAAGTGCTTTAGCCTCTGACGTTATATGGTATGAAGTGAAAAAATTAAACAAGGTAAAACCAGTCTTTACATCCATGGGAGATGTGGCTGCTTCTGGTGGTTATTATATTGCGGCTGGTGCTGATAAGATATACGCTGAGGAGAACACAATAACGGGTTCAATAGGTGTGTTTAGCCTTACTTTTAACTTAAAAGATATGGCTAACTCTAAACTTGGCTTAAGCTTTGATAGAGTTGTTACAAATCCTTATGCTGATTTAGGATCAGCTGTTAGATCTATGTCTGAAGAAGAGAAGGCGCTATTTCAAAGTGACGTGATGAGAATTTATTCAAACTTTTTAAATGTCGTGCAACAAGGGCGAAGATTTGAGAACCAATCAGATGTTGAAGCTTTAGCTCAAGGGAGAGTTTGGTCTGGATCTCAAGCAAAAGAAGTTGGCTTAGTTGATGAGATTGGTGGTATTGAGAAAACAGCTAATGATTTAGCTGCTAAACTTGAGTTAGAGGACTATGACTTAGTTTTTTACCCAAAGAGAAAGACTTTAGATGTCGTTTTAAATCAGCTTTTTGAGGTTTCTATGAAGTTTAAGATGCTTGTTTCAGATCCTGTAAATTACATCTATCAAAAGCAAGAAGAGCTTAAAAAAGAAGGGGTTCTTCTTTACTCTCCACATGCTCTAAAAATCTTTTAAAGAACAGGATTGCTCACCTTTATCTAGAGATTTAAGCAAAGGCTTAAATCTCTTTTTTTTAGGCATTTTATGAAAGATTTTAAAACGCTTAGCGTAAAATCAAGCTCAAGTTGAACCTAAGCTCTCAAAAGATTAGAACTGTATGTGGAGAGCTGGCAGAGTGGTTGAATGCACCAGTCTTGAAAACTGGCAGGCGTTTATAGCGTCTCGGGGGTTCGAATCCCCCGCTCTCCGCCACTTCTTAAGAAGAACTGCTGCTTTTAAAAACCACTTATTTTTTTACTATCTTTTACACAAAGTTTATTTACTATAATTTGTAAAAATATTTAACTCCGAGGGTTTTAGGCATGAGCGATCTTTATACTAAATATGCAAACGAGTACTCATCAGTTATTAAAGATAATTTCTATAACGCATCCTATGACCGACCAACATTACTAAGTTTAGTGCAGGATCAAAAGTTTGATAAGTGTTTAGATATGGGTTGTGGTCCGGGTGCGTATATAAATCCACTCTCTACTTTTTGTAAGGAAATTGTGGCAGTTGATGGGTCTAAAGAGTTTATTGATATTGTGAAGACTGAGTATCCGAATGTAAAGTCATACGTTCAAGACCTTAATGATGGAATTAAAAAAGAGGAAGACGGAGTATTTGATCTAGTTATCGCCCCTTTGATGATCCACTACATTGCGGATTTAAGCTTACTTTTTTCAGAAGTGTCTAGAGTTTTAAAAAAAGGCGGTACCTTTGTATTTTCAACAGTACATCCGATTGTTAATTTTACAGATTTTGAATATGAAAACTATTTTGTAAGTGAGAAAGTGACACAGAAATGGGACACCCTTAAGGATAAAATAGTTGAAGTATCGTTTTACAAAAGACCTATAAGTACAGTGTTGCAGGACCTTTTTGATACGGGTTTATACATGAATGGCATTTCTGAAGGGATCATAAGTGAAGAGATGCGTTTAAAATCAAAAGAAGAATTTGAGAAGATGTTAAAATCCCCTCAATTTTTATTTGTAAGGGCAGTAAAAGTTAGTTAGTACACCAAGATTCAAGGCTTATATTTTCACACGAATTTTCATTTGTAATAGAGTTTAAATCACAAATTTCTATTGATTGATTGTGTGGAATATAAGGACTAAGAATAAATTTAATATTTAAATCTGAATCGACTAAAGAGTTGCCTTTAGATCTTAAAGCAAGGTTTAGCGATAAGCCAGGAAAATCAGAATTTACTATAGTTTCAAGCCAGTAGGTGTTTCCGTTATATTTTCCAGTGGGGCCATTAAAAACTTTGCTATCATAAAAGCTATCCCAGAGATATCTATGAAAAAGATTTGCTGACTCAGTCCACTGATAATCCGGTTTAAGTGGAATGAGTTTAAATGTCCATAAATTTAAAAAATCCTTTTCTTCATGTGATAAACTCAAATCCTCATCAATAGCTTTATTAACAAAAGCTCTAAATTTTGCATTAAGCCCAGAGATTAAGGCTGCTCTAAACTCAACTCGTTTTTCAAGCCTTAAGCTATTTTCGTAATCAATAACAATATAATCAATTGTTTCAGAGCCAATTCTATACTCGTTTTGATAGGTTGCTAGAAGGTCTATGATTTTATTATCTGGACTTCCTTGATATAACTTTGAAGTGAGCTCTTGAAATTTCTTAAGTGCAATCTCACTTTCAACAAAAAGTTCTCTTTCTTTATTAAGTTCTTCTTTAATTGCTGTAGCGTTTTCAAAATGAACGTACTTCATATAAGTGCCAACGCTGGCAAGCTTATTCCAAAGTGGTTTTAGACTTAGAGCTTCTAAAAATGCCTCATTTCTTTCTTCAACTGTTTGTTCATTGCAAATCCTAGTTTTGCTGAATTCTATAGAATTGTCTGTTTCCTGAGCTTTTGCCCAAGGTAGAACAACTAATAATAATAAACTAAAAAAGAAAATATACTTAATGACTAAACCTCTCATGCACTACAGGTAAGATTAATATCGAAAAAAACCTGTTCAGATCAAGTTTGAAAGACGGGTATATCTTGATATCAAAGGTGTTAGAGTAGAGCCCATTTGCCTATGCATTATTAATAATTTTTACAGTTTGGTATTACACATATTTATAGTGGGTAGAGTTTTTTAAATATTGATAAGGCGGCCTAAGCATTGGTAATTCATTATCACTATGCTTTTAGTAGAAGGAGGGGTGTTAAATTGAGGAAGTGCTACCTTCTACTTTTTATTATATTTTCTATATTTAGTAAGGTTTATGCAGTTGAAACAGATAAACTTTTAAGTTGTAACTTAAATGAGTTTGAAACCTCATTACTTATTTCTGCTAAAGTTGATATAGAAAGCTTTATTAAAACTAAGACATGTGCTGAATCCTTTATACCTGAGCTAGTTAATTCGTTAAAGTTTTTATATGATGTTGATTTTAATGAAGAAATTTTAAAGCAAGACAACCCGGTTCTTATGGCTTTACAAAGCCCTTGGGATTTTTTTATCAGAAGCTATGATAAAATGGTTTTCCATGAATCAAAAACTAATTACGCTTCTTTTGATAATATATCTAAAATAATGAGAATTTCTTTTTCCTTTTTTGAAGAATCTCTAGTTTTTTCTTCTGGTGTTTTAATTCATGAAGCTGCGCACGCTCGCCCTACAGATCAAGGTCATGTGCAGTGCTGGAGGGGAGATTTGAGGTTTTCATATGGATCATGTGACTCTCGATTTGATAATGATATGAAAAGAGCGGGGGCTTATTCCTTTCACACTTGGTACTGGATAGCACTAGCTAATTTTAGTAAGAATTTAAGCTTTGATGATAAACAAGAAGCTTTTGAAAGAGCAAAAAGTGTTTTAGTAACAAGGTTTAACTTTGTACTTGATCATGTAAGCATGAATGATCTCTTAGTAGTTTTAAGAGATGATGGTATAGTATCAGTACTTGACCCACTCACGAGAAAACTCATTCAAGTAAGTGAGAGTGAGAAAGATTTAGATGAAGAATTTGTCACTTTATCAAAAGATAATAAAAACTCTGGTGTTAGTTTTATAAATACAGATGGCGTAATGAGTAATTGGTCACCAATTACTATGTCTTCTAGAAAAGTCTTTAAAGATACTGTTGATAAAGTTACATTTCCTTTAAAGAATAGGTTTATGGGTTACAGCTACTCAGATCGAATTACAAGAACAGTTCTTCTTGATTTTAATGGCATTGCATGGATCTTAGAATCAGACTCTTTAAATGAAACAAAAAAATATGTTAAGTACGATTTTATAAATCAATTTGGAAGAGTTAAAGATGTAAAACTTATTATTGGTCAATATCTATCAGTT
This sequence comes from uncultured Bdellovibrionales bacterium, assembly GCA_938002015.1. Taxonomy (GTDB): domain Bacteria; phylum Bdellovibrionota; class Bdellovibrionia; order Bdellovibrionales; family UBA1609; genus JALZUR01. Next base: position 126,041 of record CALLAU010000001.1, read on the forward strand.
TTATATGAAAATGGAAGTATAAAGATATTTGATGGTATAAAATTTCTTGATAAGGGTTTAGATGAGGTAAAGAACGCAGAGAAACTCGTTGTAGATGGTAACTTTAGAAGTCTTTTTTATATAGATGATAAAGGTGAGCTTTTTAAACTTATGAGACTTGAAAAAGTGATAACATCTGGAATATCAACTTTTGAGAGATATGATATTAAAAAAGTTGAAACCAA
>CALLAU010000002.1 GCA_938002015.1 uncultured Bdellovibrionales bacterium
GATATATCATTTTCTGATGCTTTTTACAGAATAAAAACGAAAAAGTTTAAAGCTTCTAAAAATATAGACCAATCATGGTTAGCCACTATAGAAGGTTTAACTCTAGAAATGCATATGACAGATACTTCTAAAAAGAAAAACCGCACAATTCATATGATTTGTGCAGCTCTTGAAGAAACAGCTTTTACTATTGATACAAAACTTTATAAAAAAATGTTTTAAACCAACTACTATGAAGAATATATTTTTATGGATTGTTTTTTTACTAACTCTTTTTTCTTGCCAAAATTCTAAAGAAAAAGAAAGAAAAAGCGAAATCAATTCGGTCTCAGAAGAAAAATCAAACGCTAAAATTGTAAGCTATAAAAGCAATTTAAAAACCACCTATTTATGTAAAGTAAATGGCAAAGATTGGGGTTATACAAAGGCTTCTGGTATTGTTGTAAGGAATAAAAACACAGGCAAGAGATCTGCAACAATTACGTTTAAAAGAAAATTAGAAAAGGGATCTGAAAGTATACAATTAACCTACGACGGTGATTCTTTTCAATTAGAACGTGCTTCATTAATCTTAAAATTCCCAAAGAAAGGTGGCGGGCTAGTGAGTGGTCATTATAGTTTGCATCCAGATACGCGTGATCAAAATCCTGAGAGCAACATGTCTGGAACAATAGATTTGTCAAACGCTAGTTTGGCTTCTGGAAATGCTGAATTAAGCAAATTTAACATGAAATATGAATGGAGCCTATTGGAGGATCCAAAGAATAGAGTAGTGACCATTTCGGGATTAAATTTTAAAGATGTTGGTTATTCAGATGTCAATAAAACATTTGAGAAAATGGGAATTACAAAAAAATGAATGAGCTATGAAAAAGATAATTTCAATATTGTTTTTATTAACGATTATAATTTCTCACGGACAAAAACCAAGTGTAAAAGTACCTGATCTAGATACAGATAAAAAACCTTTTCTTTTAAAGTTTTCTGCAGATCCCCAAGAGGGTCAAATATTTTCTTCTTATGCTAAAGGTAAGGTTGAAGGAGATAGTTTGTTTTTTAAAGCTAAAATTGCTCCAATTGTAGAAAGAGTAATGGTAACCGTTTTATTGAAGAATAAAAACGAAAGTGTAAAAATTGATATTGTAAAAAAGCATTGGAAAGATGTTAAAAAAACTGGGGAAACTAGAGATGGAGTTTTTCAAATGTCTTTTGATACTGCAGATGAGTTTGGTATTATAATTACCAGTAGCCAACAAAATGTAGCTTTCGATCTGGCAGTTTGGAGAGGAGGAGAGATGCTGCCAAAAGCCTCAAAACTATTTTATCAAGCAGGTGTTTCACAAAATGATATTACATCTGATAATTCGCATAATGATAAAATAAATGAGTTGCAAAAATCTAGTACCTCTAGCTCGTTGCTTTACATCATTATAGCCATTTTAGTACTGATTGCTATTCTATTAATTTTTCTAGTATCTAAAAAGAGAAAAACTAAAGTTATAAGTATGCTCTTATTTTTCTTTTTAGGACAAAACTTTATGTATGCAGAAATTAGTAGATCTACAGCACAAAATTTCAACAAGAATAAACAGCAATATCAGAATTCTGATATTAAAAATATGAGTGATTTTGTAAATGATGTAAGACAACTGGTCATCGGTGAAGATGATTATAGCTTTTTAAATGAAGATGATATAAATGATGTTGCAAATAACGATTATAACGGGCAACCATCACTACCTTCTTCATGTTTAGACACTTATAATAGAAGGGATGTAAGGAATGATTCTGATTCTAGAAGTAGAGATAATGAAGATCAATCTAAATCAAACAGTAATTCAAAAATTAATAATTCCGATGCTACTTCTAAACCTTCAGAATTGTCAACTGATGAAAATGAGAAGCTTGATCGTAGACCAGGTAAAACTTCAAATAATAATGCTAAAGAGTATCAATTACCTATTTATGATAAGAACGGAAATTTAAAAAGCTCTGGAGATTTCCCTAATGCACCAGAAAGAATCAATCCAACAAATACTAATCCAACTGAGAATCCTTTTATAGAAGATGATGTTACTGAAGGGAGAACTCTGAGACAACCAAAATATGATGAGCTTGGCGGTTTAGTAGATTATGGAGATTTCCCTGAAGCTCCTTTGATAATAGATATGAATAGAGGCATACCTTCAATGAATCCTTTTATTGATGGTACTGATACAACAGATAGATTTGTAAAACAACCTAGCTATGACGAAGAAGGAAATTTGGTTGATTCTGGAGATTTTCCTGATGCGCCACCTTATATCAAACCAAGCGATATAAATAATCCTTTTACAGGCGAAGTGTCTGATGAAAGAATAGTAGATACTAGTTCAAAAAAAGAAGATTCTGAGAGTAAAGAAAGTGATAAAAATGAAACTGACTTTAACAAAGAAAATTCAAAAGTGAGCAATGACTCAAATACAGAAAATCAAGAAGAGAATAGAAGAAAAAAAGAAGGTTGTGATTGTTTAAAAGCAGCATATCTAAAACTAGATAAGCGAAGATTTAATCTTGAAAAACTAAAAATAATCGCTTCAAGAATTAAGAGACAAACAGATTATGCAATTAGTTTTGGTGATAACGTTTCTGGAGTACATGCCGTATCTGGTTTAGCATGGCAATCCGAGAAAAAAGGGATTTTAGAAAGCTTAAAAAAATTTGACAATACATATAAAAACAAGTATAATGAAATGATGAACGACTTAGACAAAATCCTTATCGAAATTGATAGATGTGAATCTCTATTAGGGTTTGAAAATTGGTATGAAGGGTATGGTTCAATATACTTTACGTTTATGCAAGACAAATACAAAAAATAATGTTATGAAATGTTTTAAATATATGTTTTTGGCAAGTTATTTAGTGCTTTTATCTTCTTGTGGAAAGGTTGAGAAAGAGAAAAAAATAACATCTGAAACTGAAATTACCCCTTTAATTAAAGAATCTAAAACCCAAGAGTCTTTTATAGACCTGAGTGAGGATTTTTTAGAATCTACAGGTTTAAAAAGTGAAGAAATGGAAGCATCTCTTAAAGAGGGTAGAAGAATGGAAGATTTATTTAAGGACTCTGCTGCAACCGTTGCGATGTTAGAGAAATTAATGAAAGAAGGTGTGGTAAGAGAGCAAACTAAAGAAGAGCAGAGAAAAAGTAAGCGACAACGAGAAAGTGGTAATATGGATGATTTCTTAGACGCTTTTAATAAACTAAATGCAGAATCTGGAGTGGCCGCTACCATTTCAAAACTTAAAAAAGTAGACTCTATGACAGGTAAAAATAGTTTTGGTTCTTTTAAAGCCGATCCAAAGATGTTAGAAGCTATGTCTGAAAAAGCAGAACTTATAGAGTCTGGTAAAATGACAAAAGAAGAGCGCCAGATGATTAGAGGTTTTATCAAAACAAAAAAGAGCTTGCACAGTGTTGAAGAAATTGAAGCGTTTAGAAAAATGACGCGAGAGACAGATCTTGATAAGATGATTGAAGATGGCAAAATCACTAAAACATATGCTACTACTTTAAAAAAAGAATTTAAAAGCTCAGAAGTTACATTGAGAGATAGAGAAAAGCGAGCTAGTAAAGCAAAAAAAGAGTTTAAAAAATTAAACCCTAACCTTTATTTTGGGGAAGAGGCAGGTATGACCTATTTCGGTACGCAAGCAGCAGCGGTGTATTTACCATTAGGTAAATTATCATTTGCAGATAAAGTAATTCAATATTATCACCCAGAAAATGAAAGGACTGCTAATGATGTTATAGGAGAACCAAACGGATATCAAGTA
>CALLAU010000003.1 GCA_938002015.1 uncultured Bdellovibrionales bacterium
AATCAGAGAAAGCCTTAGGAAGAGGTTTGCACGAGGATAATATCCTTTATCTAGGGATTCTCCCCTGGATATAAAAGAAAAGAAAGAGACTAAGCCAGGTGAGGTCTTAAGGATGAGACCTCACTGGCAGAAAAGTCGAAAACAATACTACAATAGCCAAGAAATTTTAAGACAAAGCAAAGCAGCTTAACTCATAAAGCAGCCTTGAACCTATAATCTCATCAAGGCCAAGGTCTTCTTTATCACAGTCAGGGCTTACTTCTACTAAGTCAAAACCTATAAGCTCATGTCCTCTTTCATGAAGGTAGTGAGTTAAATATACTGCTTCACTATAAGCTAAGCCTCCAGGTACAGGAGTTCCCGTATTTGGGCAAAACTCAGGAGCTAAACCATCTATATCAAAACTAATATAAATTTTCTCTGAAAGATTTTTAAAAAAATCATCTAAAATATTTCTAAAAGACTTTCCTTCTATTTTCAGTTTATGAAATTCTTGATCAAGAAGAAAGGTTGTTTTCTCACTAGCTAAATTAAACTCTGATGCTGAAAAATCTCTTAAACCCATCTGATAAATTTTTGGAGCTGTTTTAAGATCAAGAACATTTTTCATAATAGAAGCATGGGAGTGTCTAAATCCTTGATAAGAATCTCTTAAGTCAAAATGGGCATCTAAATGTATAATCGAAAAATCACCATCATACTTCTCACTTAAAGCTTTAATAAGACCATAAGGACATGAATGATCACCACCAACAAGACCTATTCTTTTATTTTTATCATTTTCTAAAATAAGTTTTGAAGTATTGTAAACATACTCATTAAAATTATCAGATGCCATATTAACTTTTTCAATATCTTGTTGATTTACTTCACCACCAGTTTCAAGTGAGTTAATAACATTTAAAGCATAAGGTGTTGCTTCACTATTCATTAATTTTGTTTTTTCTAAAAAATCCACATCCCAGCTTATCCCCTTCTCATAAGACTTTCGCCAGTATGGATGAAAAAGATCCATCTGCTTTGTAGCATTAAACAAAGCCTCTGGACCAAACAAAGTTCCTCGCCTAAAAGAAGTTGTTACCTCCCAGGCTGTAGGAAGAATGCTCAGTTTTGATTCCATATCTTTTGGTAATCCAAAAATAGAAGACTCATCCGTAAAAGTACCTTCTGGATCAAACTCATGTTCACTCATAAAAACCTCTTTTTAATTTTTAGCTAAATTGCGTACTTTAAAGAAACGAGGAGCACTACAACAACAGCTGTTCCCCAAAAAAACTTTTCAAGCCTCTCTTCAATAAAGGTTTTTATTGTTTCACCATAATAATAAACAAGTGCTCCAATCGTATAAAACCTCATGCCTCTTCCAATAATCGCTCCTAAAATAAAAGGAGCAAAGGACAACTTCATTGTGCCCGCTGTTACTGCAAAGACTTTAAAAGGAAGTGGTGTAAAGCCACCTAAAAAAGTAAAAAGAAAAGCACTATCAGAAAATCTTTTTTGTACAATTCTAAAAGTTTCTTCATGAATAACATGCTTATAAAAAAAAGGACCAATGCTCTCCCACATCGTCATACCTATATAATAGCCTGCAGCAGCACCTAAAACACTCGTTACAACCACTATTGTTGTTATATGCAGAGCTTTTTTAGGTTTTGCAGTCGCGCGAGCTAAGAGAAACGGATCAGTCGGTATTGGAATAATAATAGCTTCAAAAAAAGAGAAGACAGCTAAAAAGATATCTGCTGAAGGCTTTTCACATTGTTTCATAGTAAAATCATACACTTGCCTTAAGATATTATTCTTTTTAGCTTTTGAATTTGATTCTACTTCTTCCATGATTTCTCTCTTTTTTAATCTTCTTTTAAGATAAATAAGTATAGCCGTTTAAGATCTCTTCAAAGTGTGAGGTTAAAATACGAGCTTGTCCAGTTGTAAGCTGGCCTTGTGATATACTCTCTTCACAGTCTCCTCTTAGTTGCTCAAGTAAAGAGCTTGGCTCATAAGAAACATATTTTAAGACATCACTAATAGAATCCCCCTTAACAAAACTATCTACCTTATAGCCAGAGCCTGATTGGTTTAACACAACATGTACAGCATCTGTATCACCAAAAAGATTATGCATGTCCCCTAAAATCTCTTGGTAAGCACCTGTTAAAAAGACTGACATATAATAAGGCTCGTCACTCTTAAGCTGATGAACCTCAATATGTTTTTGAGGAGCGTCTGTTGTCGGATCTATAAAGTGATCAATAATTCCATCAGAGTCACAAGTAAGGTCAACTAAAACAGCCCTCCTTGTCGGCTTTTCATTAAGTCTATGTATTGGAGTAACGGGGAAAAGCTGCTCCATAGCCCAAGAGTCTGGAAGAGATTGAAAAAGTGAGAAGTTACAAAAATAAATATCACACAAATTTTGATCAAGCTCATATAAAAACTCTTCATCTATTTCTTCTTGTTCTTGAATGAGATTTCTCATATCAATTGCAATATTTCTACTTAGCTCTTCAGCAAGTGCTCTTTGATTTAAAGAAAGTACACCGTAAGTAAAAAGCTGAAGAACATCTCTTTTAATTTGAGCTAAATCATTAAAAGCCTCATTTAAATTTTTAACATTAAGGGATACTTTTATATCGTTGAGGTCTCTTAAAACTTGATGGTCTTTTGCTGTAATCGGTGGAAGATCTTTCTTAGCTTGTGAGTTATTACACCCAAGCACATCAAAAATTAATAATGAGCTATGAGCGACAAGAGCTCTTCCAGACTCTGTTACAATATCAGGGTGAGGAACACCTTTTTCATCACATATTGACTTTACTGTATATATAACATCATTTGCATACTCTTGATCAGTATAGTTCATAGAGCTGTCAGAACTTCCCGTACCATCATAATCTACACCAAGACCACCACCAACATCCATATACTTTGGCTCTACACCTAAGCTATAAAGCTCAGTGAAAAACCTTGAAGCTTCTTTTAGTGAGCTTTTAATACTTAAAATAGAAGGCACTTGAGATCCAATATGAAAGTGAAGAAGATCAAGACAATCTAAAACACCTTCTTCTTCTAAAATTTGAACTGCTTGCACCATCTCTGCAGGAGATAAACCAAACTTAGATTTATGCCCAGAGCTCTCCGCCCATCGACCAGAACCTTGAGTAGTAAGCTTAGCCCTAAACCCAATTGAGGGCTTTACATCAAGTTTCTTTGCAGCATCTAAAATTACACGAAGCTCTGAAAAACGGTCTACAACAACAATTGTATTTCTATTTAGTTTTCTAGAAAGGATGGCCGTTTCAATATAATCACTGTCCTTAAACCCATTACAAATAATCAGACTATTCGGGTCTTTCATTTTTGATAAAGCTATTAAGAGTTCTGGCTTACTTCCACACTCTAAACCAAGTCCTGTATCACCCCCATGCTTAACAAGGTCTTCTACTAAATGTCTTTCTTGATTTACTTTTACTGGATAAACTCCTTTATAAGAACCTGTATAACCACTTTCACCTATAGCGGTTTTAAAACAACCAAACAGATGGTTAATTCTTGCTTTTAAAATGTCTGGAAATCTAACAAGTACAGGAAGTCTTGTTCCTCTATTTTTTAATTGTTCTACAAGATCTAACAGATCAATTTCTGTTTCTGGTTGACTCAAATCAGGAGCTACACAGAAGTTCCCTTTATCATTAATTTTAAAAAAAGGAGCGCCCCAATTTTCAACACCGTAAAGCTCAGTACTTTTATTACTATTCCAAACCATTATACTCTTAAACCTCTAAGCAAAAAAAACTATTTTGCGATAATATTTAAAATTTTACCTGCTTTATAAATCACTTTTACAACATTCTTTCCATCAATTTGAGCTTGAACAGTTGAAAGCTCTTTTGCCAAACCAAGAGCCTCTTCTTCACTCGTCTCCATAGTGACTTGAATCTTTCCTCTCATCTTACCACTTACTTGAACACCCATTTCAATACTATCTTCTACACAAAGACTTTCATCATAAGCTGGCCAGTCTTCTTCACAAACTAATTTACCTGTATTAAACGTTTCCCATATTTCTTCACACATATGTGGTGCAAAAGGGTGAAGAAGCTGAACAAGCGGTTTAAGGGCTTTAAGTGAATTTGATTTTTCTTTATAAAGGTCATTTACTAAAATCATCATTGCACTAATAGCTGTGTTAAAGCTCATAGCCTCTATATCTAAAGTCACTTTCTTAATGGCTTTATGTAGTGATTTTTCAAGCTTTAAAGATAAATCATCATTTGTAACAACCGGAGTTTTATTTTCTCCTATACAAAGTCTCCACACTCTTTCTAAAAACCTTCTACTACCTTCAATTCCTTGTGTGTTCCATGGCTTATCTCTTTCAAAAGGTCCCATAAAACACATATAAACTCTTACAGCGTCAGCTCCATGCTCAAGCCTTACATCATCTGGGTTAATCACATTACCTCGAGATTTTGACATCTTCTCACCATCAGGCCCGAGAATCATTCCTTGGTGAGCAAGTTTCATAAAAGGCTCAGGGTGTGTTGCAAGCCCCTTATCAAATAAAAACTTGTTCCAAAACCTAGAATAAAGAAGGTGGCTCACTGTATGCTCAGGTCCTCCAACATAAAGATCTACCGGCAACCAGTAATCTAGTTTTTCCTTACTGCAAATCTCATTTTCATTTTCAGTATCTGGATACCTTAAGTAATACCAAGCAGAACCTGCAGTTCCTGGCATAGTGTGAGCTGCTCTAAGCCCATCAGAGGTCTTCATCCATTCTTTGTTATTAGATAAGGGAGGTTCTCCATCATCAGTTGGCTCATAATCAGCAACTTCTGGAAGAGTAAGTGGAAGCTCATCTAAATTTAAAGTACGCTCTCCTCCTTCATTTAGATGAATAATTGGTATGGGCTCTCCCCAGTATCTTTGACGGCTAAAGAGCCAATCACGAAGCTTGTACTGAACTTTTTTTTCTCCAATATTTTTTTCTTCTAGAAAATTAATTGCTTTTTCAATGGCTTCAGATTTTTTTAAGCCATTTAAAAAATCTGAATTTACAAGTTCTCCTTCTCCCACATAAGGAAGGTCTCCACCTTCTAAAACCCTTTTAACAGGAAGGTCAAACTTCTTAGCAAATTCAAAATCTCTTTCATCGTGACCGGGAACTGCCATAATTGCACCTGTCCCATAATCCATTAAAACATAATCAGAAACCCAAAGCGGAACTTCATCTCCAGAGATTGGGTTTAAACAGTAAGCTCCAGTAAAAACACCCGTCTTTTCAGTACTTGCTTTTCTTGCTAATTCACTCTTAGATTTTGAAGTTTCAATATAATCTTCTACACTTTTAGACTGCTGACTTGTTGAAAGCTCTAGTGCTAAAGGGTGCTCTGGAGCAATCACCATAAATGTTGCTCCAAATAAAGTATCAGGCCTTGTTGTAAAAACATTAAATGAATGATCACTCCCTTTTACTTTAAACGAAACTTCAGCACCAACGCTTTTACCTATCCAATTTTTCTGCCCCTCTTTAGTTCTTTGGGGCCAATCTATTGTCTCTAAGTCTTTTAAAAGTCTTTCAGCGTACTCAGTAATTTTAAGCATCCACTGCTTCATTGGAAGACGCTCCACCGGATGCCCTCCTCTTTCACTCTTTCCATCAACCACTTCTTCATTTGCTAAAACAGTTTTCATCGCCGGGCACCAGTTTACAGGAACTTCTTTTTCATAAGCTAAACCAGCTTCATGAAGTTTTGTAAAAATAAACTGAGTCCATTTTAAAAATTTTGGATCTGTTGTTGCTAAAGTTTTTGACCAATCAAAAGAAAAACCAAAAGCATCAAGCTGACTTCTAAAATTCTCTATGGCTTTTTGAGTTGTGATAGCAGGGTGTACACCAGTTTGAATAGCGTATTGTTCAGCTGGAAGACCAAAAGCATCATACCCCATTGGGTGAAGAACGTTAAAACCCTTTGACCTTTTAAATCTAGATACAACATCTCCTGGGATATAAGAGGCCAGATGGCCTACATGAAGACCTGCCCCAGAAGGATAGGGGAACATATCAAGAGCGTAGTATTTGGGTTTTGTTGAAGGAAACTTTGCTTCAAATACTTTTTTCTCATTCCACTCTTTTTGCCACTTCTTCTCTAGTTTTAGGTGATCAAAAGCCATACCTATTTACTCCCGTCTTGAAACTGTTGCCAAAGCACTGATTTTAAGCAAAATAACGCCATGACATAAGTCCTGATCTCTATCATGTAATCCGGCTTTTTATAAACGTTTTTTAGGCTTTTTCCGATAGAATTAGCATGACTGTACGTAAAAAGAATGACGAATATAGAATACTTATTGCCGATGATGACGCTGAAGTGACTAAGCTTATGTGGATGATTTTAGAATCTGAAGGCTATAGCGTGGATGCCGCTTTCTCTGGAGCAGAAGCTCTTGAGAAACTAGACCACTGGGAGCCTCATTTAGTGCTCCTAGATGTAAACATGCCAGAATTAAGCGGTTTAGAAACCATCATTGAAGTAAGAAAAAGAGCTGACTACGTGCCAGTTATTTTTGTCTCAGGAAACTCTGAAACAGAAGACGTTATCAAGGGTTTAAGTGCTGGTGGAGACGACTATATTTGTAAACCTTTTAACCCTCATGAACTTATTGCAAGAGTTCAAACTCAGTTAAGAATCAAAGACCTTACTGATCAGCTTTCTGTGGCTAATAAAAAGCTTCAAGCTCTTATTGAAATTGATGACCTAACAGGCCTTTATAATATGAGAAACGCTTATCAAAAGATTGATTTAGAGATCAGTAGATGTAAACGATCAAAAACTGGTGTTGGCGCTGTTATGATGGATATGGATAAGTTTAAAAGAGTAAACGATGACCATGACCACCTTTTTGGAAGCTTTGTTTTAAAAGAAGTTGGTGGAATTATTAAAAATTCAATTAGAGACGTTGATATGGGGGCTAGATACGGTGGAGATGAGTTTATGATTATTCTCTCTGCTACCACTTTTGAAGGAGCTCAAGCTTTTTGTGAAAGACTTAGAAAGGCTATTGAATCTTATAAGTTTGATAACGGTGATCACCAGATGGATCTTACAACTAGTATTGGTCTAGCTGTGGGATATCCAGATCAATATAATTTAAGTTCAAAACTCTTGCTACAGTGGGCTGATAAAGCACTTTATGAGTCTAAGGAAACAGGAAGAAATAAAGTAGGAGCAATTGAGCTCACACCTGAACTTTATAGTTCTGATATTAAAAAAGCTGCTTAAACAAATTCAGCGCCTTTTTATCTTTTAATGACTTGATCCATTTCAAATCTATGATCAACTATTCTTTTAAAAAGGAGTTGATCTAAAATATGCTTAAAGACAATCTTGAAGTTTATAACCTATCTGAATTCAAAATCTCTACTTTAAAAATCACCAGTTCTGCTCTTAAAGACAACCCTCTTGGAGACTCTATTCATAGAAGTAACCCCATGCTCTACCCGTCTCAAACTGGAAGCTATAAAGCTGTCTTATTTTTATCAGGCTTTACTGGCAATGGAGCTAAAAACTTTAACTTTAGATCTTTTGAGCCAAATCTCATTGAAGAGATTGAGTCTTGGACTAAAAATGAAAGCATTGCTCCTTTAATATATATATTTGTCGATGCATGGACTCTCTGGGGAGGTTCTCAGTTTATTAATTCAAAAGGCTGTGGAAATTATGAAGACTTTATTATGAAAGAGCTTCTCCCCAAAGCTGAAGAAGAGCTTAAATCAAGAGATTATAAAGTAAGTGAATGGGCCGTTATGGGCGGATCAAGCGGAGGATATGGAGCTCTTCACCTTTCCTCAAAGTTCCCTGAAACTTTTAAAAATTGCTTAGCAATTGCTCCAGATTGTCACTTTGATATTTCACTTAAACCAGAAATTTATCACGCCTTTCCAAAGATAGAGTCTTGGGGAGGGATAGATAAGATCCGCACCGACCTTATCACTAGAGAACTTAAAATCAATAGCCGAGATTTTCACACTGTAATGAACGTTATAGGCATGGCTCACTGCTATTCAAACCTTGGAATAACAGGAACTCCACTGCTTCCACTTGATAAAGAAGGAAACTTTGATGAGATTCTTTGGAAATCTTGGCTTGAAAAAGATCCTCTTTATTTTCTTCCAAAAAGGATAGCGGCCTTAAAGTCTCTTAAAACTCTCTTTTTATCAGTTGGAGAATATGATCAGTTTCTTCTGCAGTTTGGCGCAAGGCAGATTAGACAGCTTTTCTTAAAAAACGACATACCTTTTACTTATGAAGAGTTTAAGGGAAATCATTTTGATATAAGCACTCGAAGAAAAAAGGCTTTAAGTTTACTCTAAAGTTAAGAAATTTTTACTAAACAACACCTATGCACTTACCATAAGACTTTAGACTCCATAAGGTAGAGGTATTAATGAAGCTCTTTGATAAATCTAGAAGTGAAATGACCATAGCAAAAGATTGCCCTTGGTATGAAGCTCAACAAACCTATGGAGCACCAAACGTAAATTGGTGTGAAAAAACTCAGTGCACCTACATAAATGAGCCTGCAAACACCTATAGTAACCTTGGTCTTATTTTTATTGCGCTTTTATTGCTAACTAAAATTAAAAATAAACTTGTTCAGCACTTTAGCATTCTTGTATTAATAATGGGTATAGCTTCCGGGGTTTATCACGCAACCAATAACTACTTTACTCAATTTATCGATATTATAGGCATGAATTTTGTTAGTAGCTTTTTACTAACATTTTCACTTATTAGAGTTTTAAAGAAAGAGCACTTAAAGTTTTACACTCTCTATTTCTTTATAACAGCATGTAACACATTATTATTATTTATAATGGAATCTAATGGAATTGCTTTTCAGATTATTTTCTTTCCACAATTTTTTCTCACACTTATACTTGAAGCCATAATTTACTTTAAAAATCGTAATTTAAAAAAACACACCTTCTTCTTAATCGCATTAAGCTTCATAGCTGTTGCACAAACTGCAGCACAAATAGATCTTAAAAAAGTTTATTGTAATCCAGGTAATCTTATTTTACATGGTCATGTTATCTGGCACCTACTTTCTGCTGTAGGTATGTTTTTTTTCGCTCTACACATCAATCACTTTTCAGATAAAATTAAAGACTAAAAATTATATTAAATATTTTTAAGAGCATGGATAAACCTATCTGAACTCGGTGGATCAATTCTAAAATATAATGAGGGCTCAACTAACTCTAGCTCAATTAACCTTTGCCCCTCTTTGGTTTTAAGCATATCAACTCTTGCATATAAGAGTTTTTCACCAATGGAGTCTACCACACGCTGAGCCTCATTAAGTTCTTCTTCATTTGGAGTATATTGACTTAAAGCGCTGCCATACTCTTCTTGAACTCTAAAGTCCCCTTTTTTTGGAACTTTTTTTACAACGTGGCTTAATTCATTGTTAAAGAAAAGATAAGAAATTTCTCCTTCTAAAACTTCTTCTATAAAAGGCTGTACAAACCAGTCTTCTTTTTTCTCAAGAGATTCAAATTTATCTATCATTTCTGCTTTACTTAAAATTTCAATTTTCTCAGCACTTGCACCTACAACGGGCTTAATGACCATTTTAACTAAAGGAAGATTTATAAGTTTATCTTTAAAAGATTCTAAATCTTCATCTTCAAGAAAAATACTTTCAATAACTTTTATACCGCTCTTAGATAAGTCTTTTAAATACGTTTTCCTTGAATTCCACTTTACAATAGAACTTGAGTTTAATAGTTTACAGCCACTTTCTTTAATACTCTCTAAAACATTTAAAAATTCTTCTAAACGCTTGGTATAGTCCCAAGTGGTTCTAATCACAGCATAGTCATAGTCACTCCAATTAACTGACTCATTTGACCATGAGATCACATCAAGACTGTCTTCAGGACAAATTTTCTTAAAAGACTCTAAAGCCAGTTCATCATCAACAACATAATCAGAAAGATCATCACAAGTTAAAAAAACGTATTTTTTCATAAAAAACCTCATCAAGTAAGAAAATTAATAAAACTTATATATTATTGCATATGTACATGGGAAGCTAATTCCTTAGCAGGTAATCAAAAACTGCTCTCTATTAAAACTTCCTTAGGCAAAACAAGCTTTACCCTCAGTATTAGTAATAAATCACTCACATATGGTTAAATACGTAAAAGACTAATTTTATCTCACTTTTAGACTTTCGACTAAAAAGCTTTCAACTTTTATTTTAAAACTTAATCTTATTTCTTTAGAAATAGGTTATTAGTTTACACACTCTTTACATATTTAATATTTACAATAAAATCTAAATTCTTAATCATATTAACAAATGCGACTTTAGAGTTTATGATTAAAAGTATTAAAACCAACAAAGAGAGCACCCTGTGAATCATATCCTGTACTTAGAAGATGACCCTATATTAGGTGAAAGTTTAAAACTGAATATGGAACTTGAAGGCTATCAAGTAACCTGGGTTAAATCACTTAAGCAAACAAGAGAACTTGCAAAATATGAAGCATATGACATAGCTATCCTCGATTTAGGCCTTCCTGATGGAAGTGGTCTAAATATCTGTAAAGACATTAGAAAAAAAGAAGTCCATATTCCTATAATAATACTTACAGCTCAGCTTGATGAAGAAGTCGTTGTTGAAAGCTTAAATGCAGGAGCAAATGATTACGTTAAAAAGCCTTTTAGCAACAAAGAGCTCTTTGCTCGCATACGAGTTTCACTCAGAAAACCTAACCAAGAAAACGAAAAAATAAAATTTAAAGACATCACTCTCATACTAAACCAAAGAAAGTTTATGTATAAAAATAAAGAAATTACTTTAAACAGAAGAGAGTATGACCTCTTAAAAGTACTTGTTGAAAAAGCTGAAACGGTTGTAACACGCGAGCAGATGATTAGCTTTGCTGGGCTTGGTGAAGACGTTATTGATAGAACAGTGGATTCTCATTTAAGCCACATTAGATCAAAACTTAGAAAAGAAGGCGTTGAAAACATTCAAATTAAATCTGAATATGGTCTTGGCTACAGAATGGTGTCTCTTGAAAAATAAACTAAGCTCTCCTTTTTTGCGATACCTCACGCTAGGAACATCGATTTCTTTCATCGTTATTATTTTATCCATCTTAAGTCTTCAAATTGTAAAACAAGTTACTCAAGAGGATAGTATTCAAAAGTTTACCAGACCTCCTGAAATCATTTCTTTTTTTATTAAGAACACTCCTAAGGATAAAAGAATTCAATTAATTAATGATTTAAACGCTTCTCATAGAGCGAATTACCCATTTAAGGTTTTACTAACAAACTCTATTGGAGACATTCTTGCTCCAAAAGAAAATGTAGTAAAAAAAATTGATATAGATACTTTCTTACCTCTCTTTGAGTTTCATAATAAAAAAATAAACCATCAAAGAAATCACAAGAAAAGTAATATGTTTTCACTCCACAACCTCCTTACTCCTCTGAGACCAACTAGACATAGACCACCACCAAGGCATCTTAATGAAGCACCTAATTTTAAGTTTAAACTCATAGATTCAAATAACTTCCTTGTTTTCCAAAGAAAAAACTTAAACATTCAAAATAACACAAAGAAAAGATTTTTCTTTAGCCTCCTTGCTCTTATATGCGCTCTTACACTTGGAATAGGCCTTACAATTACGTTCATGTTTCTCTCATTTAAAAGAAAAACCCTTGTCATTGATAATATCATTGAAAAGCTAAAAAGCGGAGATTTAAAGGCTCGCATTCCTGTAGGAAGAATTGATGAGTACAGCCAAACTGCCTATAGATTTAATGACATGGCTGAAGAGATTGAGAGCCTCGTTAATTCTCTTAGAATCACTGAAAACTCGAGAAAGAATTTAATGAGAGAGTTAGCTCATGATTTAAGAACTCCAATTTCTTCATTAAAAAACTGTATTGAAATGGTTAAAGAAAAGTCTAATCAACTCTCTGAAGATAAGAGAAATCAGCTTCTTAGTATCTCTTTAAAAGAAACTGAGTACTTTTCACTTCTAGTTGACGATCTCTTATTTTTAGGTCAAGTCAATGAACCACGGTACCAGAAAGACTCTCATGAAATTTTCATTGACGACCTTATTCAAATTGAAGTGCAAAATCTAAAGGATAGATACAGTAATATAAATTTCATTTTTAATGGCAAACTAAATCAAACTCCTTTTAAAGGTGATCGAAAATTAATAACTCGCTTGGTTAGAAACGGCTTAGAAAATGCATGTTCGTTTGCAAAAAATAAAGTTACTATTAGCACAGAAATTATACCTAATAAGAAATTTAGAATAAATATCGAAGATAACGGTCCGGGGTTTAGTGCAGGCTCCTTGGTTGATTTTGGAAAGAGAAAGTATAGTAGAGAAGTAGCAACTAGAGAATCTAATAGAATCTCTATTGGTCTTGGATCTGTTATTATGAAGTCTATAGTAAGTTCTTATCGAGGTGAACTTAACGCTTCTAACGTGCTAGAAGACAACCACGTTAAAGGCGCTCTTCTTACGATCACTCTACCTTCAGTTTAAAAATAATTTTTGTATCAAATTGATACGGATCATATTTTTCTTTTTTGTTTCCACACTCCTTAAATATTGTTTTGCTAAATTAGTATAGAGTCTAATTAAGGAGGACAATTATGATAACAAAAATACTTTTAACACTTACTTTAGTTCCATGTTTTGCTTTTGCAAGAGGACAGAAGCAAGGTCCACCACCATTAAATGATGAGGCAAAATCAGCAATTGAAGCTTGTGGATTATCACTTCCAGAACGAGGACAAAGACCAAGCCGTGAAGAACATGAAGCAATTAAATCCTGCCTTAGTGAAGCTGGCATAGAAAGACCAAGTCGTTCAAAAAGAAGACGCTTTAGCAAAAGTAAAGATCAAAATGAGGAGAGCTACAGTTCAGGAACACTTCAATAGCAATCTTTATTTTTTTTTGAAAATATCAACAAGAACTAAAAGTTGTACGTCTTGATATTTTCAATCTCATAACTATATTAAGTTTAAATTATTTCTTAAGAAGGTACTTGTTTACTATTTCAGTATGCTTTTCTCCTGCTATAAGAGGTAAACTTGCAAAAAATTCTACACCACACTTTTCTTCTAAGTCAGGATCAATAAAAAAATGCATCTTCTTTCGACCTGGAATAACAATTGGCTCACCTGTTTCTGGGTTCACTCCCTTTCTTTCAGCTTGTACATCTAAATATATTAAGCCAAAACCACTCATAAGATAAAAACCTTTAGATTTTAAATTCTCTAAAAGTTCTTTATCTAAATCTAATTTTTTCTCTAAAACAGTCTCTGCTTCATCAGGATTTTTTTCCAAAAGCCAATCTTTAAAATGCTGGTGACTTCCTGGCTCTAATCTTTTTGGGTGTAGCTGTACTATATTTAAAAAGCTATTTTGTATTGAAACCTCTAGACCTGCCATTTTATTAAAACCTATAAAAGCAGGGCTTGAAAAATCCTTTAAAAACTCCGACATCAACTTAATCACTTCATTCATAAACTCAAACTCCCATGCTTCTAACAACATATACTTTATTAACTCAGACCACATGTGTAAAAAACTATCAAAACTTTCTATATAATAGGTTAGTTTTTCTCTACCAAGACTAAAAGTAGTCTAATCTTAGCTATTACCTTGTAAGCCAGGGCAGGCTTCATGTATGGTAAATCTGCTTAATATTAAGCTTTTAATATACACACAGTGGGGGCGCATTTGGTTTCGACGTGGGTGTTGAAGCTTAAGGAGCATGCCGGGGAGCATGAGGACCTCGTAAAAACATGCATTATAGTAATCGGCAACGATTCAAACTTTGCTTTAGCTGCCTAGTCAGTTTAGCCGTGAACTCTTTCTGTGGTTTCGAGAGAGAAGTTCATGTCACTTAAGAGACCTCGACTCTAAATTGCGCCTCATGGTTTAGAGTTTAAATAAAGTGAAGCAGGAATACAAAAAGGTTGTCTGTGGTCGCTTTGTATTTGTCATAAATCACTGACTAAGCATGTAGCGCCTTAATGTGAATCGCTTGCGGACGGGGGTTCAACTCCCCCCGCCTCCACCATTAAAGCAAAAGAATAGCAGTTTTCTGCTAAATAATAAAAATCAAATAAAAACAATAAGTTAAGAAGAGCTCATAACAGCTTCTAAGTTAACCATTTCCCATAAATTCCTATTAAATCACGGTAGTTGCAAAAATTGTCTTTACGGCTGTCTTTACAGCTTTAAATTTTGATTAGTAATTTATGGCTCCTCAATAAGAGAAAACTCATCTCTATTTGAGGATAGTTGTCATCGAACAAGTTTCTTTTCCCGAAAGGATTAATGGAAATGAAACTAGATAAAACCATCTCAAAACTTTGTAAGACTGAAGGATTAACTTTATCTGCTTTAGCTAAAAAAGCTAAGGTTCCTACACAAACACTTCATGCATGGACAACTGGGCGAACATCAATTAACCCCGATCAAGTCAAAGCCGTAGCAAATATTTTAAAAGTCTCAACCCATCGTCTTCTATTTGATGAACCCGACCCTTACGCCCATCAAGCTGAAGAAGTTCTTGAAGAAATTTTCAAAGGAGACGTTAGAGTGACTTTAGAAAGAATAAAGAGGAGATAGCTTAGTGATATTTTTATTCTCTGTACTGTTTATCAATTTATTCCCCAGACATGCTTTACCTTCGACAGTAATAGAAAAATTATATGATTTGCCAAAAAATCACTGTATTGAGATTAAACATCTACGTTGGTCTATAGTGCAAAAAGTTTCAGATCATGAATACTTTGCTCAGGGAGATGGAACAGCATCTTTAGGTTACGCAATAATTAAAACAAAAAAAGCCATTTACAGTGGTACCGGCATTCCTCTTGGAATATCAGTTAGAAAAGTAGGATCAACACTTGTTACTTTAAGCAACGGCTTTACTAAAAATGCTTCAATATGGAAAGAATGCAACTATGATGTTAACGCCGAGTGTGCAATTACGCCTTATGGCAGAATTGTAAAACCGAATCGAACCACACAAAAACCATGCAATTAGTCTTTGAGGTTAATAAGTGAAAATTTTTTTTATAAGTTTCTTAGTAATATTACGGTATTTTATAATTGGAATATTAATCATATCTGTTTTTCTTTACATGCTAGGCTGGAATGAAACAACCAGAAAGGCACCTAAACATGAAATAAAGCTTGATAGTGAGTGGTCAACTTACAACCGAATAGATAAAATACGTAATAATTCATATCAAATTTATTCAATAAAAAGTCTCAACTCTTTTGAGCTTAAATTCCCCTACGATGGCTTGCAATATGCATCTATTGATTTGGTAAAATATCAAGGTGAATGGACATCCGCAGCTTTTATGATTGAAAGAGGAATTTTTGCTTGCAAATATGATTTTACTAAGGACAACCCTTGTATATTTAAAGTTAAGTTCGGTAACTCGTCGGTTAAGAATTTTGTAATGCAAAATTCACCTGATAATACAGATCAAATCAAGATTTTTAAAAACTCTAAAAAATTTATAGACGAGCTTCTGAAAGTTAATGGAGTTATTATTAACGAAGCCGGCGTACATCAATTCGAATTCAAGTGGCAAAATATGCCAAATTAAGCTTAGGTTTTTACACAAAGCTATCTCTCAAATTGTCTAACTTGATTAACCAGCAATGGACCTATTTGCTGTGTTACACAGCCTTGTTTAAAATTCTTGAATTTTTCGACCAATTCCTTCAGTTCTTCAGACTCAATACTAGATATAACATACTGTTCAGCTGCTTTAATAACTAGCTGATTTAGTTTTTTTACTAAAGAAACTGTACATTCTTCAGAAGAGTCTTCTGAACCATTAAAAGAAGCTGAACCTGTAGCGACTAACAGCCCTAATTGAGGTGTTAAAGGGAAATATATAATACAATTATGCCCAACCCCTTCATTTATATAACACACAGGGTTGTCAGAAGTTACAAAAGGAGTATCCGAGTTATTCTGCAAAAATACAAATTTTGATTGCGAGAACCTCTCTATAGTTTTAGGCAAACCTTTTAAAGCTATCAATTCAACCCAGTCAGTTTCAGTAATCAAAGCCTTTAAATCGACACCTTCAAGCTCTTTAGGTCGAGGCGGAAACGCACCTTGCTTCTCAAGTATTTTAGCTGTTAAGTCAATTAAGGACTCTGTAGCTAACTTTCTTTGCTGTTTATTAGAAGGAGTAGCTTGAATAAGAACAGCCAAATATTCAGATATTATTTTTTTCATTTCTAAGTACGCTGCTCGCCTTCTTGTACCCTCTAAGAAAGCTTTTAAGTTTTCTGTCATTTGAAACCAGTTATTCTCAATAGGAACAAGAACCTCCTCAATTAACCTAGGATTTGACTCAATGAGTTTGTTTGTTGAGCCATTTCGGATAAAGCAAATCTCACCTCTTCCTTTTAAACGACAACTTAAACTTTGCTTATCATACACCCAGAGTTTTTTCTCTCCTGAAGGTAAGAAAGGCTTCATATATACTTTAGAAAGAAAATGATCGTTTGGCTTCTTTTTACCCATCGAAGTAATTAATAAAGTAAATATTAAAAAAGTTCAAATAGAAGCACTTTTCATATTATCTAAAGTAGATAAAAATAGATTCATGGGCAAACCAATAGGATATCCAAAAACAGGTGGTCGCAAGGCCGGCACTCCAAATAAGAAATCTAGGCATTTGATCCAGTTACTAGAGGAACTCAATATTAACTTAATTGAACAAATAATACTCGAAATACCGAATTTAAAACCTGAAGAGAAAGTAAGAACCTGCCTTCAATTAATGCCCTTTGTTTATCCAAAGAAGAAACCTGAAGAGTTTGATTCATTAGATCCACTCTTTTGATTATATATTTTGCTAATCACAAAACTTCCTATTTCTTCTCCAGATTCTATCATCCTATGGAACTCATCAATTGCCTCAGAAAAAGTAATTCTACCAATGCCATCTTGATGCTTTTCATAAATCTCTACAAGACTATTAAAGTGCTTCTCAGCTTGTGCCTTTATGCTTGAGATATAGCCTTGCTCCCATCTAGCGTTTTCTTCATGAGTAGGAACAGGGAAATTGAAGTCTTCAAATTTAATTTTTGGACCTATTGCACTGTCTACAAAATGATTATCATAGGAAATTTGCAGCTTTCCACCTGGACGAATAAGCTCTCCAATTTTATTTCGAATTTGTCTATTTCCAGTTCCTTTGCTGCCTTTATAAAACATTAAATAAGCATACAAATAAAATGCTAATCCACCAAAGAAAGGCCTCCCTCTTCTCTTTCCTTTAAAGGGATCATAAGGCTCATCATCAATATACTCTACTAATAGATTGTCTTCTACAGTATTGAGAACCTGAGGTAAATGGCTTATCCAATCATCAACTTTAAGACCCTCATTTAATGTTTCAAATTTGATTTCATCTAATATGCTTCCAGCTTCAAAAGCTTTTAATTTACTAGATAAGCTAATGAGAGAATTATGTAGATCGTCTACTCTTCTTGCATCTACCTGAGTTGCCGCCTCCGCATAAGCTCCCGTTTCCTCAATAAGCATAACGCTAAGTAAAGAGCTTTCAATATTAACGACTCTTTTTTCAACTTCAATTTGCGCATAAATAACAGATTTTTCTTTTTTTTCTTTCTGCTTTTTTTCTTTTTCTATATCGAGCACAGTCTCTCCTATATTTCTTTACCAGTGCTCGAAGGAAAAAGATTTGGTCACATTAAGTTTCCCACAATCTCACAGACACTAATAGAGGAATCAAATTAAATCGTTACTTAACTAATTATTAATAATTAGAAGAGTACTGCTTTATTTAAAAGGAGTTATTTAATGCCTAGTAATTTTAGTAATAAAGATAATTTTCATGAAAAATATTTATGTAATACATATTATGAAAATAGCCAAATATCAGAAAAAAAGAAAGAATCTAAATTGAGAATTGATTTTATATATTCGACTTATCCAAGATTATTTAACTCAAGAAGGGCTAAAGTTCCTAAATTAATTCAGCCAAGCTTTAAAACATTAAAGTCAAAGTATTTTGAACTCACTAATAAGCTGAACTCAGCTAACCCAGAAGCTATGAGGACACGTGCAGAAAGTCGTTTTAAAACCAAGCTGAGACTTCATTCAAAAAAACAACTAAAACAGAGTATTTGGATTGGTTCACACTGCATAGATTTATTTATTCCAAATATTAGGTCTCATCATAAATATCCAAAGAAAGTAATGCGAGGTCTTGCTATTGAAATCGATGGGGATTGTCATAAATATGAGCAAAAAGGAATTAAAGATGAAAGAAAAGGGGCTGAGCTTTTAGATTTAGGTATCGGAACAATTCATATACCTAACTGGGAATTCAATGAAACGACTATAAAAGACATATTAAAATCAATATCAAACTTTGAACCATTAGATAGTCGAGAAAGAATAAGGCTTTGGACACGCATTTTTACTTATACATTAGCGACACACCTCACACATAAGGAATTTTTTCAAATTTTTAAGGTTAAACCTGATCTTATTGGAGATAAAAATGAGTGATGATAAAAATAAAATGCTCGATGCTTGTTCTTTGACAACTGAATTGAAATGGTTAACTCACCAAGAGGCGGCTGACTACCTTAGAATAAGTAAAAAAGCTTTATATAACCTGTGCTCTCAAGGCAAGATAGAGCCCCATAAACTTCTTTCAGATCGTAGAAACCGTTATCTAGTCTCAGAGCTTAATGAGCTCTTCTTTAAGAAATATTAAAGGAGAAAGAAATGGGAATAAAATTTCTTAAAGAGAAAAAAATTTACAGGGTGAGTTACTCAAAAAGAAACCCTAAAACAAGTAAATCTGTTAATAGAATGAGAACTCATTTTAAAAATCAAACAGGACTAAAAAAAGAGATCAGTACTTTAGCTGAGGCGAAGAGAGTTTATAATAAGTTAGTAATTGAAGTTGAAGAGGCAATCATTAGACAAGACATTCCTAACTGGAAACAACTGTTAGAAGAATTTGCACCCTATTATTTAAAAACTGGCGTTGAAACAAAAACAGTTGATACTTACATGAGTTGTCTGAATAAACATACGCAGTGCTGGTATAAAATCGGTGTGGAAAAGATTAATGACTCTATGATTAGAAATTTAATAAATGGACTAAGCTCTAAAAGCAAAAGTCATCAAAAAAACATGCTCAAATTCATCAGAAGAGTTTTTCAATTTGCTTTAGAAAAAAATTACATCAGTCGTAATCCGACACCAAATATGAAGTTTAAGTTTGGCAGTAAAAACTCTAAAGTTCTTTCTAGGACAGAGGCTAGTA
Source organism: uncultured Bdellovibrionales bacterium (assembly GCA_938002015.1). Classification (GTDB taxonomy): domain Bacteria; phylum Bdellovibrionota; class Bdellovibrionia; order Bdellovibrionales; family UBA1609; genus JALZUR01. Next base: position 19,412 of record CALLAU010000003.1, read on the forward strand.
AACTGTTAACTTTTGCCAAAATAAATAATTCCTCTTGGTACTATCATTGGTTAATGGCTTTATATACAGGAATGAGGAATGGTGAACTTTTTGCTTTAAGATGGAAAGATATAAGTTTTGAAGAAAAACAGATTAAAATCCAACAATCTTGGAATAATAAGGACGGCTTTAAATCTACCAAATCTGGTGACGAGAGAATAGTTCCTTTAGCATCTGAACTGATACAGGACTTAAAAGAACTTAGACTTACCAGCAAAGACAATGAGTTTGTATTACCAAGGCTAAACAAGTGGATAAAAGGCGAGCAAGCTAGAGAACTTAGAAAGTTTCTAGTGGGAGTTGGCCTTCCAGAGATTCGTTTTCATGATTTAAGAGCAACTTGGGCCACATTACTTCTTTCTGAAGATGTACCACCAGTTAAAGTTATGGCAATGGGTGGATGGAAAGATATTAAAACTATGATGATCTACATTCGCAAAGCCGGTATTGATTTACGTGATGCAACTTCTTGTCTTCAATTAGTTGATAAAGCAACTAATACTAAAGTCTTGAATCTGATAACACGTTAACAGACTGAGCTCTTCGTGTTCAAATACTTACATGGCAGAGAAAAAGTTCGATAAATGTGACTGTTTTTCCAGTTTAGTTGGCAATCTCGGTAAGTTTTTACTTGGCTTGGCCGCTGTAATTGGAGCTTGTAAATCGACTCAAATCGCTCAGATCATTTACAACAATCAAACACAGTCACAAAATCAAAGCTGTAGCTTTCACATCTCCCCCAATACTTACAAAGAAATTGGTAAGGTTGCTCAAAAACTTACTGAGGTAGAAGATCAAGATGCTAATCCAATCATAATTGAATATTTTCATGAAAGTGGAGATGATAAAGCTTTAAATATCTCACCCGCTTTCAAAGCTAACCTTTTAAAAGACCTAAAAGCAGCGAAAACAGCAGATTCAAAGGCGGATGTACTAGAAGCTTACTACCTCAAAACAAAAATCAGAGATGATAAAATTAAAAAAGCAATTGGTCCGTAACCAATTGTCTTTATAGAATAGTGAAGTTCAACTATTCTATATATTTAGGAAGACATCTTTGTCTCCACCATTTAACAAGTTTGAGAACCTTAAATTTGACTGATTAAAGTCTAGAAGTAATAAATATGGATGAAAACACATTATACTATTTTTTTTCAACGATTGCCCAGTGCTTATCTGCCCTAGTTTCACTACTTGGGGTTTTTGTAGTTTTTAAGCTTCAAGACCTAAACAGTAGATTAGAGTCTAGAGCTGAAAAAATTTCCAACGCCTTTGTTAAGAAAAATTGGAAGTTTTTAATAAGAGCTGAAGGTGCTGAAAATAGAGTTGAAAATCACATAGATGATGTTTCTCGCTGCAAAGAATTATGGGGAATTTTTTCTGATGCGTTAACTGGAAATATTAATAAGTATGAAGGTTTTTTTTACGGTCAGTTTAACCCTCAACGCAATAGTGGTGAGAGAGAGCGAACCGTAAGGAGTCAAATTCAAAAATTCTTAGGCTGGAAAGCTGAGTTTGATGCTTTATTCAAAGATTTCAATAACAAGCCTAAAATTATTAAATCCTTGAAATTTGAAAGCGCCTTCGGATTAAGTCTTATCACATTATGTTTTGTCGCCTTACTTATTCCCGAGATGTGTCTATCAATTAATATTCTATGGTCAATTGTATTAATTTTTTTCGTCGTCACATCTATTTACATATGTCTGGTATACAGCTTAATTAAGAAGTGTTTTGAATATAAATAACTTTGGAAAGTTCATTTTCAATATTCAGTTTTTTATGACTTTTACAACAATCAGTGCACAACAATCAGCCTATAATTAAATATATAGGGACTTGAATAGGTTCGACATCGAACAGCTCTGCTCCACCATTAGACAAAGGTTTTTGCTGCTTTCAGCGAAAATCTAATTTTCAAAAGTAAAAACAATAACTTAACCAAGGAAAGGTTCCATACCCCTCTATTCTCAAATCACGTTAAATCACAGTGAATAATGGCATTTGCAACAACTCGTAGTAATCGGCTGTAGTTAACGAAAAATGGTTACTACAAATCTTCGTATTTTGTGCTATTCACATTTCATGGCAAAGCTTTTAAAGAAAACTAAACGACTTATTCTACGCCCGCTGGAGACCAAAGACTTTGAAGTGTGGCGAACAGCCAATTCAAAAAAACTCCCCTCTCAAAATAAATGGGATGACGGAAGGCTTCCCGAGAAGGACTTCACCAAAGCTAAATTTAAAGCATTACTTAAAGAACAAAGTGATCATAGAAAAGCTGATCAATATTATAGACTTGGAGTTTTTAATAAAAAAACAGGTGCTCTAATGGGCACTGTCTCAGCAATGAATGTTGTTAGGGGCGTTACACACTCTTGTTATCTAGGCTACTTCATTAACAACAACTACTGGGGGCAAGGCTATGGTAAAGAAGCAGCGCTAGGTATGATTCACTTCTGCTTTAAAGAGATGAAGCTTCACAGGGTTGAAGCTGGAGTTGAACCAACTAACAGGCGATCTATTATGCTTGCAAAATCACTGGGACTTAGAAAAGAGGGCCTAAAGAAGCGTATGATTTTTTTAAGAGGAGCCTGGCTAGACTGCACTATGTACAGCGCTACGTGTGAGGAGTTTGGGTATAAATGGAAAACTTAAAACAACATGAGGTTATTTATAAAGAAGCCTCAATCAAAGATTGGGATAACTTAGCTAAATTCAGAAGTAGATATTCTTTTGAGGACTTTAACAAAGCCAAAAATACTTTTGAAATAGATTTTTTAAACAGCGAGAACAATAAAAACAAACTTTTTATTGCAAGCCATCAAGATAAATTAATTGGCTATGGTAGAGTTGGCCTACACACTCACAGTGACAGTAATGAGATTTATGGTCAAACTTCAGAAGTTCCTGAAGGTTATTACACAAAAGGCCTTTTGATCGATGAAGCTTTCAGAGGAAAAGGTATTGGGCGCACTTTAACAATACTTAGAGAAAACTGGGTCAAAGATTTCGATAATAAAATCTACTGCATCCTAAGTCTCAAAAATAATAACTCTGTTCAAATGCACCTCAAACTTGGCTTTAAAGAGATTAAGAAAAACCTCTGCTATCCAAGTGATAAACCTAATGAAATGAGTGGCTGTTTATACATTAAGGAAATAGCAAATTGAATTTTGATTTGGAAATAGTTAAATCTTTTTGGAATATTAATGGAGAATTAAACTTTGTCAGACAAGTTGCCAACTGGGTTTACTTCAGTCCCTCTACAGATAGTTACATTAGAATAACGAATGAAAATCATCGTTCTAAAAAGCAAATAGAATCTGAAATACAATGGATGTCTCATGTAAATAATTTTGAATTAAACACAGTTAGAGTTATACCTTCATCACAAGGCAATCAAATTGAAACTATCGAACACAAAAATAAAAAGTTCCATCTGATCAATCTTACAAGAGCAAAAGGGACGCGACAGATGTTACGCAATGAAGACTCAGAATTTTTTAAGAAATGGGGAGAAACTACAGCCAAACTTCACTTAGCAGCTAAAAAGTATAGCCCAAAAAATGTTGAAAGCCGCCCCATTTGGTCTGATGACTCTATCCATAAAGATATCTTAAATATAAGAAAACCATCAGACGGTGAAATTTATAAAAAATCTCTTGAAATTGAAAATCTTATAAGCTCGTTACCAAGAGATTCAGAGTCCTTTGGACTTATACATTCAGACTTACACACTGGAAACTTTAATGTTGATGAGAAACAAAATATTACTTTATTCGACTTTGATGACTCAGTTTATAGTTGGTTTATTTATGATATTGCAGTTATCTTCTGGAGCTTCCAATTCAGTGAAATACAAGAGCATGAGGCCAAAATAGAGTTCTTAAAAGGTTACAGTAGTAAAAATACTCTTAATTCTATTTGGTTTGAGAGGCTTGAAAACTTTTACGCTTACAGAGTTATTCAAATTTACTATTTTGCTTTAAAAGAAATAGAAAAATCAAACTTTAATGAAAATGTTATTCAAAAATTTAAACACTCCTTAATATCAACTTATAGTTACTTTAAATTTGAGAGCAGAAACAAGCGTTTTGAGTTAAATTTTTAACTTGAAAAAAAATCTAAAGCATAATGATTTATAATAATCGCAAAATAATTACTTAATTGACTTTAAGGCCAAGTTCTTCTTTGATTACTTTATTATGATATTTTTGAATGCAAGAGAACACCAGCTGTGCTTGGCAATATGACCAACCCAACCACTTTATGATAGATAACTTAGTCCAATGAGATAGCTCTTTTTAGTTTGTGTATTAAAAAAGGTATAAAGCAATCATACATATTATATTTCGTTTAGAAGACAAGAGAACAAATTTAACGGGAAAAATTATTAAGAGCAGATTTTAAAGGAGAAATTTATGAATTCAAAGAATATATTAATAACAGGCGCCACTGATGGCATTGGTTTAGAAACAGCTAGAAAACTAAAGTCACTAGGACATAACATTATTATTCATGGTCGTAGTGCTGAGAAACTAGAAAAAGTTGCTGCTGAATTAAATGCAAAATCATTTAAAGCTGATTTATCAAAGCTTTTAGAAGTAGGTGAAATGGCAAAATCTATCTTAGAAGAATATGAACAAATCGATGTTCTCATCAACAATGCAGGGGTTTTAAAAACATCACATCCTAGAACTGAAGATGGTTATGATGTTCGTTATGTAGTAAATACGTTTGCTCCTTACTTACTAACAAAGAAATTACTTCCTCTATTAAAAAATGGAAGAGTGATTAACCTCTCATCTGCAGCTCAAGCTTCAGTAGATTTTAATGCTTTGCTAGGAAAAGTTGAGATGAGTGATTTTGAAGCCTACGCCCAAAGCAAATTAGCTATTACAATGTGGTCAAGATATATGGCAGATCAAGTCGGCAGTGATGGACCTGTGATTATTGCTGTTAACCCGGCTTCACTACTTGGAACAAAAATGGTTAAAGAAGGATTTAACACTCCTGGAAATGATATTAATATTGGTGTAAATATTCTTACAAGTCTGTCACTAGAGGCTAAGCATGCTGAGCACTCTGGAGAGTATTACGATAATGATAATAAAAGATATGCACCACCTCAAGCTGACGGGCTTGATGATGAAAAAGCTAAACAAATTGTTGAATTAATTGAGGGGATTATATGAAATATTTTTTATTCATCTTCTTAACTTTTAACCTTCTTATAGGGTGCGCTCACACACCACAAAAAGAAGATTCTGCTAAAATCCTTTCAATTACAGATGTAAAGTGGGAGAAATTAAATCCAGCTAGAGGCAGCCAAAGCCCCCAGGCAGCAACTCTATGGGGAGATCGAAAAGGTAGCACTGCTACTGGTTTTTTAGCAAAGTTTGTAGACGGGTTTTCCTCTCCTCCTCATATTCATAACGTCTCATACAAAGCAATAGTTATTAAGGGACTTATTCATAATGATGATCCAAAGGCTGAAAAGATGTGGATGCCAAAAAGTTCTTATTGGACTCAACCTGCAGGAGAAGCACATATTACATCTGCAAAAGGACAAACTAACATTGCCTTAGTAGAAATTGATCATGGACCATACTTAGTCAAATCAACAAAAGAAAATTTTGATAATAACGAAAGACCTTTTAACATCCATAGCTCAAATATAATTTGGAAAGTCTTTAAGGGAGTAAAAGTTGCAGATATGTGGAAGAATAAGGAAGGTCGAGTAACCGGCTCCATGGTGAAGTTTAAAAACTCTCTTAAACTTGATAGTGAAAACACATACTTAGTGTTAATTGCTGGCAGTATGATATTTCAAAAACAAAGCCTTATGCCAGGGAGTTTAATAAAAATTGATAAAAAAACTCGCTCTTATTTTTCTTGTACTCAAGAAAGTGAATGTATTTTATATATAAAATCAGATAAAAACTTTAAGCTACAAAGATAGGCGTCTTAGAGTTTTTCTTTACTAATTATTCTTCGTTTAGAGTATTTATTCATCATTTAGAACTTAGAATTTAAGCAGCACTTAAAAAAAATCAAGCAGCCTTATCTTGCGCACTTCAGCAGCTCCTAAAACTAAGATCTTATTCGTGACAGTCTGCTAAATTTTAGATTCAATACGTACCTAGCTTAAACAAAGGGATGCTTCTGTGCCTAAAATGAAACTTAGTGATATTAAAACAAATAATGAATACTTAAGATTAGACTCAAATATTGATATGCTTGCAAAAAGCATTGAGCAGGTCGGACTTATTCATCCACTTAGTGTAAATGAAAAAAATGAACTCCTTGCTGGAGGAAGAAGGTACTGCGCATTACAAAAGCTTGGTTTTAAAGAGGCAGAAGTCACTGTTATTAAAAAATCAGATCTAGAACAAGAGCTTATCTCAATTGATGAAAATTTAGTTCGCAAATCCTTAAGTAAACTTCAATTTGAAAAATGTCTTAACAGAGGGCGCTCTATTTATGAGGAACTTAACCCTGATGCTGTAAGAGTATCTATGGATACGAAAAAATTAACTGCTGCTGAAAAAACTGAAAGAAAAGAGCAAGAACTTTTAGATGATTCATCTTTTGCTGCTGTTAGCTCTGAAAAATTAGGGCTTTCTAAATCTGTGATTAGTGGAGCCATTAAAAGAGATGCCTTATCTTCAAGTAAAGTTAAGGAAGCTAGAAATCAAGGTGAAATTAATGCCGGGCAAGCCAATGAGCTTATTAGAATGTCTAAAAAAGACCAAGATAAAGTTCTTCCACATCTTAAAAAACACTCCATTAAAGAAATTAGGCAGTTTGTTGATACTGCATCTGAAACAAGTATTGAAGAAGCGTTAGAAGCTGATAAGAAAATTGCCAAACTTCCAAAAGAGTATGTTCAAGTTATTAACCTTAGTAAGCGCTTAAATAAAGTGCTAGCAAAAATACTAATTGAACAAATGACCTACTCAGGTACTGAAACTAATAAAATTAGTAACGAAGCACTAAAGTTAACTGATCATTTATCAGATTTTTTAGACCTTCAAAAAAATGGTCCTCTTAAGAAGAACTCCACAAGCAAAGATTCAAACATTGATGAAGATCGTATTATTAGTTTAAATTCAGATAATACTAATAACGGACTTCATGCAGATCTTTGATACTTTGAGCTTAAAAAGAGCGACTCTATGAGTTGACAGGAAAGCTCTTTTTTTGCACTATATACATATTAGAACTATAACTTCTAATATGTATATTAACTCTAAGGTATTGAAATGATTAAAAGAAATCTGTCTTCTGTATTAGAAAAGCAAGCTCAAAGCTACCCTGTTGTCACTTTAACTGGCCCACGCCAGTCGGGTAAAACAACTCTTTGTAAGCATGTTTTTCAAAATTTTGAATACAAAAACCTTGAAGATCCAGAAACCCTTCTCATTGCTCAGTCTGACCCTAAAGCATTTCTCAAAACAAAGAAAGAAGGACTTATTATTGACGAGTTTCAAAGGTTTCCTAAACTAGCTTCCTATATACAAGTTATAGTCGATGAGAATAAGTCAGCAGGGCAGTTTATTTTAAGTGGAAGCCAGCAACTTGAACTCAGCCAAACCGTAAGTCAATCTCTGGCTGGGAGAACCTCTATTCTAAAACTACTCCCTTTAAGTTATAAAGAGCTGTACAAAGAAAAAAAAGTTTCTCTAGAGGACCTTCTCTACAAAGGGTTCTTTCCACGAGTACACGACTCAAAACTAAACCCAACTGAAGCCTTTTCATCTTATGTCAGTACTTATGTGGAGCGTGACATTCGTCAAATATCAGAAGTTCATAACTTGAGAAGTTTCAATCTTTTTCTCAAAGTTTGCGCCTCTCAAATAGGCCAAACAGTTAACTTTTCAAAAATCAGTAATGATTTAGGAGTAAGTTATAAAACCATACAGTCTTGGCTTTCTTTACTTGAAGCCAGTTTCTTAGTTTTCACCCTTCCCTCTTATTTTAAAAATTTAAAGAAAAGAGTCATTAAATCACCAAAAATTTATTTTTATGATATCGGTCTTGCTGCATACCTGCTTGGAGCAAAAAGCCCTGAGCATATATCCGTACTTCCTAATAAAGGCAGTCTTTTTGAAAATTTTATTGTCGCTGATTTTTACAAACGCTCTTACAATGCCGGTATCAACCCAGAGTTTTATTTCTATAGAGACAATAGTGGTTTAGAAATAGACCTTATTGAGGACCACCCTGAAGGTCCAAATTTGTATGAAATAAAAATGGGATCTACCTATACTTCAGATTTCTCAAAGAATATAAATTCCTACATCAAAAACAATAATACAGTTCAGAAAAAATCTATTATCTATTCTGGAGATGGAGATAAAATGGTTAATAGTATTCAGCTAGTCGCTTACAATCAAATGTAAGAAAAGGACACATAAATGAGAGATCCTTTAGAAGGCAAAACATTAGAATCAATACTTACAGAGCTTGTTTCTGAGTTTGGCTTTGAAGAGCTAGGTCGAGTGATAGACATTAACTGCTTTAACACTAACCCAAGTATTAAATCTAGTTTAAAATTCTTAAGGAAAACTCCCTGGGCAAGAGCTAAAGTTGAAAAACTCTACATCTATGAAATTTTAGAAAATCCAGAGTAAGTAAAAATAACGAGAAAAAAACAACAACTTCATTTAGGAAATACGATGACTTATAAAAAGAGCCCTTGGGGAGAAAAAGAAAAGAAAGACTGGTTAGATGAACAGGTTATTAAACGCTCCTATTTAAATGAGGTGGTTTCTAAAATAGACTCCTTAAAAAATATGTTTGATGTAAAAAAATACGAATCTCTTTCATATGCTCCAGAGAAGTATCCACTTTTTATTATTAAAAATTTAAACTTTGATCCACTAAAAAAGAATATATTAATAACTGGTGGCGTACACGGCTATGAAACAAGTGGTGTTCATGGAGCATTAAGCTTCCTAGAAAAAGAAGCAAACAACTACACTAACAAGTTTAATATTATTGTCGCACCTTGCATTAGTCCATGGGGGTATGAAACCATCAACCGCTGGAATCCAGATACTATTGACCCTAATCGTTCTTTCTTTAAAGATAGCCCTTCTCAAGAGTGCAGCCTGTTAATGCAGGAGATTGCATCTATGGAAATTGAGATTTTTGCACATATTGATTTACACGAAACTACTGATACTGATAATTCAGTTTTTAGACCTGCACTAGAGAAAAGAGATGGCATTAAACAAGAAGTTTGGGATATCCCGGATGGTTTTTATCTAGTTGGAGATTCAAAAAATCCAACTCATGATTTTCAAAAAGCAATGATTGATTCAGTTAGAGAAATAACACACATTGCTCAGGCTGATGAAAATAAAAAGCTTATAGGAAAAGAAATCACTCAAGAAGGTGTTATCAACTACCCTGTAAAAGAGCTAAAACTCTGCACTGGGTTTTCGAATGCTACATACTGCAGTACAACGGAAGTCTATCCTGACAGCCCAAGACTTAATAATGATGATTGCATAAATGCACAGGTAGCGGCAGTTCTTGGAGGATTAAATTATTTATTACGCACTTCACTTTAAACTATTTTGGCTTAAACAACACCTTAGTCTTATAAAGAGGAAGTAAGCACCTAATATAACTCACTTTTTTTACCTAGCTCTTTAAGAGAAACGATCAAGAGTCTTTTCTTTTTAATACTAAAATAGAGGCTGTTTAATTCCGATATGTTTAATTAATGAGAAGCTGTATGAAAACCATATTTTTTTTAAATCAAAAATACAGCCGATTTTTCTTAATTCTTTTAATCTTTGTTTTAAATAGCTGTAGTAGTGATTCTAAAAATGAGAACACTAACCCATCTGTAACAAGGCGATCATTTAATATGGGTTTTACACCCTGGCCATTTGCAGCAACTCTAGCTGCACAAAATGAGATCTATAGCTTTATCGATGACAACGCTGATCTCATTGCAATACATCTAGATGGCGGAGTTCCCTGGCCAGAAGCATTAACACCAAATAATTTTGATAACTATGGATCAGGAGTTAAAAATGAAATTAATGGCATCACTTCAAGACTTACATCACTTACAAACAAAGAAATATATTTAGGAGTAAGCCCTTTTAATGGACTAAGAGATGATAAGGCTCTTTACTGGAACACTTCAACGAATGAGTCAAATCCAAGCCCCTGGGATACCTATGATTTTGATAATAATTTTCTAGTTAGTGCTTACGCAAACTACGTTGATGAAGTCATAAAAAAAATTAATCCAAAGTATGTTAATTATGCAATTGAGATAAATGAATATTATCATAATGTTCCTGCTGACAGAACTAAACTTCAGTATTTTTATATTAATGTTTATACTATTTTAAAAAATAAATACCCAGACATTATCTTTATGACTTCTTTTACTATGTCTTCTCCGGGCTCAGTTAAAATGCAAGAAACTGCTGATTTATTTCTTCATTTAAAAGATTATCTAGATATGACCGGAATAAGTATTTATCCATATGCTTTTTTTTCTCATAGCGATAAAGGTGATCCAGCAAACCTTCCAAATAACTGGCTTTCACAAATTAGTAGTATCGCTCCAGGAAAGCCTTACTTCATAGCCGAAACAGGTTTTGTAGGCGAGTCACTTTCAATACCAGCTTTTGGATTAAATGTTACAAGTGATGAAAACAAGCAAAGAGCATATTTACTCAAACTTTTTCAAGAAGCCAACAACTTAGATGTAGAAGGTATTGTATGGTTTAGCCCATACGATTTTGATGATTTATGGTCGAGTTCATTAAACGATGATTTATCTCTAGTTTGGAGAGACACAGGATTAAAAGATGGCAACCAAGTTTCAAGAGCTGCTCTACAACTATGGAATGAATGGCTTAGCTACATTTTCTTATAATCTACTTTTTAAATTCTTAACATGAAACATAAGCTCATTTGATACTCTTTCTATCTCATTAAGTTTTTCGGTGATCACTTCTGGCTCTAAACCAAAAAGATCAGAGATACTCACTCCAAATAATTTTGCTAATTTGGGATAAGGCTCACCAGTGATTGCTCTTCCATTTTCCCATTCACGATAAGTACTTAAACTTACTTCTAAAAACTCAGCACATTCACTTACTTTCATTTTTCTTTGAAGTCTTAATTTTTTTAACCTCTCTCCTATAGACATAACCCACTCACCCCGTAATCTAAATAAGGGTAAACGCTAAAAGTATTGAGTGTAAAATTAATACTCAGACCTACTATCATAGTTAAAATTTATATAAGTCTGAGCTTGTTAATACTTAATTATTTCTTTGTTAAGTGCCTTAAATTACTTACTTAAGTGCGCAAGCCTGTGTTTGAGCCCCACCAATCCAAGAAAAAGTAACTACAATTGATTCACTCACCCACTGTTGATCAAAGTTAACTGTTGGGCCTGAACTTACTGCAGCTGCTGGAGCTAGACCTGCACGCTCTGCCGCATAAGGAACATTACTCACTAAGCCTACTGAACTAATATCAACCATATCCCACTCATAGATACATGCATTCTCAGCATAAACTGCCATTTTTCTTTGAGCGTCTAGAATTGCTTTTTCTGAAGCTTCTAAAGTAAGACTTTCTCTAGTTTCAAGGCTCCACTGTGGAGATGGTTGTCCCATAACTGCATAAGTTGCTGGATCTTTCGCATCAGAAGTTGGTTTTTGAAATTCATCAGAGTAAATTCCTTCTTGTATTACAGCAAAACGACTAGCAAAACCTGAAACATCAGAAGTCTTAAGAGTTAAAGTTGTGCTAGCTTGAAATGTGTTTACACAAACTGTCTTTGCTTGCCTTTGACCACCTTCATTTACATATACTGTTTTTGAAAACTCAGTTGCAAAACCGCCATTAGTAAAAACCCCATCATTTGAATCTTGAGATTTTGCCGTAAGAAGTAAATCATTTACTTTCTTAGCCAGTTCGTTTGCACTTCTTACAGCTTCACTTGGTTTAGCAAAACACTCAGCTTGAACTCGAACAACCAGTTGAATAAAATCACTTGGAGCTGTAACCCTTCCCGTACCACTAATTGTTGACTCTCCAGCGTAAGCAAGAAGAGATGCCGTTGATAAAATTAAAAACATAAGATTTTTTTTCATATTATTTCCTCCTAAGAAATTTATTAATTACTAGAATCTTAAACAGGATTTTTGATATAATATGATTTTTTCTTTGTGTTACTTAAAAGCTTGCATTTCACTATATAAAAGCAACCTACAAGTTTTTTAGTGTATTTTTTACTGGCAAAAGAGCCAATCTGTTATGAATTTTTAAATTTGATTAACAAAATCTAAAAATACTTTTTTATGAAGCTCAATATTCATATCAGGAGACATAGATACTCGGACAATATAATCTTTATCTCCTTCTTTCGTTGTACCTTGAGTAGATGTTGCTGGTATTGTCCAGTAGCAACCTTTTAACTGTCCATAGCTTACACAGTGCTTACTCTCATCTGGAATCTCATCAATCATAAGATTAATAAGCTTATAATTTAACTCTCTCTTATACATTTCTTTTTCTTCATGATCTCTTCCTTTGGTTGGAAGATCTAGAGAAAACACTGAAGGAGTAAAACCATTTTCAGCTAAATCATTTGAAACAAAATTAACTTTTGCAGCCGGCAAAGACTCTTTAATAAAGTTTACAAACTCACGCGTGTTTTTGTAAGCATCTAAAATTCGTTTATTCATCGATGGAATTTGCTTTGATAAAACTTCTACTTGAAAATCAGTAGCCTCATTATCACAAAGTTTTAAATGCTCTTTAATATTTTCCATTAAATTTTCAGATTTCTTATTTGCAACACAATAACCTGCTGTACACAAACCACCACTAGGAAACTTTGAACCACTCACATAAGAAATAGTTTTAACTTCTGAAAGAATCTCTCCATCACCTAAAAATTCTACATTCGGGCAAAACGTTTGATCCAGTATAAAAACAGGTTCAACAGCAACTTCACCGCTTCTAGTTTCACGTTTTTTTGTAAGCACATCTTTTAACTTAGTTAAATCTGGAACCTCGACTCTTGGGTTAGTAGGGATTTCTGCAACTATGTAAGGAACTGCGTCTTCATATGAAATTTTAGAAAGTAGAGTTTCAATACTTTCAACCATATCATTTCCACTATCAACAGGTAAATCCACAACTTCAACACCCTCAATTAAGGCTGCCACCCTTCTTGCTTGGTCATTAGTTCCACCATAACAATTTGGGGGAACAATAATTTTAATACCTTTACCTGCATGCTCTTCTTTGGCTGTATGAATCAATCCCATTAAAATAGCATACTGTATAGAAAGGCCGCTTGAACTAAGTAGGGCCCGAGTATCTGCACCCGTAATCTTGTTAATTGAATTTAAAACAAGTTCTTTATTTTTCTTATTCTCATCTTCATTCTCATTAAAAGGTAATATTCGGCCTTCAATTAGTTGATTTAACATCATAAGGCAATTTTGAGGCGTCATTGCAATCGTCTCTCTTCGTCTCACATGCTGAATTTCATTAATATAAGATTCATTTCTCTTATGATTAACTAAAGCAAGGCTTCCAAGCTGTGAATGCAAACTAACATAAAAATCTATGTTTTCATTTAAAGAAAAGTTTTTAAATTCATTTTGTTCAATAATAGCAATTATACTTCCATCAAAGCCTTGAACCTCTCTTAAATCATCTACCTTTACTAATTCAAATTTAAATCCGTAAACATCTTTTAAGATTTGAGATTTAAAAAAGCTTGGAAGCTCATTCATATAAATAATTTTTGTACTCTTATTATCTAGTAAGTTCTTTCTTAAAATGGCTAAAACAGGCATCATCTTAGAAGAAAAGCTAATGACATTCTTTGGCTCTAAGTTACTTAAACTTGCTACCGCCCACTCTAGTAAACATGACAGTGGGTGTCCTAGTCTAATATAATCAAAAGCCGTTGGAAGCTTCTCTAGAGCCGGTTCTTTAAAGTTATTTTCATTAAAAAGATTCTCTAATTTTTCTAAAAATTGAAACTTTGCTAAACTTTCATCATAGATATCAAGTCTATGGGTCGTCTTATTAAGCCAACCTTCTGGCATATTCTTTAATACGTTTTTTACATATTCTAATACTTCACTATCATTTTTCATAAAAATACACCCTTCACTCACTCAATTACGCATGCAGATTAAATGTTTTTATCTAATTTAATATGGCCTTCTTAATCAAAATTTACTTCTCACTCGCTTTAAGCATCCTTGTAATCATCACTGAAGATAAAAGGGCTACACCAACCATAACAACAGCCCAGATAGTAAGAGTACCAAAATAACCACCGTATACATTTTTAACAACTTCTTGAGTTACTGCCTCGCCTTTTTCTAAAGCTATTGAAGTAGAAAGTACTGCTCCAACTATTCCACTTAAAGCAATTGCAACTGAAAAAAGACTTACAGAGAAGTTTTCAATAGCTTTTGGTGTTACAGACAGAATAAATGCTTGTACAAGTGAGCCTACTATAACTTCAGCAAAAGCTTGGAAAAAGTGAATGGTTAAGAAAACCTCAGGTCGTATAACTATATCACTTCCAATTCCTTTTACTGCTAAAGTTAGAATGGCAAAAGCAATTGCAGTAAGTACAAATGAAAAAGAAACTTTTGTAGCCGTTGTAAGATTAATATTTCTCTTTTCTAGGCTTGAAAAGATTAATGCTAGTACTGGTCCTGCCACCATACACCAAAGTGGGTTCATTGCCATAGAAGATTCCGGAGCTATTGGTATAAAGCCAAAAAGATCTCCACGCATGGTATTAATAGCTACAATAGTCATAGAGGTCATCATTTGTCCGTAATAAACAAAAAATGCAGTGGTTAAAACAACCATTATTAAGATCGTTCCCATCTTTAACTTTTCAGAACGACTTACTTTAAACATCAAACCAATAAAGTAAAGAATCGCTCCAGCTCCAATTGCATAAACTATATTTTTCCCAATATCCATATTTGAGAACATATAAAAAACAAGGCCTATCATTGCTAAAGAAATTGATCCAAAAAAGGCCCAGTTTCTAGCACTTACCGGCTCTTGATCAATTTTAGCTCCAATCTCAAAAAATGGCCTTTGTGTAAAAACAAGTATTGCAAAAGCAAGAGTAGCCATAGAGCTAGAAATTAAAAAGCCACCATTAAAACCGATAGCTAGAACAAACATAGGGAATAAATACTGACCTAAAAATGCCCCGATGTTATTAACAGAATAATTAACCGGCATTCCTTTTTCAAAATCTTCTTGGCTACTAAAGGTTCGTTTAAATAAGCTTGGATAACTTGGAGACATGAGGCCACGTGCATAACTTGCCAGTGCAATACCCACCATACTAATTGGAACACTAGTAATACTGGCTCCAACTACTAACAAAAAGTAGCCCAATCCAAAAGTTCCAAAGGCTATCGTTAAAGAGCGGTACGATCCTAGAAATTTATCGGCAATAAAACCACCCGCTATTGCAAATAGTGGCCCTATAGAAGAAAAAGCCCCCACAATCATCATGGTATCAGCTTCACTATAGTTTAAATCTTCTAAGAAAAAGCGAGTTAAAATCGCCATGACTCCATAAAAAGAAAGACCAAAAGCCATTTGGCATACCATCATAGACTTATTGAGTTTATTCCACATTAAAGACCCCCTCTTATATAGCTTACTTAGCCTGAATAAGGCCAAACCTAGCATGAAGAAACTCAATAATCCAAGCCCCAAGCCCTTACCTTAAATACACCGCCAAATAAGGCCTTTATCTCTTCAAGCCTGAGCAAAATGCCTATAAAAAGTTCTTTAGAAGCAGTCTTGTTGCTTAAATCTTAAGTTTTTACTCCACATTCTCTAAAAAAAAAGTTACTAAAACCCATATGTCACACGATAGATCTGTTAGGCTAAATAAATATATCGCCCAAAGTGGTATCTGTTCTCGAAGAGAAGCTGATAATTTTATTGAAAATGGGCGAGTTAAAATCAACCGTAGAAAAGCAACCTTATCTGATAGAGTAAAACCAGGTGATGTTGTTATGGTTAATGGTCAAACTATTGAAGCTGAAGAGGTTCAACCCTTCGTATTTATCGCCCTTAACAAACCCCGTGGTATTGTTTCAACTACAGAAGGAAGTGAAAAAGATAATATAGTTAGTTTTACGAATTACCCTAGTCGAATATTTCCGATTGGACGCTTAGATAAAGAATCTACCGGCTTGATCTTTATGACTAATGATGGAGACATAGTAAATAAAGTTTTAAGAGCTGGTAACAATCATGAAAAAGAATATGTGGTTGCTGTAAATAAGCCCATCACAGATGAGTTTATAACTGGCATGGCAAGTGGTGTTCCTATTCTTGGAGAGATAACCAAGAAATGTAGAGTTGAAAAGATCTCAACTTATGAGTTTAGAATTATTTTAGTACAAGGCTTAAATCGCCAGATTCGTCGCATGAGTGAATACTTTGGTTATGAAGTTGAAAGACTTCATAGAATTCGCATCATGCACATTAAAATAGATGGAATACCTGAGGGTGAGTTTCGCGATCTTAATGAAGAAGAGCTAAAAGAACTTTTTAAACTCATCTCAAATTCGTCTTCAGAAGCTAAAAGTAAATCTCAAAATAAGTCTAAGTCTAAAGCCAAAGTTAAACCTAAATTTAAGACTAAAAGTAAGTCTAAAATGAAATCAAAACCCGAAGATGAATGGGCTCCTAAATCTAAAAAATTTCCACCTTCTAAAAAAAATTCTCGTAGAAGCACTAAGAAAACACGTAGGCGCTAGTTTAAAAATCTTAAAAAAAATTATTACACCTACAAAGTCTGGTCTAGGTCATTACTTAACAAATCAGCTTTATATACAGTAAGCTACCTATATGTCTCAATTAGAAAAATTGCTCAGTGATTGGGTTTTAAACGATTTAATAACAAAAGAACAAGCCAAGAAAATATCTCATCATGAAGAAAACAAACCAAGTAATTCATGGGTGTTATATGGTTTTTTAATTCTAGGAGCCCTTGTTATTGGAATTGGAATCATATCTTTAATAGCAGCTAACTGGGAAAATATTCCTGATACTGTAAAACTCATCATAGACTTTCTCTTACTGATTGCACTAGCAACTGGTTCTTATATCTCTTGGAAGAAAAAAGAGCACATTCTTTTTGAAGTACTCCTCATTTCATTTATGGTTCTTTGCCTTGCTTCTATAGGCCTCATCTCTCAGATTTATCATACTGGAGGCAAACTTTATCAGGCACTATTGATGTGGTCAGTGATCACTTCTGCAGTAGCAGCTAGTTCAAAACGATCCCTTACTCCATTTATTTGGGCTGCAGGCTTTTTTTCTAGCATAACTTTTACAGCATTAGATTCAGCAACATTTCAACCTATTTTTGCTCGACATGAAAATTCAGTCCTTATGGCCATTCCTCTTCTTAGCGCTTTATTAGCAATAATTTGCAAAAAAATAAGTGGTGAAAGTGGTCAAACAAAATCTTTTAGATCATGGGCAATTATAGGAGGAATGATCGCCTTATCAGCTGCAGAAACACACCTCTTAAGATATAGATCAATGGACCTTAATATCATCACTTTTATCCCTGGCTATGTTTTTACAATACTCATAGTTGGTGGCATTTTAATAAGTTCTGAATATAAGAAAGTACAAAAAATATTACTACTATTAGCTCTAGCTTTTTACTTAATACCCTTCCACCTTCCTATGGTGCCTATTCAATCAAAATCGGTATATGCAGCTTTTAGTATTTTTACGTTAAGTACGATGGCAATTTTTTTAGCAAGTCTTGGGCTTAGAGGGCTGTTTCAAATATTTTTAATTATCTTAGGGATGAGGTTTTTAGTTTTATATTTTCAGGCCTTAGGAGGTCTAGCAACAACAGGCTTTGGCTTAATTATTTCAGGAGTTATTATCATAAGTATGGTTATAACATGGAATAAGTACCGTCTTAAAATAACTAACTGGGCAGAGGGGTTAATCGAATGATTAAATCAAATAAAGGTCTACTTATCTCTCTTATCATTCCAATTGTGGCTCTAGCCTTACTCGTTGTTTATAAAAAGCATGTTTTATCTATTGGTAAAGAAGTTATTCTTCCTATCACTGGATATGATCCAAGAGATCTGCTTTCAGGACATTACCTCATATATACCATCAATTATGGAGTGAATAGTGTTTGCAGAGGAAGTTCACTTAAAACAAAAAGACCTGGTTATATTTGTTTAGATTATAAAACATTTAGTTTTAGTCGTCCAAAAAACTGTAAGCTCTATATCACAGGGACTTGTAATAGAAATAGATTTGAGGCTGGTGTTGAGCGCTATTACATACCAGAAAAAGAAGCCAAGAATCTTGAAGATCTAGTAAATTCCAACGAAGCAAGCATAGTTTTATCTGTTCCAAAAAACGGCAAAGCACAGATAAAAGATCTACTAATTGACGGCGCCTCTTGGAAAAATAGATAAGCCCCTTTTTACCGCTTATCATAAAGCCTAAGATAGTGTAGATACTTTTTATATGGAATCTTACTACACGAATTTAAAAAATAAGACAGCTTTAGTAACTGGTGCTAGTAGCGGAATTGGGTATAAAACCGCATCTTTTCTTGCCGAGCAAGGATGTAGAGTCTTTGCTGTAGCAAGAAGACAAGAAAGACTTTTAGAGCTTAAAACAAAATTTCAAAATTTAACTCCCATTACAGGGGATTTAAATAAAGAAAGTACCTTAAAAGAAATTGAAGCGGCAAAAGCTTTTAATGTTGATATTTTAATAAACAATGCCGGCCTTGCTCTTGGAAAAGACCTTCTCCATGAAGCGCAAGATGAGGATATAGATACTGTTATTCAAACAAACCTTATAACAGCTTTAAAAATTGCTAAACGCTGTCTTTTTCATATGAAGAAAAATGGAACTGGAGATATCGTTAATATCACATCCATTGCCTCACATGAAGCTTATAAAGGAGGAGTCACTTATACAGCTTCAAAGCACGGGCTTCTTGCTGTAAGTAAAGCATTAAGAGAAGAGACATATGGAGAGAACATTAGAGTTATGAGTATTTCACCTGGGATGGTGGAAACTGAATTCAGTGAAGTTAGATTTAAAGGGGATAAGGAAAAAGCTAAAAAAACTTATGAAGGCTTTACGCCTTTAAAAAGTGAGGACATAGCCGTTCAAATCATTAATGCACTTAGATGTCCTAGACATGTTAACCTTGATGAAATCATTATTCTGGCAACAGATCAGGCCGGAGCTACTAAAATTAACAAAATATCTCTCTAAAGAGAAAAAAAGCATGCTCAATTATAATCAAGCATGCCTTAGTATTTAATTATTATTAATTAATAAAAAATTTTATTCATAAGCTGGTGCTATCTCACTAAACTTTTCCTGTATCATTTTACTTTCTAAATAAAGTTCTTGTGCTTTTTCAATTACCACTTCAGTTAAACTCTCAGGTGTGGAAAGCTCTTCTTTAAATTCTATTGCTTTTTGTCTTAATCCTTTTAAAGCGTTTACTATCTCCTCTTTTTCTCGCTCAACCTCAACCGCATTAAAGAATTGAAACTGCAAACTCTCGTTAGCAAACAGATCAAGAAAAGAATATATTGTAGCATCAATCATACCAAACTTGTTATGAAGTCTTGAAAAGGATTTATCATAACCATATTGCTTTAAATACTCTTTTTCCTCTTCATCTATAGCATTTACGTATTGCAAGTGGTTTCGAATATCTTCTTGCATAAGACTAAAACCATTTAAAACACCTAAGAGTTGAAAACTTAACACTCTCGCTAAATTACTTCTCTCGCCCTTAATAAGTTCTGGATAAACCCTTACAGCACTTTCTTCAACTTGCTTTGCTGCAGCTTCACCAGCTCCAGTCATGTGCGCAAGTTCATGCATCCATAAACCAAGTACATGGGCATTTAAAGATTGTTTTGGTATTCTTGTTAAATTCTCCAAGCTAAAACAAATTGTCGCATCAAAACTAAACTCTGTAACGCTTGCATCAGCATGATCTTTGTCGGGCGCTGGACAAGAGCCTTCATCTTGATAAACTACGGGTATTTTAAACACATAGTCTGCCAGTTTATATTTCTCAAAAGGCTCTAAATGCTTAATTGATTTTGATAAATCAATTATTTGATCTGTTAAGTCTAGCAGTTCATCTGTAGCAACTCCCTCTACACCAGAACTCACCAAACTATCAATGTCAGCTTGCAAGGCTTCTCTTTTCTTAACTAAAATTTCTCTTTCTTCTTTATGAAAATCTGGATTATAAATATTATTAAGAGCTTTCTGTGCTTCAGCATTTGTATTCTCAGATAATTTAAGGCCCTCATAAATTTTATAATTAATATATTTTTCAGATTGAGTAAGAGTTTTAAGTGTGTCTTGAACAGCTACTCTAACCTCTTCTTTAGTGCTACCCTCTACTTGGCCACCACCGCCATCTGAAGTACCTTTAAAGTCACCACATGCCACCATACTCATAAACACAAGTGTTAACACCATTAATTTTATTATAGTTTTCGAAAGTTTCATTTTTTTAAATCTCCTTGTTTAAATTAGTTTCTTCTTTTCCCTCAGGCAAAAAATACCCACCGTATGAGAAATTTTTCATAAAGATTCATGGCTGCAGCTCACAAACCCTCAGTAACATAGATATTATTTACAGAGCTTAAAAAAAAGGTTTATTTAATTAAAATAACCTCATAATATTTACTTTTATGTAAATATTAACCTCTAAAGCACTGTTTTTATTAAAATTATGACTATTTTTGATCATTCCAATTATAAAGAATATATTAAGAAACTCATCGCTCAAATGCCACGAAAAGGGCGAGGACAGCTTAGTAAGCTTGCACAAGAACTCACAGTAAACTCAACTGTTATTAGTCAGATATTTAAAGGAGACCGTCACCTCTCGCCCGAGCAAGGATTGAAAGTTTCAAAGTACTTTGGCTTTAATGAACTTGAAGAAAAGTATTTCATAACTCTGATTCACAAAGAAAGAGCTGGAACAAAAAACTTATCTGATTTTTATAAAAAAGAAGAGAAAAAGCTTTTACTCAAAGCACAACAAGTAAAAACTCGAATTCAAAAACACAAAGTAATTTCTGAAGAACATAAAGCTCAGTTTTACTCGGAGTGGTATTATAGTGGCATTCGCATGCTTTCAGCACTGCCAACTCACAACACCATAGATGATTTTGCAGATTATTTTAACCTAAACAGAGGCCTGGTCACCAAAGTATTAGATCTCCTCATTTCAACAGGGCTTTGCATTGAAGAAAATGGACGTATATCCGTAGGTCCACAAAACACACATATAGATAACAAGTCTCTTTTCGTAAATTCTCACAGACGCAACTGGAAATTAAAATCCCTACAAGCTATGAATAACAATAATGATTCAGACCTGTTCTACTCATCCCCTATGAGTTTATCTAAAGAAGATCGCTTAAAAATAAGAGAAGAGCTGCTGCAAGCGATTGATAAAGTTCTTAAAAAAGTTCACAAATCTAAAGAAGAAGAACTCGTTTGCCTTAATATTGATTGGTTTAAATTTTAAACTTCCCCACTTCTGTAGTCAAAGCAGTACCCCAAAGCTTCTAGTTTTACTTATCAAGCCTCCAAACCACAGATGATTCATGCTTAGAAGTTTTAATATGATCAAAATTTTTATCATAGTGCTCAAAGCGCATTCTAATTTTAGAATATGCATTATACATATTTTGAAACTCAGCTAAGTCAGGGAAGACATCTCTCATATCACTTAGAAAACGCTTTATATTGGGTCGTCTAACTATAATTTCAACAAGTTCAGCATGCTTTGGAGATAATGGTATCCACTCACCTTTATAAAAAGTTTTCGTATAGTCTTTACTTATTTTTACATCGTTAAAGATAAAATACTCATCGGAATCATATTCAAACACTGGCTTATCTATGAATCTGTATGCCCTATAACCTAATATGCTATAGAAAAAAGGAGAATTAGGATCGACATCTTTAAATTTCTTCCTGAGTCTTGTTATAAATATTCTGGCCCAATCTTCATGAAGTATAAAATTATCATCATCAGTTACTTCTTCACCATGTACCACTTCATACATTTCTATGACTGAGTATGCTCTATATGGGTTGGTATACATATCCTTAACTAATTTATATTGATTATGAGAAAGCTTAATTCTACGACCCCGGTAGTTAACCATGCCATTTTTATCAAAAGACAAAATATCAGTAATCTTCTTAGATCTCTCAGCCAAAACACCTGAGCAGCTCACAAAGGCCTGAACCTGTCCATAAAAGCAGGTAAAAACCACCAAATACAATAAAAATGACTTTAAATCGATCTGAACTTTAGAAAACATAGAATACCGTAAGCAATATGCGTGCCTAATTCAAAATTTAAGATTTATAAATTAACTCAAAGCCTTCTTAATATACCTTTGAAATACAGGAAGTGTCTTCTCCTTAAACCAATCATTCTTCTTAAGCCAGATATTATTTCTAGGAGATGGGTGAGGAAGAACAAAATATTTGGGTAAATACGATTCCCAGTTTTTAACAGTTTCTGTAAGATTTTTTTTTGTACTCTTTCTTAAAAAGTACCTCTGTGAGTACTGTCCTATTAATACAATATGACTCTTTTTTTCTATTGAATTTAAAACTCTATTCATCCATAACTTTGCACATTCTGGGCGCGGCGGTAAGTCTCCACTTTTACCTTTGCCCGGGTAGCAAAAACCCATTGGAATAATTCCAAAGTTATTTGTATTGTAAAACACCTCTGCGGAGACCCCCAGCCATTCTCGCAATCTCACCCCACTTGCATCATCCCAAGGAACTCCTGATTTATGAACTTTTAAGCCTGGAGCCTGGCCAATGATCAATACTTTAGAAGATGCTGAAAAGCTTACTACTGGCCGAGGCTCATGCGATAAAACCTCAGAGCAATAAGTACATGCCTGAATCTCTTTAATCAGATTATTATTCACTCTAACACCTTAAATCCATTAACAAATCATAACCTGTGGTTTATTTAACGTAAACACTTGATTCTTGCCGTTTTCTAGACAAACTCATATATTCATACACTCAAAGGATCTAAATCAATGGCTCTAGGCGCTCAAATCTTTAAAGCAAATATCAACCTTGCTAACTTAAATGCAAATTACTATGAAGATTTATCATTAACTATAGCTCTACACCCCTCAGAAACTAAAGAGCGAATGATGTTTAGACTTATAGCCCTTCTTGTCTCACACCAAGAGTACTTAGAGTTTACAAACGGTTTAGACAATCCAGATTTACCAGATATTTGGCAAAAAGATTTATGTGGTGACATTGAGCACTGGATTGAACTAGGTCAACCAGAT
Organism: uncultured Bdellovibrionales bacterium; assembly: GCA_938002015.1. Taxonomy (GTDB): domain Bacteria; phylum Bdellovibrionota; class Bdellovibrionia; order Bdellovibrionales; family UBA1609; genus JALZUR01. The sequence continues at coordinate 42,910 of CALLAU010000003.1, forward strand.
GAAAAGAAAATTAAAAAAGCTTGTGGGCGCTCTAAGAAAGTTAGTATTTTTACTTATGATGAATTTAAAGCTGAACCATGGCTGGAAAAAAATCAGGAGAAATTAAAATCTAATAAAAAAATTAATATTTATAATTTAAGAAAAGTTGAAGAAAGCAACTTATTAATTGATCTAGTAAAAAGAAGTATGAATTTAACTTGTATGATTGAAGAGAATAATATTTTTTTAAGTAATGACGACTTAAGGGTTCAAGTTACCATACAACACATTTTTTAGCTTAATAACAGATTTAAAAAAATCTCATTATAATTTGGAGTATTAGTTTGAGAAATTTAAAAACATTAACATTATTACTATTCATTCTAACAAATTGTTCTAAAAGCAATAATAATTTTTTTCAAAAGCTTCCACTTAAAAGATTAAGTGAGTCACCCAGTCTTCGTGGTAGCTTACCAAGAAATGTTAAGATTTCACCCAATGGAAAATTAGTGAGTTTTTTAAAAGCTAAAAAAAATGATTTTCTTACTCAAGACTTATGGGTTTATGATCTAAATGGTGAAAAGCCCAGATTACTAGTAGATTCTGCAGTCTTAACTCAAGGGGCAACAGAAAAAATGTCTGAAGAAGAAGCCGCAAGGAGAGAAAGAAAGCGCATCTCATCTAGTGGAATTGTTGAATATTTCTGGTCAGAACAAAGTGATCAAATTCTTTTTCCAATAAATGGCGATCTTTACCTTTATGGAATTGACTCAAAGAACCCCGTTACTCGCCTGACAAAAACCAATGATTATGAAATAGACCCAAGGTTTTCACCAAAAGGAAACTTTGTAAGCTTTATACGAAACTACAATGTATTTATAATTAACCTTAAAACAGGAATTGAATCACAAGTTACATTTTCAGGTACAAAAGAAAAGCCAATGGGAGCAGCAGAGTTCATAGCTCAAGAAGAGATGAGAAGATATAGAGGGTATTTTTGGTCTCCAAATGAGAAATTTTTAGCAATAACAAAAGTGGACAATACTCAAGTAAAAGAAACCGAAAGATTTGAAATATATACAGATCAAGTTAAGCTAATTAAACAAAGATACCCTTATGCAGGAACACATAACGCAACAGTTGATCTACTCATCTTTAAGACTTCATCTGCCGGTGCAAAACAATCACCTGATATAGTTCCAACGATTGATAAAAAAGATTTTTATATTCCACAGATAAAATGGTTACCTGACACAAAAAAATCTCAGCTCTCCTATACTTTGCAAAAAAGAAATCAAAAACAGTTAGATTTTATGATCTATGATGTAAAATCCTTAAAAAGCAGAAAACTTTTTACAGAAAATGATTCTGCATGGGTGAATATTAGACATGACTACAAGTTCTTAAAGAAAGAGGAAGCCTTACTTTGGGTTAGTGAAAAGTCTGGATCAAGTCACATTTACTACTACGATTTAAAAACAGGAAAAGACAGACCATTAACAAGTGGTAATTGGAATGTGCGCAGCCTTTTAGCTACTGATGAAAATAAAAAGAAAGTCTACTATACTTCAACTAAAGACTCTGTTTTAGAAAACCATCTCTACAGCGCATCTTTGGATGAGAAAAATCAAATTAAAAAAATCAGCTCAAAAGTAGGTTACCATAACTTTGTTGTTGCAGATAACCCAAATTTTTATTTAGACTATTTCTCTAAGGAACTTAAACCAACAGCATTATCCTTTTATAATATAGATGGCGCTTTTAAGTTTTATGTTGAAGAAAATAAGCTTAATGCTGACCACCCTGCTTATAAGTACTCAATGGGTTTTTCTAAGTGGGAGTTTCATGAGCTTAAACAAAAAAATAAGCCTTCTTTGTTTTATAAAATACTCAAACCTAAAAACTTTAATCCAGCAAAGAAATATCCTCTTATTCAGTATGTATACGGCGGCCCAGGCGTTCAACTAGTTGCTAAATATGGCGGGACTAATTACTTTCATCAAATCCTTACACAAAATGACTTTATTGTACTTGTAGCTGATAATAGAGGTACGCCAAATAGAGGTCGAGATTTTGAACGAACTTTTTATAAAAATTTTGGTAAAATTGAAGTCGAAGATCAATCTCTGGTAGTCAAACACCTGCTCAAAAAACATAGTTTCATTGATTCAAATAATATAGGGGTTTATGGACATAGCTATGGTGGCTACTTAAGTTTAATGCTTTTAATGCAAAAACCTGACATTTATAAAGTAGCAATAGCAGGTGCTCCTGTAGTGGATTGGTCACTGTATGACACTCATTACACTGAAAGATACATCGGAACTCCTGCGGAAAATCCGGAAGCTTATAAATACGCTAATGTTTTAAGTCATATCGACAAGTTAGAAGGGAATTTATTAATAGCACACGGCATGGCTGACGATAATGTTTTGTATAAAAATAGCCTTCTACTTTATAGTAAATTACAAGATGAGGCCAAGCTTTTTGATGTCATGCCCTACCCAGGAGCAAAGCATGGTATAAATAGAAAGAAGAGCTGGAGGCATCATTATAAAAAAACAATTCTAAATTACTTTCAAATGCATTTAAAATCTAAATAACTTCCATTAGACATTTTAGAAGAATACGGCTCTTTATATTTATATTAAATTTACAATTAAGATATTGGTCATAGTGAATGTAAAAAATATTTTAACTATTCATATTTTATTTTCTTATTTTACAAAAAAGCTAAAAATAAATTCGTTGTTTCCGATTAATTACTACAGAATAAAATAGCAACTATAAACAAAGGTGCCGATATATGATAAACTACAAGCTCAATAAGAAATCAATATTAGTTGTTGATGATGAATATGGAATCAGAGATATTTTAGGTTTTTACTTTAAAGACGAAGGATGGGAAGTAACAACAGCTTCTGATGGAAATGAAGCTTATAAATTTATCAGTGAATCTGCTTTTGATATTGTCTTATCAGATATTCAAATGCCTGGTTGTGATGGAGTAGAATTGCTTCAAAAAATCAAATCGGAAACTCCGTTAGCATCAGTCATACTTATGACAGGTTTTTCTGATTATGATCAAGCTGAGCTTATTGATATGGGAGCTGAAAAAGTTTTTAAAAAACCCTTTTCTTTAGAGCAACTTACTGAAGAAATTTTTAAGGTTTATAAAGACAAAGTACATTTACTTCAAAAAGATGCAGCTTAATGTTTTTCACCAAAGTAAATAACTCGTGTTAGTATAGTTTCGCAGGCTTTAAAGTATGAAAGCAAAAGAACATTTAGCAAAACGTATTCTTCGCTCTATATCAGTTAGAGTAACTGTAATTGTATTTATTAGTTCAATTTTTAGCTACATTCATTTTTATTCAACAATAAAAAAAGGCTCAATTCAAACTCTGGATAAATATGTAAATGAAAGAACTCAGCTAGAAAGCTTTTTATTTACTCAAGCAGAGGAAAACCACATCTACTTAAAATCCCTTATTACAAATTTTCTTGAATCAAATAAAAACATTCAAGAAAACTCTTTGGCATTTAATAATTTCTTTGAACAAAAAGAAGACAAAACTTATAGAAATAAAATAGGTTTTGATGGAACTAAAATGGCTGGGGTCTTTATTCCACCAGAGTACCCTCTAGACAAGACTCGCAAGGGTCTTGTCGTATATTTAAAAAAACTGGCAGAAGCAACTGGGCCAATTTTTAGAAGTAATTTCCAAGACACTTATTTTACAACACCAGACAATATTATGGTGATCTACTGGCCTGAGGTTCCCAACTGGACGCTTGAGATGGCCTCAGATTTTCAAATGACCGACGAGGAATATGTTTGGATTGCTGATAAGCTTCATAACCCTCAACGAAAAATGGTTTGGACAGGGCTATTTTACGATAAAGTTGGTAAAACATGGATGACCTCTGCTGAAACACCTGTATATAAAAATGATAAGCATGTTTTGACAATTGGCCATGATGTCATGCTTAGTGAACTATTAGATAGAGCTCAAAACGAAAGTCTGCCAGGAGCTTATAATATAATATTTAGAGAAGATGGGCGCCTTATTGTACATCCTCAAAAAATCGAAGAGCTCAAAAAAAGTGGTGGATATTTTGATATTAATAAAAGTGGCGATGAGGATCTTAAGAATATTAAGGCTGCTATTTTAAATGCTCCAAAAGGTCAGAAAGTCATTGAATCTGAATCTGGTAATGAATTACTCGCATTTGGCAAGATAAAGGGGCCTGGCTGGTACTTTGTTACTGTATATCCAAAAGCTCTTATTACTTCAACAGCTTTAAAGAGTATCATATTCGTTATTATACTAGCTTTCTTATCTTTGGTTTTAGAAGTTATTTTACTTTGGTTTGTTATAAAGAATGAAATTAGTGACCCTATTAAAAGTTTATTAAACGCAGCCGAAAGAATGAAAGGCGGAGAGTTTAACACGGTTGTTGAGGTGAACAGAGAAGATGAACTCGGCTCCTTTGCCACAACATTTAATTCAATGGCAAAAGCCATTCTAGAAAGAGACCAAGAGATTCACACTTATGCTGAATCTCTAGAAAAGAAAGTACTTGAGCGAACTAAAGAGCTTGATCGTCAAAAGTGTCTTGCTATTGAATCAGCAAAGATGGCCTCATTAGGAGAAATGGCAGGTGGTATCGCCCATGAAATCAATAACCCTCTTACAATCCTTTCTGGCTCTATCGCACTTATTGATAAATCCGTTAAGAATAATTCCTTAAGTGAAGACAAGATCAGTATGATCTCTAATACAATAAACTCTACAATTCAAAGGATTGAGAGCATCATAAGTGGCTTAAGAACATTTGCTCGATCAGGAGAGCAAGATAATTTCCAAGAAGAGTCTGCTAATCAAATCGTCTTAGAAACCCTAGCTCTTTGTAGGCATAAATTAAAGATGTTAAACATAGATTTGCAATTTGATTATAGAGAGGAAAAAGATGTACTCTTTGAGTGCCAGCGAGTTCAAATATCTCAAGTTCTATTGAATTTAGTTTCTAATGCTGCAGACTCAATTAAAGAAAATTCAAATAAAAAGTGGGTTAAAATTAGCCTTCTTGACCAAGAAGATAAGTTTCAATTAAGAGTTGAAGATTCTGGAGCAGGAATCCCACTTAAAGTACAAGAAAAAATGTTTCAGCCTTTTTTTACTACTAAAGATTTTGGCTCTGGCACTGGCTTAGGTTTAAGTATCTCTTCAGGTATAATGAAGCATCATTCAGGACAACTCTTTGTTGACAACGATTTAAAGCACACTTGCATTGTTATGGAGTTTTCTAAAAATGTAAACTTAAAACAAGTAAGTTAAGATTTTTGCACTTCCTGCATTGCTTTTATCTGTTTCATTAAAATAGTTTTCGGAGAAAAAGGTATCGCCTTAAGCATTAACTTCTGCATAAACGAAACTCCAGAAATAACATCTAACTTACCTGACAGCATGGCATTATATCCATCTTCTGCAACATCTCTAGCTGGAAATGAGTTTTTAAAAAGACCTGCATCTTCCATATTAGCAGTTTTTGCAAAACCTGTTTCTGTTGCTCCAGGCATTAAATTTGTAACACTAATATTAGTACCCTTAAGCTCTTCATTGACTGCATTACTAAATGACGTCACATAAGCTTTTGTTGCAAAGTAGACAGCCTGAAGTGGACCAGGCATCAAACTTGCTGTTGAAGAAACATTTAAAATCTTTCCTTCATTATTTTTAGTAAAGTCATCCAGAAACAATCTTGTAAGAGCAGTTAAGGAGACTATGTTAAGCTGTATCATGGCCAAGTCTACAGCTAGTTCTCTTTCATGAAAGTTCCCAACACCACCAAATCCAGCATTATTTATTAAATAATCAACTTTTAGTCCTAGATCTCTAACTGTTTTATAAACTTCTTCTGGAGCCTCTGAAAGGCTAAGGTCCTTTTTAATAATATGAACAGAATTAGAATATCTCTCTTCAATATCTTTTTTAATAACTTTTAACTTATCATAACTGCGAGCTACTAAAATAAGATCTCCCTTATTCTCAGCATGGATATAGGCAAGCTCTTTTCCAATGCCGCTAGAAGCTCCTGTTATAAGTGCAATTTTATTCATGGCTAACTTCCTTCATAAGGTTTTTAATTAAGAAATTTCTTACTTTTATAAACAGCAAATGGAGACACCCCCGCTGAAAATCTTTTAATAACTCCTTTTGAATTAACATAAGCTATACTCGGAGTCACCATAACATTAAAATCACTAAATGACTTATTAGAAACTAATAATTTAAACGGGTACTGTTTTTCTTTTTGAAAGCTTTTAACTAATTTATATGGTTCATTTAAAGTTATGGCAAAAATTCTGCCACCATCAAGCTCCCCTTCTTCAACTGCAGACTTAAATAAATCCATTTGAATATGGCATGGAGTGCACCAAGTTGCCCAAAATAAGTAAATAGCTGCTTTATTTTTTAGTGGCACTTTAAAAGGTTGCCCATCAAGATTGACGGTATTTACTTCCGGAAAAACTTTATTCTCTTGATCAAAAGAGTTCTTCCAAGTGGGCACCATTTTAAAAAGTACAGCACAAAAAGATATAAAAAATATGATATTCCATATGTGCTTTTTTAAAAAATACACCCCTTTCTCCTTACGCTATATCTCTAGCTTATCTTTAATAGCTTTATTCATTGAGTTTAGCATAGGGGGAACCCCCTTATCCATTTGAGAGCACATCATTTTAAACATTATACCTTTAAAAAGCTCTTTATGTATAAGCTTTGTTCTATTTACCCCTACTTCTTCTAATTCTATTACCTTATCATTTGTAAATATAAAACCAGCTAACATTTTCGCTCTCCACCGAAACTTACTGTGATCTTCTAAATCGGTAATAATTGGAGAATAAGCCGGTCCATTTTTACCGTCTTTACCAACCATTATTAGACTGATTTTTTCACCTTTTTCTAATTTTCCAGATGCTGACTTAATAATGGGATTCCACTCTTGCCACTTCTCAATATCTATAAGTAAATTCCAGATTTGATCTTTTGATGCATTAATCTCAATTTCAGTACTTATCTCATACATTTTATCACTCCATACTTATAGTTGAAAAGTTTAAGACTATTTCTTCTACTCTTTTAAGGCAATCTTACTAAGACCTATCATTAAAAGTTTAAGTCTATAGAATTTGATTAACTAACTAAAGTTTAGTTAAATATATTTGTAATTCAGTTTTTAGGAGTAAGAAATATGGAAAAAACTAAAGCTTCAACTGGCTCATGCCTTTGTAAGAAAATTAAAGTAAGTGTAACTCAACTCAATACTGACTTAGGAGTCTGCCACTGCTCAATGTGTAGAAAATGGAGTGCAGGCCCCTTTTTAGGTGTAGACTGCGGTAGTGATGTTACTATAGAAGGCAAAGAGCACTTGGGTGTTTTTAACTCTTCAGATTGGGCCGAAAGAGCATTTTGTAAAAATTGTGGCACAAACATGTTCTATCGCTTAAAAGACAGTCAGCAGCATATTTTTTCTTCAGAAGTTTTTAATGAGACAGAATTAAATTTTGATCATCAAATTTTTGTTGAGGAAAAGCCCAGCTATTATGACTTCTCTAATGAAACAAAAAAAATGACAGGAGCTGAAGTCTTTGCCGCTTACGCACCAAAAGAATAGATAGATCAGTAAAAAGTTATAAAAAACAGCATAAAAGAGGGTCCTTAGTTCTTATAATGACCATTTATGTCTCTCATTTAGAAACTTTGGTAGTAAGTTTTAAAATTAGCGAGTAGTCTTAAACCTCTATACCATCTCAACAGAAAGGAAATTCACTCAATGGCAGAAGAAAAAGGTTTAAAAAAACCAGTAAAATTAAAATCAGATCTTGCAAATATGTTAGGCGAAACTGAGCTCCCGAGAACAGAAATCACTAAAAAACTTTGGGACTATATTAAAGCTAATAAGCTTCAGACAAAGACTGAAAACGGCGCTCCAGAAAACGCTGGCAAGTACATTGTAGCTGATTCTACACTTCTAGCTGTCTTTAAAAATACTAAATCTACTAGTAAATCAGGTAAGTTAACTGACCTAACTGGCATGAAAGAAGGCGAAACTATTAATATGATGCAAATGGCTGCTGTTGTAGGCGCAAATATTGAGTCATAAAAATTAGAAAATAAAAGGATTAAGCTTCTTAATCCTTTTAAATATGCACTTTTTGGACTAATAGTTTAAAAGGTGAGGTCCTTTTACCAATTAAGCCATACAGATTTAACAGACCTTCTAAAGAAAGAAGGCTTTAGCACTTCAGCAACCAATAGGCTTTTTAATTGGCATTATAAGAGAAAAGAAATAAGCCCTTGCGATCTAAAGGTCTCAGACAAAACTAAAGATTTCTTAAAAAAGCACTTTCATTTTGATCTTCCTAAAATTGATACAGTTATTAAAGCTAAAGATAAAACGGTTAAATTTTTATTTAAGCTGCATGATGGTCGTAAAGTAGAAACTGTACTTATACCTTTTCACCAAAAGTACTCCATTTGTGTTTCTTCGCAAGTAGGCTGTGCAATGAAGTGCTCCTTTTGTTTTACAGGCACTCAAGGGTTAAAACGAAATCTCACAACTTCTGAAATTGTTGGTCAGTATCTTAAGGCCTGGCTTTGGTTAAATGAAAATAGACCTAATGAAGCAAGAATCTCTAATATTGTTTTTATGGGACAAGGTGAGCCTTTACATAACTTTGACGCAGTAAAAAAAGCTTGTGAAATTTTTCTTTCTCAAAGCGGACTCTCTATTGGGGCACAAAAAATTACAATTTCAACTTCAGGTTTTCTACCAGGTCTTAAAAGATGGAGCGAGGAAATGCCCGGAGTAAACCTAGCTCTGTCACTTCACTCGCCTTTTACTAAAAAAAGAGATGAACTTATTCCAATCAATAAAGCTTTCCCATTAAAAGAGGTTCTTAAGTATATTGACGAAATCCCTTTAGCTAAGAAACAGTTTGTAACCTATGAGTATCTTTTGATTAAAAATTTTAATGATCAGAGTGAAGACGCCCATACACTTGGTAAAATGCTATGTGGAAAAAGAGCTTATATAAACCTGATACCTTTTAACCCCTTTCCTGGAAGTACATACAAAAGACCTTCTCAAAATGAAGTAGAAGGCTTTAAAGCCATACTTGATACTTATAAAATACCCACATTAATTAGAACCACTAAAGGTGATGATGTTTTAGCTGCCTGCGGGCAATTAAACACAGCTTTATAAAATTTTTTCTCATATCTTTTTTTAAATTTGATTTTTTAGATGAACTCAAGATATCTCTAAATAACATGAGCTTAAGTCTTCTTCTTATATATTTAGTGAGCCAGTTTGGAATTTGTATCTATGTCTCCAAAAAGATTCAAAATCAAGAAGATTTTCTTATCGCCGGCAGATCGCTTGGTACTCCACTTATTTCACTCTCACTTTTTGCAACCTGGTTTGGAGCTGAAACCTGTATTGGCTCCTCAGCTGAAGTCTTTAAGTCTGGTTTATCAGGAAGCCGCGCTGACCCTTTTGGGTATTGCATCTGCTTAATCTTAATTGGTTTATTCATAGCTCCAAAGATTTGGAACAAAGAATACCTCACACTGGCAGATCTCTATGCAGCAAAGTTTGGTAAAAACACAGAAAAACTTGCCGTATGTATTCTCTCACTTTCAGCATTGATTTGGGCGGCAGCTCAACTACGAGCTTTTGGACAAGTAGTTTCTTCAACTACTCATATTCCGGTTGATTTAGCTATGTTCTTATCTTTTGTCTTTGTAGTTGGTTATGTTATTTATGGCGGATTACTTGGAGATATTATTACTGATGGCATTCAAGCCATAGTTATTTCGCTTGGCTTAATGACCTTGTTTTACTTTATTTTTAAAAGCACTCCTGATTTTTTGACTCTGTTATCTGAGCAAACCACAGATAGACTCAGCTTTATTTCAAAAGAAGAAAGTCTCTTTGAACGTATGGACCGCTGGTCTATTCCTATTTTTGGGTCCTTAGTCACTCAGGAACTTATAAGTAGAATTCTAGCATCAAAAAGCTCGAAAGTCGCTGTACGCTCATCTTATATTGCTGCCCTTATTTATATTTTAATAGGAAGTCTTCCCGTTATACTAGGTCTTATTGGACCTGAAATTATTAGTATTAAAGATGGGAGCGAGGAACAGTTTATTATCTTACTCTCTAAAAAATACTTACCAGCGGTTTTAATGCCCATTTTCTCAGGAGCTTTAATTTCTGCACTCTTAGCAACAATTGACAGTATTTTAATTGCTGTATCAGGGCTTCTTTCACACAACTTTCTTATTCCTAAACTAGGGATTAAAAATGAGAAAGCAAAGGTTTTAACTAGTAGAGTTGTCGTTATAGCGGCTGCTACAGTAGCATACTTACTTGCTATTTTCTCTGATAGCATCTATTCGCTATTAGAAATTGCTTCAGCCTACGGAACCTCAGGTATATTAGTGGTTACTCTTTTTGGTTTATGGACGAAGCCTCATAAAGATTCGATCGGGCTAGCCACTCTTATTGTTGGCGTTATATGCACACCTTTATACGAGTATGTTTTTAAATTTGAAGCTCCTTTTTTATGCTCTGTAATAACATGTTTGATTTTCTTCCTAGTTCGCTTAATAACAGAAAATCACAGGCAAACTTCTCATCCTGTTTGAACAAATAAATTTTCATAGAAATAAAAAACTTATAAATTAAAGTAGTCTTTAATACCAAACAGAACTGAGTTAGCAGCAATTGAAGCTAGAATAAGTCCCATTACTTTACTAATAACAATCGCTCCAGTTTTTCCAATTCTTTTATTAATAGGCTTAGAAAAATACATCAGAAGAAAATTGATTGCTAAAATAAAAGCCATAATTAAAGCTGTCGTTGCCTGGTCAACTAATGAGTGTCTTGAATTATCTGTTAAAAACACAACTGCTAAAATTGCTCCGGGGCCTGCTATTGATGGAATGGCAAGAGGGAAAATCGCAGTTTCAGAGGCATCCTTTACCATATTGATTTCTTCCTCTGGTTTACTGTCTCCAAAAATCATATTTAATGCGAATAAGAATAGAATAATACCACCAGAAATTTGAAATGCAGAGAGAGGAACTCCGACATAGCGGAGCAAGATTTCACCAACAACCAAGAAAAACAACAAAATAAAGAAGGCCGTAATACTCGCAGACTTTGCAATTTTAACTTTATCTAAATCACTATAGCCCTTAGTAACTGCAAGAAAGACTGGCAGAGTTCCTACTGGGTCTATAGCGGCCCAAAGAACAACAAAACTACTTACTATTGTATCTATATCAATAGCTACTATATTCATTTAAAAAACTTCCTTACAATCTTAATGTATTAAGACTAGAGTGTATCAAAACATAAATCAAACAGAGGACTTTAAAATTGAAAGACGACGTATCCATAGCCCAGTCAGTAGCAGTACTCATAGACGGTAATAATATCGAAAGAAGCCTACATGAGGTTTATAAAACAAAGTCAGCAATGCTAAACTTTGACACTCTGATTCCAAGGCTTATTCAAAAAAGAGGCTTAAATAGACTTATATACTTTAGAGAAGGGAAGAATATTTCATCAAAACTTGCTGAAAGACTTCATGAAAATTTTTATGGAGCAGTTAGACCATGTCACAAATCTGCCGACATACCTCTTTCAATTAAAGCCACACAGTTATCTAGTAAAGTGGATACTATCATCATCTTATCAGGAGACTCAGACTATATTGAAACTGTTAGGCACTTAAAAGCAGAAGGGGTTCGCGTTGAGATTTGTGCAGTAAAAGAGACTACTGCAAAAATTCTAGAAGAAGAATGTGATTACTTTCACCCTATTTTAAAAGAAGATTGCTTTATCTACAGTACAGGAAAAAAGAAAAAAACTACGTCTAAAGCTAAAACTCAGAAGAAAAGAGCTACAAAACAGTAGTCATTTAACCATTAATCACTAAGCCTTAGTTCTATTTGAAATAAGGTTTATAAAGATTTCATTCATACAACAAAGATATCACTGATGAGAAATCACTGATATGACTTTAAATATGGAATCTCAATTTTCAAAATTATCTTTAATAAATGAGCTCTTAGAGAGTCTATCAAACCTTGGCTATATGGACATGACTCCTATACAAGAAAAAAGCCTCCCTCTCATAATCAAAGGCAATGACGTTATTGCTCAAGCTAAAACTGGCTCTGGTAAAACTGCTGCTTTTGGCCTTGGAATTCTCAACTCTTTAAACACTTCCTCTAATAACCTTCATAGCCTCATACTCTGCCCAACTCGAGAACTTGCAGAACAGGTGGCTAGTGAGCTTCGTAAATTATCAAGAGCACTTCCTAACGTTAAAATTCTGACTCTATGTGGTGGATCCCCTGAAAACTTACAAGATAGGTCTTTAAAATCAGGTGTACATATTGCTATAGGAACACCTGGAAGAGTGCTTCAACACCTTAAAAAAGGTAGCTTAAATTTAGACAGTCTAAACATTTTCACTCTTGATGAAGCTGATAGAATGCTTGATATGGGTTTTGAAGAAGAGCTTAATGAAATTATAAGCCATCTTCCAAAAAAGAAGCAAAGCCTTCTCTTCTCTGCCACTTACCCTGAAAATATAGCCTCTTTAAGTGAGCGATTTCAAAAAGATGCTCTTAAAGTTCAAATAGACACCACTCACGAAGAAAGTAATATTGAAGAAATTTTCTATGAAGTCTCACCAACTCAAGATAAAAACAATATTCTTTATAAAATATTAAGTTCTTCTAAACCAAAAAGAGTTATTGTGTTTTGTAGAACAAAAAAAGAAACCGCTGATGTTGCAGATTTTCTTTTAAACAGAAACATCAAAGCTAAGTGTATTAACGGAGATTTAGAGCAAAACGAAAGAAATGAGGTTTTAGCTAAATTTTCAAATCGCAGTCTCTCTATTTTAGTTGCTACAGATGTAGCAGCTCGCGGTCTAGACATAAAAGACTTAGAAGCTGTAATTAATTATAATATGCCTTCTGGTGCTGATGCTTATATTCATAGAATTGGAAGAACAGGAAGAGCTGGTAAAAAAGGCCTTGCATTTAGTTTTTTTAATCCAGCTGAAGAGTTCAGACTTAATGAAATTAAAGATCTAACAAAAAAAGACTGTATTATAGAAGATCCTAAAAAACTTTCCTATAAAGAAAAATATAACCTCATACCACCAATGAAGACTATGTATATCAGTGGTGGCAAGAAGGATAAAATCAGAAAAGGTGATATCTTAGGAGCCTTAACAGGAGAGGCAAAGATGAAGTTTGAAGACATAGGAGAAATCCATATCTTTAATGCTTTTAGTTTTGTAGCTATTAAGAGAAAGAATATCGACCTTGCTATTAAAAGACTTAGTCAAGGCCGCATAAAAAAGAAGAAATTTAAAGTCGGACTAGCTTAGTTTAGTGCTTTAATAATATCTTCTACTTGAGCTCTCACTTTATAATTTTCATTTACATATGAAAATGTGATCTTCCCCTGTTTATCAATGATAAATACTGCAGGAACAGCAATAATATGGTGTTGTTTTCCAGATGATTTTTCTAAATCAATTTTATAACTTTTCTTATATTTTTTAACCAAGTCTTCTGGGACTTTATAAGCAACATTGTATTTTTTAATGAGCTTAGCTTGAGAGTCGCTAACTACTCTCATTCCTAAGTCTTCCTTCTTTTGAGTTTTTAAAGCCTCATCTACTTTATCTACACTTACTACTACTAACTGAGCTTTTTTCACTTTCACTACTGGAAGTACTTCAGCTTGTAGACTTCTAAGCTGAATATTACAGTATGGACACCAACCACCACGGTAAAATACTAGTACAACCTCTCCTTTTTTAATCTCATCTTCTAGTTTAAAGGCTTCACCCTTAATATCCTTAACACTAAAGGCAGGAGCCTGATTACCTATAGAAATACCTAGTGATTTTTGCTTAGCTAAAGCCAGATTTGATGAAAAGAAACTAAAAGAAAGTATCGTGAAAGTTAAAAACTGAATCATTTAAAAAAATCTCCATCTATTTTTCATATAATCAAAAGATGAGTCTAACTCTAAAAACTCTGTATTCAAAAATGGTATAAATTTACACACCATTTTGGCATTAATATACAACAGATTATATGTCTTCTGTTTAATCACTCAGGTCTATGGTCATATTTTTATAAATTTATTATCCAGCATACACTTAAGAGTTGATTAATAGACTGGCCATGCTAATTCCTTAAATACTCAACTAGTGGTTTCTCTAAGAAAGAATAAGCTTAGCTCTGTATTTGTTATTACTCATTTTCCTTTTTTGGCCTACAAGCCAGAAAAAGCTTAGTTTTTAAAGGGTTTCTATGGAATCAGGTGTTCAACTCGTATCAAAATCTCAAGGTAGTGTCCAAAACGATGTTTTCTCAGGCATAACAGTTGCCTTAGCACTTGTCCCTGAAGCTGTTGCTTTTGCTTTTGTTGCTGGCGTTTCCCCAATTGTAGGTCTTTACGGAGCATTTATGATGTGTCTTCTCACTGCTGTCTTAGGTGGGAGGCCCGGCATGATTTCTGGCGCCACAGGAGCAATGGCCGTTGTTATGGTACACTTAGTGTCTGAAGGTAACTCCTTAGGGGGAGGCTCTTCATCTGGTGTTGAGTACCTTTTTATAACTCTCTTACTCGTTGGGTTTTTGCAAATATTAGCTGGAGTTTTTCGTTGGGGTAAGTTTATTAGACTTGTTCCTCAACCTGTAATGATGGGCTTTGTAAATGGCCTTGCTATTGTCATATTCTTATCTCAAATGGGAATGTTTAAAGTTCAAGGGGTCTGGATCTCGGGAAATGATCTTTATACAATGCTTGGGCTTGTAGGTTTTACACTTTCTCTACTTTTCCTTATTCCGTTTGTTCATAAAAAAGCTCCTGGAGCACTAATATCTATTATGGTCGTTACAGGAATTGTAGTTTATTTTAAAATCGATACAGCAACTGTACTTTCTTTTATTCAAAGCAATGGCGGGAGCGGAATTAAAGGAACACTCCCCCACTTCTCACTCCCTTCAGTCCCCTTTAACCTAGAAACGCTTTATTTTATTACTCCATACGCTTTTATTCTAGCAGCTATTGGCCTTATTGAATCCCTTATGACTCTTAACCTTATTGATGAGCTTACAGGGACTAGAGGCAATGGAAATAAAGAATGTATGGCTCAAGGCTTTGCAAACTTTGTTAATGGTCTTTTTGGCGGTATGGGTGGCTGTGCTATGATTGGCCAAAGTATTATCAACATCACCTCTGGAGGAAGAGGAAGGCTTTCTGGAATAGTAGCCTCTCTAGCTCTTCTTATTTTTATTCTCTTTACATCAACTTATATTGAGGCCGTACCTATAGCAGCGCTTGTTGGAGTAATGTTCTTTGTGGTTTTTAAAACTTTTGCTTGGAATACTTTTAATATTATAAACAAAGCTCCTAAATGGGATATTGCAGTTATAGTCATTGTAACAGCTTTAACAGTAATTTTTGATTTAGCTATAGCAGTAATTGCTGGAGTTATTATTTCAGCTCTTCTTTTTTCTTGGGAAAACGCCTTAAGAATTAGAGTAAGAAAATCTGTTGATGAAAAAGGAATTAAACATTACGAAGTTTTTGGCCCTCTCTTTTTTGGCTCTACAAGTCTTTTCCTAACTAAGTTTGAAATTGATAAAGATCCCAAAGAAGTGATTATAGACTTTAAAGAGTCTAGAATTATGGATCTTTCAGCAATTGAAGCAATTAATAAAATTGCTGAAATGTATCAACTTCAAGGCAAAAACATTCACCTTAGACACTTAAGCAAAGATTGCACCAAGCTCATTAAAAAGGCTGAAAAAATATGCGATGTAAATGTTTTAGAGGACCCTGACTATTTTATTAGTGTGGATGACTACAGGGAACTTAAAGATAGTCTAAAAGTTAAGGGTAACGGCAAAAGCTCTTAAAAAAAAACCTTATTTACTTTCGTTAAGATCAAATCTCCTTTAATATACTTCTTTATAATTAAAAAAAGGATATTAAAAAGGCGTGAGAAGTATTTATTTAGATGAAATTAAAAAAACCTCTGTAAAAATCTCTTGCCTTCATATACTTAGTACAGGCTTTACTAAAATTTTCCCTCGCTTAAGTAGTAAGTTCTTTTTAAAACTCCTTTGCTCTCCAAGAAGCAGAAGAGAGTATGAGCTTAGAACTAAAAAAAACCCCAAAATTCATAAAGTTAAAACAAAAATGGGAGAGGTTTGTCTTTATCGCTTTGGAAATGGACCAAAAAATATATTTTTAACTCACGGCTGGGCTGATAGCACAAGACGCTTTACAAGCCTGATTGATAAGCTTCTTCTTAATGACAATCTAAGTGTTTGGTCTCTTGATCATATTGGACATGGGAAGTCTGATGGAAACCTTGCTCACTTATTTGGGTTCATTGATGGCTTAGATAAAAGTATTAAATTTATTAATTCTAAAGGTTTTAAGGTAGACACCTTTATTTCTCATTCAATGGGAGGTTTAGCTCTTCTTAATCTAGAAGAAGAAAAACTTAAAAGCTCAAATAAAATTATTATTTCTTCTCCTTCTAAGTTTTTTGAATTTATGTTTAAAAGAATCTCCTCTATTGGCGTCTCCCCTTACACATTAAATAATTTATTAACTAAAATTTCATTTCAATACGGTACAGACTGGAACTCTCTATCTCCTGATCAAAATACCCATAAAATAAACTCTAGCTTTTTATTTATTCACGATGAAGATGATGAAGTTTGCTCTATTAAAAACCTTAAAAATCTTATTAAAAATAAAGAACATCGTTTTTTTTCAACTAAAGGACTTGGACATTTAAAGATATTAAAAGATGAGAGTGTTTTAGATAGAATCTTTAAAGAGGTTTAAAAAAGTTTGTGATTGATTATAAAGGTATGAAAATATTAAAATCTACTCTTCAAAAAAATATTGATTCACTTGAGAATAAATCAATTTTAAAAAGAATTGCAACGCGTGCGATAATATTAAATGAAAACAAAATCTTACTTCTTTATACTAAAAGATATGATGACTACAGTTTACCTGGAGGCGGTGTAGATAAAGGTGAAAGTATTCAAGAAGGTCTCATAAGAGAAGTACACGAAGAAACCGGGGCCAAGAACATTAGAAATATTAAACCTTTTGGCATATATGAAGAGTATCGCTCTTGGTATAAACCAGAACATGATATCTTACATATGCTCTCATACTGTTTTACTTGTGATATTGATTCTAAACTTGGCGAAACAAAGTATGAAAGCTATGAAGTAAATAACGGAATGAAGCCTGTTTGGGTAGATATTAATAAAGCTATTAAGCATAATGAAAATATAATTACTTCAAGTGAAAAAAAGGGGCTTTCTATTGAACGAGAAACTTTTTTACTCAAACTTATTAAAGCTCAAGTCTAGCTCCCTCTGTTATTTGAAATAACTTTTCGTTTATAAACACAAGCGCTTCTCTGTCAGGAACTATTCCGAATTCATCTTGATATTCAGCTGAAACTATTTCTAGTAATTGATTTTTAAATTCCGATGAAAAACTCTGACTTAAATCAGTGCCATAGCTTGTATTAATTAGATCCGCTAGCTCTGGCCACACGTTAATAAATAAAGCCGCTCCTACAACATAAGGAAAAATACGATTTATCCATCTATTATAATGCTCGAATTTAAACACTAAACTAAATTGCTTGCTAAGCTCTTCTTGATCACCAACTTCAAGAATATTTCCTTCAAAAAATCTATCAAAGTTCTTTTTAACTTTTGGATAATCAAATAAGCTAAATCTAGGGTAAAAACCAGGAAAATAGATCGCTCTAATATTTAAAAAATTTACTCCTAAAACAGATGCCCAGTAAAAGTATCTTCTTGCCTTAAAAAGACCCGAAACCCCACCTTCAGATATATAAGCTTTTAAAGACTTTCCATAAAGCTGGCCCTCCCATCTTAGTCTTGCAAGTTTTTTAAGACCTGATAAGTTCTCACCACTGTTAATACTTACGGACTGTCCATTTAAGTAGATTAAGTCCATAACTTTTAAGTATGCGTCTTTATTTAAAACTTCCCCTTTTGGCCACCTACTCACAGCTTGAATAAGAGCTTTTGTTCTTTTTTTCCTAAGAAATTTAATGTAGCCAGCATCAGACATGTCAGTTCTATACTCTCTTAATAAAATTTCTCTAGCCTCTAGGTAGGAGATTCTATCTTCATTTGTTTGAAGCTCATCAAGAAGCCCTCCCTCACTTATCTCTTTATTTTTTAACCGAGTAACAAAATCCTCTACTTTAGAATCAATTAAGTTTTGATCTACTCCGCCAACTAGTCTTGGAATAGGGTCAAAAAAGAACTTTGGAAGCTTAGAGCGTGTGTTTTGATATCTATTCAACACAAGGCTTAACGCAGATTTTTTATGAACACTTAATACACTTTTACAGGTTATTTGAGTCGCTGAAGCCCCTGGCAAATAGCCAAAACCTAAAAGTAAACAAAAAATAAGTGTTTTTCTAAACATCAACTTAACAGTTATGAGGAGCTTCTTAAAAGCTCGGGCTCTTCCTTTCTTCAGAAAGAATACTGCAAATTTAGAGCCAAATTGGTTTCTAAATTAATCTCTATAAGCTTTTTTAATAACTTTTAAAAAATCTTAAACTTGATTTTAGCTACTGCCGCCAATGCACTCATTAAAAGAACAACACTCTCTGGAACAGGTGTTTTAGCTATATCTTCATCAGGATCTGTCGGATCGTCTTTAGGGTCTTTTACAATAATAACAATAGGGTCTTCAGGGTCATCAGTAACAATTATTATTGGAGGAAGGGGATCGTCTGTCGTAGTAAATATCGTTATTGGAGGGTTTGTTATAACCCCAGTGGTTGGATTACCTGGGTTATTTGGGTGGTAAGGGTTAGCCGGAGTGCTTGGAGAACCAGGCCCTACAGGATTTGTAGGCGTTCCACCACCAGAAGAACCTGGAGGGGCTGGTGCTGGCGGCACAGGAAAATCTTCAAGGTCTTCTTCTGGAGCCCAAAACGATGGGCAAAATTCAGAGTTTTCAAGAAGGTAATCTAACTCATCTTTAGGGAGAAGAAGCTCATCTATATCAACCATGGTCTCATCATCAAGAACTCTAGGACTGTTCTCACAAACATAATAGTTTCCATCTGGAGAGGCTCCTATTTTGCTTACAGGTATAAACTCATCAAGTATTCCAACATAATAGCCGTTTTTATCTGCCACCATTTCATTGTTATCTCTATCAGGGTAAGTAGCTCCTTGGTCAACTTTAAGAATATGACCTCCAAGAAAATCATCTTCTGTAAGTAACCTGCACTCTACAGCTTCTTTACATCTTGTCGGAATAGGTTCAAAAGGATCGATAACATCATCTGTACCTTTATTTACTGTTGCCGCTAGTGAGAAACTACTTATAAAAATGCTTGAAGCAATGACTAATTTTGACAAGTTTAAAGGTCTTAGTGACAATTTTAGTAAAAACACGTGTGTAAACTCCTTTAGAGGGTAAATCCAGATACTATTTTTTAAGTCTACTTATACAAATACCATACCCATTTCTTCGTCAATTTCAGGCACCTCCTTAGGAAGATTTTACACCTTTAAATGCAGTCTAGAGCATATAAGGGGAATTTATGCTATTTTTAAGATCTAAATACCTATGAAATTTTCACTTAGCTTAGTCCTCTTTTTTAGCCTGATTAGTTTTAGCACTTTTGCTAGCCAACTTAGTTATGTTGATATCAGAGATCATATCAAATACTCACCTCTTGAGTATTCAAAAGTATCTAGACTTTTATTTGATCATGTCTCCAGTAACATTTGTGATTTTGTTTCTCCGCTAAATGAAAATATGCAAAGTTTTAATAAAAATCTTTGTAATCAAAAAATGAAGTACACTAAAGAAGGTGCTCTAGGACCTCTAGGAAATATTTCAGACGATAAATTCTTAGTAAGTGATTCTAGAGAAGAAACTCGAACCAACCTTATCTTCTCAGTTGAAATAGAAGAAGATGCTCAAATTAAAGGTTTAAATTTAAAAAGCTTAAAGGTTATTTTATTTATCCATGATGAAACACAGTATAATGATTCTAATAATTTTTTCTTTAGAAGGTTTAACGTCACAGTAGATACAGAATCTGGAGAATTTTTTATAGATGATTTTCTTGAAGACATTCCTTTAAATCAAACTCAGTTCTCATTTTTTTCTGATGTGCTTGAAAGAAAAACAATACTTATCGATAAGCTAAATAGAATCACTAAAGTCTTTCCTATTGCTACAGGAGCTTTTGATATTCGAACACTTCCAGGAATGGACGGTCATGTTGCAAGCATGACTGAAGATTTAAAAGATGATGCAAGGATTTATCCTAGTCAACCTGCTGGCTTATATGAAGAAAGACGTAACAAAGCCATCTATAGAAACAGACCTTTTTTAGGTATTGTTGATAATTCTGGAACAACTTATAAAGAAATTGGCTGGCATTATAAGATGACTGAAGGTGATCTTCTTAGAGCTTTTTCTACACATGGATGCATGAGAACAGATGATAAAGATCTTTATCAAATGTCAGCAATAGTTTTTTACAGCAAGCAAAACTTTATACCTATTAAAGTTGTGCAATCTTTTACCTTTGATGATGAGCTAACTCCACTTATTAACCTTAACCACCCTATGCCTTTAGAGAATAATTTCTATACTTATATTAATTACTACAATGCTGATTACTCCTCTAGAGAAAATCAAAGCAAAGTTTTAAATTCCAAAGTTTACAGACAACCAAGAAGCACGCCACTTTCAGAAGTTGAGCGTCTTCTTTGGTGCAGACATCATGGTGAGGCTCAACCAATTAGATCTTATGGAACCTGGAGTAGTGCTTTAGACAGTCTCTGCCTTACTAAGACAAGAAGAAAAGAAGAGAGTGCTCTGCCTATAATTAACTATATTCTTAATCCTAAAGTGAATGATAGACCATATTTTAGCCAAAGCTTTCCTAAGAAGCCGAAAATGATGAATGGACTTTGCACAGGCAGTTTAACCGCTGCATTTAATGAGTATAAAAGGCGTACTAATAATGAACTTCTACCTGAGGATAATTTATTAAATTTCCCAACCTATATTGCAAACTGCGGCTGTAATAGATTTGAAGAGGTTTTAAGACCAGCACTCATTAGATTTCAAGGCAAAATCCTCCTACAATCTGATAAAAACGATATCCTTGCTAAGTACTGCAGCAGATAAGGCTCCATCTCTTTCTTGACTTAAAGAGCCCATAAACTAAGTTTGGTTCTTACTACTAGGGGGATTTATGCGCTTATTCACAATTTTAAGTTTTTTCTTTATCATCACAGGACAAAACGCTTTTGCAAGTTCATCACTACTTTGCTCAATGGTAGATAAACCTGAAACATCCCAAATGAAAATAGATTATGAAGGCATCATACCTCATAAAATTTTCTTTAAAATACCTGAGCCTGAAGGCTTTAAAGAATTAAATGTTGAAATAGAGCCTGTGTTTGAAAGAAACGAAAAACAAGAAGAGTCTTTTAGTGTAAAGCCTATATATGACAAAGAAATCGACTGGGATAAAGAGCCTGAGTGTTATAAAGAGATTGGAACACAGTGGTACTTTGTTTTTCGTCACCTTCAAGATGATTTTTTAGTACAGTTTACTCCATACTTTAAAACAGCTTACACCCTTTGTTACCTACCAAGGTTTCAGCCACAAACTCACAGACTAGATTGTAAAGAAATTTAAGAAAAAAATGTCAGATTCATCATCAGAAGAAATTACATTGCCACCATGCCCAGAATGTAATTCTAAATACTCCTACATTGATAGAGATTTCTTTGCTTGTCCTGAATGTGGACATGAGTGGTCAAAAGACATTTCTTTAAAAAGCTTAGAAAACATAGATGAAAAAGTTTTTAAAGATGTAAATGGTAATACTTTAGAAAATGGTGACACTGTAACTGTTATTAAAGATCTAAAAGTAAAAGGCTCTTCAACGGTTGTTAAAGTCGGAACCAAAGTTAAAAACATCAGGCTTGTTGATGGAGATCATGACATTGATTGCAAGATTCCAGGTATTGGATCAATGCAACTTAAAACTCAATTTGTTAAAAAAGTAAAATAAGCCTAGCTCTTTTATGAGTTTTCCTTTTAAGAACGCGACAAGCTTTACATAAGTGATATAATTTAATCACTTATGCCAAAGAAAACTAAAAACTATTCATGGACTAGACTAAAGGACTCTGAACTTTTAGAACTTAGATTTTGTGATCTTGAATTAGAAGTAAAAGGAAGCAGAATCACCCCTCATATCAACCAACTCTATAAAGAATTAAAACAAAGAAAAATTGAATTTAATCCACATGTTTGGATTGCTCAAGACTGGTTTGCAATGGATGGAATCCCTGGAATAGCAGTGCCTTTTTATATTATGCATGAAAGACTTGCTAAATTAAGCAGAAAGCTTATTACAGATGTTGAAGGTTTTAATAACAGAGACTGCATAAAACTTTTAAGACATGAAGCCGGACATGCAATTGATAATGCCTATAAACTTAGACTTTCTAGAAAAAGGCAAAAGCTCTTTGGCCTTTCTTCTCAGGATTACCCAGAGCGCTACTCCCCGCGGGCCTACTCAAAAAAATACGTTGTCCATTTAAACTCATGGTACGCTCAAGCTCATCCTGACGAAGACTGGGCTGAAACTTTTGCTGTGTGGCTTAATCCAAAATCAAACTGGAAACAAAGATATAAAAACTGGCCAGCTTTAAATAAGTTAAAACTAGTAAATGAACTTATGAATGAGATTAAAGATGTACCACCATTTGTTACACGAACAGAGCAGCCTGGTGATATTACAAAAAGTAGAAAAAAATTAAAAACTTTTTTTAATGAAAAAAGAGAAGCTATGGGTTTAGAAAAACCCTTCTACCTTGAACCGTTACTCGTTAGGCTTTTCTCCTCTGAGCCTGAATTTAAAAAAAGAAAAAGAGCTGCAAATTTTATTCGTGATGAAAGACCCTTAATAAGAGAAAAAGTTGCTAGATGGACTGGGCAGTATAAGTACACAATTGATTTAATGCTTAATGAAGTTATCCAGTCTTGTAAGGAAAAAAATATGCACCTTACAAAATCAGAGAGAGAAACAAGACTTGATCTAGTTGGCATGCTTACAGCTCAAACACTTAATTACATCAACTCTGGACATCATAAAATAGCCATGTAGCTATTTTAAAAAACAAGAGGTTAAAAGAAAATGAAAATACTTCTTCTTATTCACTCAGATCTAATACCACCAGAAAATATTAAAGATGTTAACTTAGAAGAAGTGCCGTGGAGGACTGAGTATGATGTTAAAAATGCACTTTTAAAATTAGGTCATAAAGTTGAAGTGCTTGGAGTAACAGAAAGTCTTTTAAAAATTAGAGATGCTATTAAAAATATTAAACCTCATATTGTATTTAACTTACTAGAAGAGTTTAAAGGGGAAGCTATTTTTGATCAAAATATCGTAAGCTACCTTGAACTCTTAGGAACAGCTTACACTGGATCAAATCCAAAAGGAATGATTATTGGAAGAGATAAAGCATTATCAAAGAAAATACTTTCATATCACAAGATTCCTACACCAAAGTTTCAAGTATTTCCTAGGAATAAACCACGAAAGAAACTCACACTCAAAAGCTTTCCACTTATTGTAAAATGCTTAAATGAAGAAGCTTCTAGGGGTATTTCTCAAGCCTCCATAGTTAATAATGAAGAAAAGCTTTTAGAAAGAGTTAGATTTATTCACACAAAATACAGGACTGACGCTATTGTTGAGCAATTCATTGAAGGAAAAGAATATTTTGTTGGAGTTATGGGAAACTATAGACTTGAAACACTCCCTGCATGGGAACTAAAGTTTAAAGACGTAGAGCACCCTGAAAAAGAGTTTTATACAGAACAAGCAAAATTCAATACAGAGTACAGAAAAAGAAAAGGAATTTCTACAGGTAAAGCAGATATTAAAGCTGATATGGAAGAAGCTTTACAAAGGTTTGCAAAAAGATCTTATAAAGCTCTTGGGCTAAGTGGTTATGCACGAATGGATATGAGAGTAGATAAACTTGGAAAGATTTATTTACTTGAAGCTAATCCAAATCCAGATATATCTGAATCAGATGACTTTGCTCAAAGTGCTAAGAAAAGAGGTTATACATATAAAATTCTCTTAGAGAAAATTATTCGCCTTGGAAGACAGTGGAGCCCAACAGATCAACATTCTTAATAACTAAATACATAAGCCACAAAACAGCCTAAACCTTTTGAATGCATTTCTATTTCTCTGCCTAAAATTATCGCTTAATTATCACGGGGTATAATGGATTAAGTCTCCTCGCGTGTTAGTTAATTGCTTTATATTTAATCTTTAAATTAAGGCCAACAGCACATTATGCTTAAAAAAATCAATTCTTTTACAGACCCTAAGGTCTTTTGGATATCAAATCTTGCTATTTTCATACTCATTGGCCTTACACTAACTTATGGAAACAAACTCGTTCTTCAAACTGCTCAACTTAAAGCACTTATATTAGAAAATTTTGCCTGGGCTTATATTCTGCCTATAATTTGGATTATCTATTTTATCTCAAGAATTTGCTATAAATACGGCGATGTAAAACTTGGTGGAGCAGATGCCAAGCCTGAGTTTTCAAAGTTTAGCTGGGTTTCTATGCTCTTTAGTGCAGGGCTTGGTATTGGTCTTTTCTACTCAGGTGTTTATGAGCCTATGTCACATTATTTTATAGCTCCTCACATTTCGCATTTAGATGGATTTGAAAGGTTTATAGGAGCACTAGATGTAACTTACTTTCACTGGGGTTTACCGGCTTGGATTTTATATAGCGCTACAGGGCTGATGTTTGCATACGTAAGTTATAACTTAAAAAAACCTTTTATATATGCCGCTTTTATCCCAGAAAAATATGTACGGACTCGAGTGCTTATAAATGTGTTTGCAATTTTATGTATTCTTATTGGTCTTATCATTGCTTTTGCAATGGGTGTTGAACAAATCAATACAGGCTTAAATGAGATTTTTCCTTCTCTTCCTATTAATAAAAATATTCAAGTTGTTATCATTGCAGTCATTACTTTAATAGCAACTCTGTCTGTTTTATCAGGACTTAATAAAGGCATTAGAATATTAAGTGAGATTAATATTTGGCTTGCTCTTACTTTATTTTCTCTTGTGCTTTTATCATGTGTATCACTACCAAGTGTAGTAGATGGATTGATTCAAGCCTTAGGCTCTCATGTGAGTAATTTTATAAAAGAAATCACTTATACGAGTGCTTTTGCTGATAAAGAATGGATAAGTAACTGGACAATTCTTTACTGGGCCTGGTGGGTTTCATGGACACCTTTTGTGGGTCTTTTTATTGCTAGAATTTCTAAAGGGAGAACGGTTAAAGAGTTTTTAACTTATACAATTTTAGTGCCTTCACTCATGTGCTTTGTTTGGTTTACTGTTTTTGGGGTAGCAGGCTATGAAGCTCATTTAAATGGAGTAGCAGATTTTTCTAAAGTGATTAAACTTGCTCCACATAAATCTCTTTTTATTGTTCTTAGCCAAGGTATTTTTCCTAAGTTTTTAGCTTTTTTATCTATGTTTTGTATTATTGTTTTATACATTACTTCATCTGATTCAGGGTCTTATATTGTAGACACCATTGCTTCAGGTGGAAAGAAAAATCCTCACCCCTATTTAAAGGTTTATTGGTCTTTTATTGAAGGATTATTAGCAGCTGTGCTTATTCTTTTTGGCGGCATCTTGTTTATTAAAAATCTTGTTACTCTCTTATCAATCCCTATTATTTTCTATCTTTGCTATGGAATTTATAGCTTAGAAGGCCTTATGAAAGATGATTCTCAAAATGATACAAGCCTTTAGTTAAGTGGCATACAGGTTGCTACATATAACCTAAAAAGGGGATTATATGAGATTTGAGCAATTATTAAGTACCAAAGGCTATCTAACTTTTAAACAGTCCATTAAGGTTTTAATCAGTTTGATCATTTTCACAGCTTCACAAGTAAGCTTCGCATCGAGTGATATAAGTATATCAATAAATGAAGTTGTAAATACTAAGAAAGCTAAGCTTGGAACAAAGTACCAAGTAAGAGTTGGTGATTCTATTATTAATCTTGATTTTAAAGACGAAAAAATTAAAGATCAGCTTTCACATATAAAGTTTGAGTCAAAAAGAAATCCATCAGATTACACTCTCAATGGTCATTTCTCTTTGGTTAAAAACAAGCTTGTTCTAAAAACCACAAAGATCAAAATTATTGATCCAGATATTGTATTATAAGATTCGTCTTATAAAAAAATAGTTAATTCAATGAGTCTTCTTCTTTAACTATATGGAAAAAGACTTGAAGCTAATATTTAGTTAGCAGTTTTGAAAGTATAAAGAATATAATCTCTTTCCTTAGGACCTATTCCTGCAAAATTAATCTCAATAGAAAGATCATTTATAAACAAATTAACTATCGTAGCTTTATTCTCACCGCCAATGATTACAAAGCCTTTTTTGCTGTTTTCATCAAACTTTAATAAATCTGATCCTGACATAAGCATTTTTTTCTTCATAAGTCTTTTATTATGTGCCATGGGACTAAATAAACTTTTTTTACCGTTAAAAGCATCATATGTCACATTAAGTGTTTGATCTAAGAAGTCATATGTAAATCCATTTTCTTCTTTTTTAAGAAGCCTAAAAATAACAAATCTTTTCTCTTCATCTTCGCTCTTTAAAACAACTTTATTAGGAGAATCTTCCGTCACATTTAAATCAATCGGTGTTTCTACTAAAAACTTTTTAAATATCTCTATTTCATCTGTAATGAGAACATAGTCTTTTGCTTGAGAAAAACTATGAGAAACAGGAACAACATTAAGTATGTCTTTATCTGATTTAAAGTTTAAAGACTTATGTACTGATGGAAATACAAAAACCAAAAGAACGAGAACACAAATGACACCAATTATTATTTTTTTCATGTGAAAATGATATCAAATTTGCCCTAAAATTCAATAGCATCCATCACTTATAAATCATTAGTCTAAACTAAAATAATATAGCTTTATGCCTCAACTCGTATTGCATTCATACTAAACACATCTATAATCCTAGTTATGAGTCATGTTATTGAAATATCAAATCTTAATAAAACTTATGACAACGATTTTAAAGCTTTAAAGGATATCAACTTAAGTATTAAATCTGGGGAGATATTCGCCCTTTTAGGTCCTAATGGAGCTGGCAAAACCACTCTCATTAGCACAGTATGTGGGATAGTAAACCCAAGCTCTGGAACTATTAGAGTAAACGGACATAATGTTATTTCAGACTTTAGAAAAGCTCGTGAAATCATTGGCCTTGTTCCACAAGAACTAACTACTGATGCATTTGAAACTGTGTGGAATACCGTAAGCTTTAGTCGAAGTCTTTTTGGAAAACCTAAAAATCCTAAGTATATAGAAGAAGTTTTAAAGAACCTCTCTCTTTGGGATAAAAAAGACAACAAACTCATGACTTTATCTGGCGGCATGAAGAGACGAGTTATGATCGCTAAAGCACTCTCTCATGAACCCATGGTCTTATTCTTAGATGAGCCCACAGCTGGTGTTGATGTAGAGCTAAGGAAAAGTATGTGGGAAATGGTTCATAAACTTAGAGAATCAGGAGTAACGATAATATTAACGACTCACTATATTGAAGAAGCAGAAGAAATGTCAGACCGTGTTGGAGTTATTACTAATGGAGAGATTATCTTAACAGAAGAAACATCTACTTTAATGAAAAAACTCGGAAAAAAAGAACTTAAAATTGATTTAAGGAGTACTTTAGAAAAAATTCCTGAAGAACTTCTAAAATACAACTTAAGCCTTACTAATGAAAACCAATCACTCATTTACTTTTATGATACTCAAGAAGAAAACAATGGTGTGGCCGACCTTATCAATGACCTTAATTCAAGCGGATTAAAGTGTAGAGATTTAAATACAAGACAAAGTAGCTTAGAAGAAATTTTTGTGGAGTTAGTAAACCAATGATAAATTTTAGAGCAATATTAGCAATTTATAATTTTGAAATGGCAAGGACCTTTAGAACGCTTGGACAAAGTATTGCCTCTCCTGTTATTTCAACAGCGCTTTATTTTGTTGTTTTTGGCTCTGCAATTGGATCAAGGATTGAAGATATAGATGGTATTAGCTATGGCTCATTTATTGTGCCTGGGCTTATTATGCTCACAGTGCTTACTCAAAGTATCTCAAATGCTTCTTTTGGAATATATTTTCCTAGGTTTACAGGAACTATATACGAAATTCTCTCAGCTCCTATTTCTTTTGTTGAAATTCTTTTAGGCTATGTTGGAGCCGCATCTACAAAAGCTTTAATGGTTGGAATTATTATTTTAATAACTTCAGCACTCTTTGTTGATATTCAAATACTCCACCCTTTTTGGATGATCCTCTTTCTTTTCCTCACTTCTTTTACCTTTAGCCTTTTTGGTTTTATCATTGGAATATGGGCTGATGGCTTTGAGAAACTACAACTCATCCCTCTTCTTATTGTAACTCCATTAGCTTTTTTAGGAGGAAGTTTTTATTCAATAAAAATGCTACCTCCCCTTTGGCAGAAAATTTCTTTCTTTAATCCTGTAGTATACCTTATAAGTGGATTTAGATGGAGTTTTTATGGAAAAGCTGACATAAATGTTGGTATAAGCCTTATGGCAATATCTCTTATTCTCTTTTTATGCATAACAGCTGTAGCGGTTATATTTAAAACAGGATACAAACTTAAAGCATAATCTTAAATAAAGGCTAAAATGAGCTCCAGTAATAAAAAAATCATCGTATCTTCATTTAATATACGATGTTTTGGTGCTGACGGGGTTTATGACGGTAAGATTGGGCAAGAAGGACGCATTAGTTTTTTAAATCAGTTTATAAAAAATCAACTTAGTGAAGTAGATGTTCTTATCTTACAAGAGATACTTGATACAAGTTTTTTAAAAGAAATTTTACCACCAGATTTTTCTTTTAAAACTTATGAACATGATTTTAAAAGACATATGAAAATCGTGATTTGCTATAGAAATACATATGATTTTACCAAAACCCAAATAGTTGAAAACACAGCCATTAATTATAAAACCTCAAGACCCGCTTTTTATGGACTACTCATAAATAAAATAAGCAAAAAGCCAGTATCTCATATTATTGGTGTGCACTTAAAGTCAGGTATTCATCATACTGACAACAGATTAAAGCAAGTCAGAGCGATTAAAGATTTTATCACTAATCTTGATTTATCAATTCCTGTTGTCATCGGAGGAGATTTTAATAGTCACTCAAAGACAGCAACTAAAAGAGATAATAATGACATGGCCTACTTTGAAGAGATTTTGTCTTTAGTAAATTTAAAACGGGTTAAAAATTCGAATTTTACATATTATACTCTTTGGGAAAGAGAGTGCCTAGATCATATTTTAGTATCTAAAGACGCTCTTCTTGATGACTCTCTATGGACCTATAATATTGAAGAACACTCCCCAGGGTTTGATAGTCCTTATAGTATAAAAACATACTATGCAGAGATATCAGACCATTTGCCTATTAAAATAAGCTTTAAAGTAAAAAACAATTAATTAATTTTTATTTTCTGATCTTAGGATCTACAGGAACCGCTGATCCACGCCAAAGATGCGTTCTATACTTACCTCCACGGCTAACTTTCTCAGCCACAAGATGAGTATCAATAATCGTGTCATAACCCTTCATAGCAGCTAGAAAAGCTAACTTCATAAGAGCTTCTTTTTCACCCTCACAGTCTTTAACATGAATAGGTTTTTCAATTTTTTTAATGATTCCAGTCTCTGATCCCTGGTCTTTGTCATAAACATTTATATTCTTAGCCAATACCAAGGCTTCGTTATACTTTTGAATTTGATCAGAAACCTTTTGATTATAACAACTTGGACAAAACACCTTATCTAAAAGGTCTTGAGAGAACTGAGCCATATACTCAAACTCATACTCATCCACAAAAATAGAGCAGGATTTACAACTTAAATCCTCACAATCGCTACACCTAAGCGAAGTTTTATTTTTAAAGCATGAGCCACAAGTTTTCTTAGTCATATCATATCAACCTAGAGACTTTTGAATGTATTCATCATAAGTCATGTACTTATCTTCTTTAAGCTCAACATCTATATCAATGATTCTATCAGCAATTGTTTGAACAAATTCGTGATCTTGAGATGTAAAAATCACTGTTCCATTAAAACGCTTTAAACCATCGTTTACAGCTGTTACAGACTCTAAGTCTAAATGGGCTGTTGGGTGATCAAACATCAAAACATTAGCTCCAGAGAGCATCATTTTAGAGAGCATGCAGCGCACTCTTTCTCCACCCGAAAGTACTTTAGGGCTTTTAAAAGCCTCATCCTTACTAAAGAGCATTTTTCCTAAAAATCCCCTTACAAAAGTTTCATCTTTATCAGTTGAGTACTGTCTTAACCAGTCTACTAAATTATCTTCATCTGTCTGAAAATATTTTGTATTATCACTTGGAAAGTATGACTTTGTAACCGTCACACCCCACTCTATTTTACCAGCATCTGGCTCTATTTCTCCAGCCAGAAGATCAAATAAAGCTGTTTTTGCAACATCACTTTTACCTAGTATTGCAATCTTATCACCCTTTTTAACTTGAAAACTAATATTTCTTAAAAGCTCTTCTCCATTTATTGTTTTTGATAAACCAGAAACATTTAAAATATCATTTCCCGCATCTCTAATAGAGTTAAACCCTACAAAAGGATATTTTCTAGACGAGACAGGCATATCTTCTATTTCAAGTTTCTCTAACTGCTTTTGCCTTGAGGTTGCTTGTTTTGATTTAGAAGCGTTTGCACTAAATCTTGCTATAAACTTTTTAAGCTCTTCAGCCTTTGCACTCGCTTTTTTATTTTGATCAGCTCTAAGCTGCTGGTTTAACTGACTCGTCTGTCTCCAGAACTCATAGTTTCCTGTATACGTTGTAATTTTCTTAAAGTCGATATCTGCAATATGAGTGCAAACTGTATTCATAAAATGTCTATCATGACTTACAACAATGACAGTGTTTTCAAAATCAAATAAGAAATCCTCTAACCATTTGATAGCCTGAATATCTAAATGGTTTGTTGGCTCATCTAACAATAAAATATCAGGCTTTCCAAATAAAGCCTGCGCTAAAAGAATTTTTACTTTTAAACTTCCATCAAGTTCTTTCATCAATTTTTCATTATCATCAGCAGGAATACCAAGACCGGCTAATAAGACACCCGCTTCAGATTCAGCTTCATAACCATTCATCTCAGCAAATTCTGCTTCTAAGTCAGAAGCCCTAATTCCATCTTCTTCATTAAAATCAGGCTTTGCATAAAGCGCGTCTTTTTCAGTCATAACAGCGTAAAGCTTTGTGTTACCCATTAAAACCGTATTTAAGACCGTATACTCATCATAAGCATTCTGATCCTGTTTTAAAAAAGAAAGCCTTAAACTTGAATCCATAATAACTTGGCCTTCAGTTGACTCAATGTCTTTTGAAAGTACTTTTAAAAATGTAGATTTACCTGCTCCATTTGCTCCAATTAAGCCATAGCAGTTACCAGGAGTAAATTTTACATTCACATCATCAAATAAAGTTCTACCACCAAATTTTACGCTTAAGTTTGAAGTACTGATCATAGCTCTTAAATCTCTCCTATTTACTAAAAAATTATTATAGTACTTGCTTATATTATGGCGTTTATTTGAATACAAGGGGGCTTAGCCATTGAGATAAAGACTTCTCATATTTATGAAAAAAAGTTCAATTTTAAAAAGAAAAAGCCCACAAGTCTTACAGGTGGGCTTTGTTAAATATCTTTAAAAATCAGCTAAAAGTGCTTATGAGTACTTATCTACGAAAGAATCGTGATGAATAGTTTCCACCTATGCAGTACGGAACTGAGACATGAACATGGTTTTGATGGTTTCTATCTTCTTTGCCAATAGACCCTGTTAAATCATAACGACCTGAGATGAGTGGACAACCATTTTGCTCATGAACCGCTCTTCCCCAGCAAGATCGAAACTCATTATAAAAAGCATTATTTGAGGCATACTTAAAAGATATTCTCTCTGATTGACCACTACCATACGTCACTACAAAAGAATCTACATCAACAGCCCTTGCTTCAGCATGAAGGCTTCTTGGTGAATGATTTGCATCCCCTTGAATTCCATCATGAGTAACATGCAGATCCACTGCTTGAGGCTTTCCAACTTTAGCTAAAGCCTGGTTCACACAAACATAAAAATTTCTGTTTTTAAATTCTTCTAAGATAGCAGAAATGCCTCGTCTATTCGTACAACCAAATCCACTGTAGTTACCAGTAATATCATCACTGCACTCTAACCATTTAGTTTGTTGAAAAATTCCTTTTAAGCTCTCTTGCTCTAGAAAATACTCTTCAGCCGCTTCTGGACTAAGTACCGACTCACCTGTTTCTTCAGCCTCAAGGATGATGTTATCAAGACTCTCAACTTCTTCAGCATTTGAATATGTTGCCATTAAGATAAATAAAAAAATAAATACTAATTTTGATTTCATTTCACTAGCCCTTTGTTTGGATTATGTAATTAACTACATACTTTCTCGGACATAGGACTGGGGGCTGAACTGAACAAGAGTCTAGATTGTACTTAAGTTGAGTCGAGGGCTAGCTAGATTAAAGATGAGAGGAAAAATAAGTGAAATTTCGATATTTTGAAGTTACGACAGTCTTAAATTCGTACATTTTTTTATGATTTAAATAGAAATTCCTCATTATAAAAGTAACCTATCCTACATTTTGAAGAGAATTTTTTCTAAAGCTGCCACGTAAAATTGTTAATTTAGTCAAAATAGCCCACATTCCCCAATTCGATATGTTAGCTTCGACTTAACTTAATTGAACCTTGAAATTAAAAGGATTTTAACTGTTATGCCAAAAATACCCTTCATACCTTTAATTCTATTTACTTTACTTACAAACTTTAATGCTCAAGCAGAAGGTACAGAAAAATGCGAGAATATCGAAGCTTTTTCTTCTTATATAATGGAAGTGTATAAAATTGATGAAGCAGCGCAAAGACTTAATGCTTTTTACCTTCAAGTTACTGACGAAGAAAAAGAAGCAATGAGAGTGTTAAGCAGTCTTCGTTCTCAAGGTAATATCACATTAGGTGATGAACTAACCAACCCTGAGCTTAAAAAGTTCGGTATAGATGTTAGCTTATATAATAGCATTAACGATCAACCCGTTAACGCCCTTGTAAATGGAATGCTTCAAAAATTTTCAAGGAGACTTGAATTAAATCCACAATACACTCCACTGCGTGAAAGGTTTAATGAAAACAGCGGATATACAGCGTATCTTACACGCAACCAATGGGTCTTAAGCACTGCTTTTCCCGTTGCTTCAAGAGTTCGTACTGGACAATCTTATTTTAATAACTTCGCTACTAAAGGTGAACCGTTTGTAATTCATCTAGAGTTTAAAGAATTTATAGACAGGAGTCCTCAACTTAGTATTCGAGTAATGCTAGCAGAAATTAATGGCCAAGTTACAGATTCAAACTGGGGTTCTGCCTTAAGAGGGACCAGCTATGAGGATTTCCTGGATGAGAAATTTAATAAAGTCTGTGTAAAGTAAGACAAGAGAGAAGCCTTCTTATATCTTTAATTAAGTTTGCTATAGCTTTAGTACACACGAATGCTAATTTATTTTTTACTTAAAATTTTATGCAAATACCTATCAAATGCTCCTGCAAATTTATTTTTATCTTTATCTCCATAAGGCTTTGGCCCCTTAGTTAAAACCCCACCAGATCTAAGATCATCCATAAAGTTTCTAACTGAAAGCCTTTCAGCTATGTTATCTTCATTGTAAAGCTCACCTCTAAAATCTAATGCTGCAATTTCTTTTTCTACGAGACTTGCTGCAAGCGGGATATCAGCTGTTAGTACTAAATCTCTCTTACTTGCATTTTGAACTATATAAAGATCTGCCACGTCAGCTCCTTTTTCTACTTGAATAAACTTTATGAGAGGGCTTAACGGGGTTTGCATATAGGTATTTGCTACTAAAAAAACCTCTATTTGAAGCCTGTTAGAGGCCTTATAAACAATTTCCTTTACCACTTTAGGGCAAGCATCTGCATCTATCCATACTCTAGATTTTGAATTTTCTTCCATTTACCCTCATTACTAGAGGCTATTTCTACACTTTTAGGCTCTAACTCAAAGTGTAGACTAGACTAGGATAATTGATCAGGGTAGATCTTAAGGTATCTATAACACAAAAAAAACCTTTTAAATTGGACTCCACTATCAAATTCTCTCAACTCTCCTTAAGTAATGAAATAAAAGAAACACTAGCTGAAATAGGCTATGAAAAACCCACACCTATTCAACAACAAGCTATTCCAGTAGCCTTAAAAGGAACTGATATACTCGGAATCGCACAAACTGGGACAGGAAAAACTGCTGCCTTCTGTCTTCCAACAATTGATAAACTTTATAAAAACAAAACAAAATCTATTTCAAAATGCCCAAAGGTTTTAATACTCACTCCTACAAGAGAACTGGCAATTCAAATACATGAAAATCTTGTCTCCTATGGTCAAAACCTTCATCAGAAATACGCCGTTATCTTTGGTGGCGTGACTCAAGGAAAACAAGTACGAGCTTTAAAAAATGGAGCTCACGTTTTAGTAGCAACTCCTGGCAGGCTTCTAGACCTTATCAATCAAAAACATTTAAATTTAAGCGAAGTAGAGACTTTTGTTCTTGATGAAGCTGACAGAATGCTTGATATGGGTTTTATGAGAGATATTAAAAAAATTATCCCTATGCTTCCAAAGAAAAGACATAATATGTTCTTCTCTGCAACCATGCCTCCTGTTATTCAAAAACTAGCTGGTACAATTCTTACTAATCCTAAAAAAATTGAAATCAATCCTGAATCAACAACTGTGAAATCTATCAAGCAGTCTGCTATGTATGTTGATAAAGAAAATAAAATTGAACTTCTAAAACACCTCCTAAATGAACACAAAGTTTATAAGACTCTTGTCTTTGTGGAAATGAAACATGTGGCTAATAAGGTTTGTGATAAACTTGTTAAAGATGGTTTTAAGGCTGTTGCAATACATGGAAACAAATCACAAGCTGCTAGGCAAAGAGCCATTAAAGAGTTTGATTCAAACAAAGCTCAACTCCTTGTAGCAACTGATATTGCCTCAAGAGGAATTGATATTGATGACGTTACTCATGTTATTAACTTTGAGCTCTCTCATCTTCCAGAAAGTTATGTACATAGAATTGGTAGAACTGCACGAGCCGGTAAAGAAGGTGAGGCTATTTCTTTTGTTTCAAAAGATGAGAAATCTTATCTACTTCATATTGAAAAAGTAACAAATCAAAATATTGAAATTGATACTGACCATCCCTTTCACTCAAAAGATGCCGCAGACTCAAAGGCAATGAGCGTTGGAAAAGCTAAAGCAAAGCTTGAGGCAGAGAAACGCTCAAGAAGAGATGAGAATAGATCAAAAAGGCCAAGAGGAAAAAGTTTTTCTAAAAAGAAAAAAACTCAAAAATCTAGTCCTGATAAAAACTCATCACACAAAAAGGCCTCTTCCAATAAAAAGAAAAGCTCTAGACCTTTTAGCAAGAAGAAAGCTTTCAGTAAAAGAACCTCATCGTAAGTATTTTTTAATTACTACTTGTCTTAATATTTTTTTTCTAAATCCTCGTTGGATTTAATCTCTGCCTTCTTCTATATTCACTAAAAGAAATCATTTTTCTTTCTTTCATATCATAAAGATGAAGAAAGAGACATTTTATAGAATCTCTTAAGCCAAGCTCCATAGCTTCTTCTTGAAACAAAGGATTTTCTTTATAAGCTTTTTCTAAATTATAGTTTGGAATCGAGCTACATAAGTGATGTATATGATGAAAGCCAATATTTCCTGAAGCCCACTGAAAAATCTTTGGAAGTTTAAAATAAGAACTTCCTTTGAGTGAGGCTTCTAAATGGTCCCATTTATCGCTTCTTTGCCAGTAAACATTTTCATATTGATGTTGAACATAAAATAAAAAGATTCCTGACATTGCAGAAAACACCACTACTGCAAGTTGGTATATAATATAAAAACCAAAACTAAAAAAGTAAGAAATAATAAGACCCGATGCTAGAATACAAAGGTTTGTTAGGTAAACTCCCATTTTTTCTCTAAAATCACCGTCTTTAGCAGTAAAGCGGTGTTGGAAGATAAAAACGTAAAAAGCTCCTAAAGTTATGAAAACAAAAGGAGACCTTATTAGTTTATACTTTAATTTTTTAAATGGAGTTAACTTTTCATACTCTTCAACAGTAAGCACATCAACATCACCTATGCCTCTATAATCAAGATTACCTGAATGCTTATGATGATATTTATGCGCACGGCTCCATTGCAAATAAGGAGAAAAGGAAAGTACCCCGCACAGAAATCCCCAAAAATCATTTTTCTTTTTTGACTTAAAAAAACTACCATGCCCACAGTCATGCATAATAATAAAAATACGAAGTAGAAAAACTTGAGCAACAAGAGCAACCATAAGGCATAAGACAACCGAATACTGGTAAGCATAATAAGCAACTACCCAAGAAATAAGATAAGGTATAAGAGAATTTGCTATTTGGTAGTAGCTCTTACCTAAATGTGGTTGCATGTACTTTCTAACAATCTTCGTCCAGTTTTGTTTTGCTTTTTGAATCGTGTCCATTTAATTTCTCTCTCTTTTTTTACCTTTTCTATAATTTTACAACTCATTTTAAAAGGGACAAGAATAAAAAACATGATAATACTCAATTATCCTATTTTATAAGCTGCTTTGTATTAGACTTTTGTCTTACTAGACCTCTAAAAGCGGAAGAATAAAGGCAAAAAAGGCCCCCACAAACCATAAGAAGAGAGAAACTAAATATATTATAAAGGAGATACTTCTCCCACTCTGACACGCCTTGGCCAATTTAGGATCTACTGGGCAAGACTTATTTCGATTCATAAAATGAACTAATCCTGAGAAGATCAACATAGCAGCACTCAAAATAAAAATTGGCACTTTATAAATCGAAATGAAAACAAGTTGAGGAAAGGCAGACACTAGGCTGCCCATAACTGAACCTAAGCCAAGTACCACAAGTAAACTCGGTAAAGCGCAACAGACTAAAGTGCCTGATGATAAAAAAAGTGACGCCCAGGCTGTAAGTTTATTCATAAATCACTTGCTCCCAACATAACTAAAACCTGCATCAACTATGATTTTTTTAATTTGTTTTTCATTTAAACTCTGTCCTTTTTTAAATTTAACTAAGACCTCCATCTTATCTAAATTTACCTTCGCCGACTTAACTTCTTTTCTTTTACCAAACTTCTTTTCAATTCCCTGAGCGCAAAAAGCACATACCATACCTTTTACTTCAATCAAGACCTTATCCTTTTTTTCTTGTTTCTTAATTTTAGCAACAGAATCCTTATGATCATGATTCATCTTTGAATGATCATGTGTTTTACCTTGAGCAAATAATGTAAAACAACAAATACACAACATAAAAATATTTTTATACATTTAAAGTCTCCTTTTTTAATTATTAATTAAAAGTGTGTGATATAATTAAATTTAGTTACACCATCAAATGATTGGCCTATTTCAAATAATAAATTACGATAGAAAAAACGCAGCATCGGAGTAATGTCATTAATAACCTTTTCTCCAAAAAATTTAACCTGCTGTAAATCTAATATTATCCATGAATGAAAACCACTGTATTCATCTTGATATGGAGCCACACCAAATCTAAGAGTCGTTTGATAAAAATCAGTCTGATCTTTACTAATCACTCTCGCATGCTTTGCTAAAAAATAAAGTTTTCTATCTTCAATATCAAATTGCATTAAAGCAAAGCCTGCCCCTTTTGATTCAGCTGTTAAAGAACTTTCTCCAGCTCCAAAAACTCCATATATATTTGCTTGAAACTTTTTAGTATTCCAGCGTTTTAATAAAAAGTTCAGTGTTAATAAGCTCGCGCTTGTTTCTTTATCAGCATTAGGCTTTCTAAGATGATGAACACCTCCTGCAAACCAGTATTTAAAAGAATAGTTCACTTGGTTATGGCTAAAAAAATCTGAATGATAACCCATCAATCCTGTAGACCCTTCAAAAGAAACAGGGTGTGCAAAAGATAAACTAGGAACAAAGCAAAAATATATGAGTACTAGGCAAGTGCTTTTCATTTGACTGTTTTCATAAGCTGTTGGATTTCTATCATCATTTCATCTGCTCGTTTCTTATTTTTTGATTGTATAGCCTCACTTACACAATGGTTTAAATGGCTCATTAAAACTTGCTTCTCAACACTCTTTAAAGCTGAGTTTGAGGCTTTAAGTTGAGTGATAATATCAACACAGTACCTTTTAGTTTCAATCATACGAATAATGCCTTTGATCTGACCTTCAACTCTTTTAAGCCTTTTTAGTTGATCACTGTGACTTGTCCCTTTTTTAAAATTCAAAGCTTCCATATCTTATATATACCCCCCCAGGGTATATATGTAAAGCTTGATTTTTCTTAACTTTAGAATCAATCTATTAACTCTATAAACACAGAATGATTTCAAAAAGGATGCTCTTAGTGGAGAAAAGCACAACTAATACTAAAACAACTCTAACAATTATCTGGCTTGCAATGGCCCAATCTCACCTGCTTTTTGCTGCTATTAGTTATTTAGTTTTCGCAAAAGAAAATAGCACACCCGTTGATCAAAACATTGTTTACGTTTTCTTTGGAATTGCGATGGCAACGGCAACCTTCTCATGGCTTATGAACCAAAAAGCGAAAAAACTAACAAGCAGAAGAAGTCTAAGCTCAGCTTCAGAGAAAAATGACGAAATAAACAAGGCGATGCCCCTTTATATTACTTCATGGGCAACATGCGAGGCCATATCGATAATGGGACTTGTTATTGTCAATATGTTTGGCAAGCCTGTCTTTAATCAGGCCTGCATTTTGTTTATTGTTGGCATAAGCCTGCATTTACTTGAAAAACCAAAAGTTTAAAGCAAAGCTAAAAACGAATCTTTTTTATCCTTTATTCTGGCACTGACATCACGTAGTCAAAATCAGTCCAGTAACTATTATCAACATATGTAGAGTATGAGAGATCTCCAAAGCCTTTTGTAGAAAATAAGCTTAAATCTTGCGGGAGTTTATTTTCAGCACTTGAGCAATAATCTTCATGATAGTTTTTTCTGTGCAACAGATCCAATGTCAAAACCTTCTCTTCTCCTAAAGACTTCTTCAGACGCTTAGCCAGAGTAATTTCATAACCTGCTAAATCTGGAGTAATATGATATTTCCCAACTAGGAAAACTGATTTTTCGCAAGTTTCAATTTCTTTTAAAATATTACTTAACATATGATCATCTCTCATCTTCATCCAAGTGGCATAGTCACCACCAATTGGTCTTGAATAAGGAGCATCAACAGCATAGATACGAATATTTTTATTTATAAAATAATTTAATACTGGAATATATTGAAAACTCTCTTGAGTTTGAAAGTGCTCCGTATTCTCGCCATCAATTAGTTTTTTAATTTCAACATAAGTGTCTAGTGTTGAAGGCTGTTCGATAAAGGCACAAGTGTATTCATCAGAAACTGTATCTAATATTTCTGGGAGCTTTTCTAGGTAATACGTTTTATGCGGCTCTCCAACAATAAGAAGTTCAATATTTTGATTAGCACGAATTTCACTTGCTAACTCATTAAAACCTGATGAGTCTGCGGCCTCATGAACCAACCTTGCTCTATCCTGACAAAACCCCGCCAAGGCATATATAGAAAACAGGAAAGTTAAAAAGAAAATAGATACTTTGTTCAATGACATCACCCCCAAAAAGTGTCCACTTGATAACAAAAGTTTTAAGCTCTGTATCTGTTTTTGATCATTTTTTAATCATCAAAGTAAAGACTTTAGAGCACATAAACAAAGCCCCAAAGTCTCATAAAAACTATCAATACCAAACTACAAATATGCATGATAATTAGGCTCACTAACTTACAAAGATTTGAATTCATTTCTCTTTATGCGAGAATAAGCTTGTGAACATATCTTTAGAGTTTCAATATTTTATACTTTTCTCATTTCTTCTCATCATTCCTAAAATGCTTCTAAGGTATAGGATCCCCGCCGCTTTAACAGCACTGGGATTTGGCTTCTTCACAACAATAGCGCTTGGCTGGTTTAATGATGATGAAATGATTCTGATGATGGCCAGGCTTGGAATCACATCTCTGTTCTTGTTTGCAGGAATGGAGGTCGATATTGATGAACTAAAAGAAGACTCTAATGTTCTTATCAAGCATCTCACAAAAGTCACACTCCTTATTGTTGCTGTTGGTTTTGGGCTTGAGTACTTTTTTGATATAGGCTATCGAGCTTCAATGATTCTCTCCTTAGGTATAATGACTCCGTCCACAGGCTTTATACTAGATTCCTTAAAAGGAATTCATTTAACAGAAGGTCAAGAAAAGTGGGTCAGATCTAAAGCCATTTCAAAAGAGCTTGTCGCAATTTTTATGCTTTTTGTAATTTTACAAACCCAATCAATAAGTGAGTTTGTAATTTCCACAGCAATTATAACCGCTATGATTTTTATTCTCCCTCCTGTATTTCGGTTTTTTCTTGAAAAAATTGCGCCTTTTGCACCCGACTCAGAGGCAAGTTTTCTTATACTCATAGCCTTACTATGTGGAGTGATCACAACTAAGATTGGAGCCTATTACCTAGTGGGAGCCTTTATTGTTGGTATGACAGCTGGACGTTTTAGGCACTTCATGGAAAATGAAAACTCAGGCGGCATCTTAAGCTCTGTATCTTTTTTCTTCTCATTTTTTGCACCTTTTTATTTTTACAAGGCAGGCTTATCACTTAAACCAGAAATGTTTTCACTTACCGGTGTCATGCTCGGTCTTATACTTACCGCCGTTTTCTTACCACTAAGGTACACTTCAACAATCTCATCCATTTGGTTTTTTAATAAAGAGTCATGGAGCTGTAGAAACCATATCGCACTCCCACTTATTCCAAATCTTATTTTTGGTCTTGTGATCATGTCTGTTCTAAGGGATCGTTTCAATGCTCCAGATCATATACTCTCAGGTCTTATTATTTACACACTTGCAGCTAGTGTGATCCCTTGGTTTTTACTTAAACCTCTGCCACCTGAAGAGCACGACTCTTCTATGGTTCGTTAAAAAAAAAGCTCAAAAAATTATTTGAGCTTAAAAGTTTTTTCTTAATTTAAATATATATTACTTTAAAGGCGTAGGCTCTTTAATTAAAGGAAGCTTTCCAGTTAAAGCATTTAAAAAAGCAACCAAAGTTTTAATCTCATCAGCATTTAAATCTTTATTAAGCTGGGTTTTTCCCATAACCTTTACAGCTTCTTCTAAAGTTTCAACTGACCCGTTATGAAAATAAGGAGACGTCATGGCTACATTCCTAAGTGTTGGAACTCTCCACATATTTTTATCCGCATCTTTCTTTGTAACCTCATATCTCCCTAAATCTTTAGTAAAGCTGTATTTCTCATCTAGCTCTGGACTTCTGAAAGTAGGAAATTTCATATAAAATCCTACACCTACTTGAAGCTTTGGACCAGCAAAGTGATCTCCTGAGTGACAAGCAACACAACCAATAGATTGAAAGTTATCCATTCCTCTTTTTGCCAAAGAAGTTAGAGCTCTTTTATCTCCAGCTTTAAACCTGTCATAAGGGCTATTTAAACTCACTAATGTTTCTTCAAATGCAGCAATAGCGCGAGCTAAATTATCAATATTTATAGGTTTAGCATTCTCTGGAAAAGCCTTTTTAAAAAGAGCCTGATAGCCAATGATTTTCTCAATTTTTTCAATCGTGATCTCATGGCTTTCCATACCCATTTCAATCGGGTTTGTAATGGGCCCTTTTGCTTGCTCAGCTAAGTCCTTTGCTCGACCATCCCAGAATTGTGCTGATAAAAATTTTGCATTCCAAACAGTCGGAGAATTTCGACCTCCTTTTTGCCCACGTATCCCTGTAGAAGTTGCCATTCCATCAACACCACCACGCTTAAAGGTTACGTCGTGACAAGTGTTACACGATAACGTGTTATCTTCAGAAAGTCTCTTATCAAAATACAAGTGGTACCCAAGCTCTTCTAGCGGAGATTTCGCTTTCCAGTCTTTCACTTCTTCAAAAGCCACACCTTGAATCTTTTCTTTTTTACTGCAAGAAA
Organism: uncultured Bdellovibrionales bacterium; assembly: GCA_938002015.1. Classification (GTDB taxonomy): domain Bacteria; phylum Bdellovibrionota; class Bdellovibrionia; order Bdellovibrionales; family UBA1609; genus JALZUR01. Next base: position 85,491 of record CALLAU010000003.1, read on the forward strand.
TTATTGGTAATAACATTAATAATATAACTAAGAACTTCACTTTAAACCTACTTTCATAAATTATATTTATAAAAGATAAGTTTTTTTAAATGAAAACACAATGAAAAATCAAATATACCTAGACGAAATCAAACTATCAAATGATAGCTTTTATATATTTTGCGCTACCTGATATCCTGATTCAAGTGCTCCTTGAATAGATGGGGATTGCATAAAATCACCCGCAACATAAATACCATTAATAGAAGCTTCAAGTTTTCCAAACACTGCTTTCTTCGGTAGCGCTTTTTGAACATGATAGGACTTCATATATTTCCACGAGTCCACTTCCTCTGCTGGAAAAATATTTTTTAAGTCCTCAGTGACAAACCTAGAATCTAGGCGCTGTGAATTGATAACATTTACTGAAAATAAGTGACTCCCTTTTGGCGCATAACTTGAGTTCACCGCTGTAAGACATGCTACATGGTTTATGTGCTTACTATTACTAGCTAAATACAGATATTTAGAAGCTAGTTTACTAGAAGTAGTGCTATAATAGTACGTACTTACTGAATGCATTTTATTTGACAACAATGACGGCAGCTCTAAGAACTTTGAAGCACTATGAGCACTCACAGCCACTACTATCTTATCAAAACTCTCAACCGCATCTTTCTCAGATATAATACTGTTTCTACCTATTGAAATAACTGAATTTGAAAGACTTAACTCATCTTCAGACAAACCTTCAGCCATTTGAAGCGGTATACTTTGCATACCCGCTTCTGGAAGTGACGCTGAAGCTGAGCTAAATTTATCAAACAAGTATAAAAAGAAATTCTTATCTGTGATTAAGTCTTTCTCTAAAAAAACTCCAGCAAAAAAAGGTTTAAAGAAACTCTCTATATACAGTTTAGAAAATCCAAAATTATTTAAAAAATCTATCGTAGATTCGCCAGAATCACCATTTAACTTAAAAGATTTACAAAATCTTTTAAGTTTTAAAGTAAGTAATTTATCCTTAATCGATGCTCTAGAATTTTTGACCGTGGAAAAAAAACTATTCATATCACGAAATGGATCTGATATTTTCTCAAAAGAATTTCCTGATTGCAGTAAAGCTCCGGGCTTAAATTTTTTAAATTTTAATTTCTTGTAATCCAGAAAATACTTAGCTCTTTCATAAGATGGTAAAAAAACTTGAAATCCATGATCAAATAAATATCCATCAATATGGTCCGTTTTAATTCTTCCACCAGGAGAAGATGTTGATTCAAATATTTTAACTTGATGGCCTTTTCTTTTCAGCTCGATTCCACAAGCTAAACCTGCTATACCAGCACCAATAATTCCGATTCTTTGCGACATATATTAAGGTTACATGATCTTCATTTGAATTGAAATACTATTTAAAGAAATCTTATTGATAATCCATATCAAACCATAAGTAAATTAAGCACTTTACCGTGTTCTTAACTTGATTTAAGTCTTAAGGGGTCCGTATTTTTCAATCAATAATGAGGCCTAACAATGACCACCAAAATTTCAAAGGTTTGTAAATACTGTGGACGTCTTTTTTCTTGGAGAAAAAAATGGGAACTAAACTGGGAATCCGTACAGTTTTGCAGTTCAAAGTGTCGAAACTCCAGTACAAATGAGATTGAAGCTTTAAAAGTTAAAATCCTAGATCTATTGAAAACGAGAGGTCGATCAAAAAGCATTTGTCCTAGCGAAATTCTAGATGATGAGCTAAAATCTGTAAAAAGCGAAATGGAGAAGGTTCGCTGCGCAGCAAGACTTTTAGCATATGAAAATCTTATTAATATCACACAAAAAGGCAAAGCTCTTGAACCAAGTTCAATTAAAGGCCCTATTAGGCTAAAACTAAAGTAATACTTTAAAGCTATTAGCCTCAAAGGAGATTCGTGAATTTTAAAAATTTAAAACTATTTCCTATAGCCTTCCTACTTTGCTCTTGTGGCTCTCCAGACTTAGATAACATCAAAAAGTCTAAGAATTTTGACGGTGAAATTTTTTATTTAGAAGGCTATAAAAAAGAGAAAAAAGGGTTCCTCAAAGTTCTTAAGTGGAGATTAAATAACCAAGAAAGAGCTAAATGGCCAATCAAGGTCAAAAACAAAAGCTTTCCCTTACCCCAAGAGAAAAATGCCATAGGCGAACTCTCTATAACTTTTATTAACCATGCAACATGCTTGATTCAAATCGATGGGAAAAATATTATCACTGACCCTATTTGGTCTAAAAGAGCATCACCGGTATCATGGGCTGGACCAAAAAGAGTACGTAAACCTGGTGTTCCATTTCAGAATTTACCTAAAATTGATGTTATTTTAATTAGTCATAATCATTACGATCATATGGACTTAGATACGATTAATAAAATTATTAATCGAGATAATGCAAAAGTCATATTTGGACTTGGCAGTTCTTATTATTTAAATGAAAAATCAGCTAAAAATTCTATTGAACTAGACTGGAATCAATCAAAAAACATAGATGGTTTAGAATATTATTTTCTCCCTTCAAGACATTGGTCAAAAAGAACATTTAATGATACTAATAAAAGTCTATGGGGCGCTTTCGTAATAAAAGGAGTAAGCAAAAAAGTTTATTTTGCTGGAGACACCGGCTATTCCAATCATTTCAAAAAAGCCTCTAAACAATTTAATGACTTCGATCTCGCTCTTATTCCTATTGGTGCTTTTGAACCAAGGTGGCTTATGAAGTCAAGCCACTTGAATCCAGCTGATGCAATGCAAGCTCACTTTGACCTTAGATCAAAACTTTCAGTCGGCATTCATCATAGAACTTTTCAACTCACTGATGAAGCAATTAATGAACCCAATCTACAGTTACAAGAACTTATAAAAAAGAAAAAGCCCACCTCTCCTTTTATCACTTTAGCAGAGGGTGAGACCAGAGTAATTCATTAATTCAGTTGATATATATTTATATTTAGTTAGAATTTTAGTATGGTCACTTCATTATTTGCAGCTTTATTAGCGCTCATTTATTTTAAAATTTCTTTTGATACTATTAAAGCACGATCTAAAAACAAGGTCTCCCTTGGAACTGGCCCTGAAGAGCTTATCGCTCCATATGTAAGTGCTCACAGCAATTTCTCATCCTACGTACCAATACTTTTAATTTTAACTTATTTTGTTGAAAACTCAGAACTCATACAAGATTTATTTATTTACCTTATAGCGTCAGCCTATACTTTAGGTAGAATACTTCACTATAAAGCTATGACTTCAAATCAAATGAATTTTAAATTAAGACGCATTGGAATGATGATGACGCTCTTTCCATTAAATATTTTAGCTCTTACAAACATCTTTATTTTTATTAAAGTCAATTTTCTATGATCAAGTATTTTATTCTATCACTTGGAGTTCTGTTCTTAGCTTTAATTGTTTGGGCGCTTTTTCAAAAACCTATATCAGAGAGCAGCACCTTTTTCTTCACTGATCCCTGGGGCATTGTCTCTTTAGCAGATTTATATTTAGGATTTTTTCTTTTCTCAATTTTTATATTTAAGACTTCAAAAAATTACCTCTCTTTTATAGCCTGGACTCTGCCTCTCTTTTTTCTTGGAAATGTCGTATCTGCTTTTTATCTTTTCTTTTATTTCCTAGATAAAAAACAAGAGTCCTTAAATCTATAAATTATATTTAAAGTACAGTTTTTAATTTTATAATTTCTTTAAATATATCTTTTGAAATTGAATCTGCTGCATTAAAACCTGAAAACCCGATAAATTCATGCCGATTTGCTAATACAATGATTTTAAGATTTAACTCCGGATATATACTCATTACAGAAACATAACCCCACTCATGCCCGTTATGATAAATCCTTTGCATCCCCTCGACCTCATCAATCATCAGTCCAAATCCATAGTATTGATCTTCAAAATCTGCTTGAACAATGTCTTTTGTCATTTTCTCGATATACGTTTCTTGCTCTGAATACATTTCTGTACTTAAAAAATCTAACCAAAGAGAAAGATCCCCTACTGTTGAGTAAAGACTTGCAGCTCCCCTCAAGGCAGTTGCATCATCACAACACCTTTTCCTAAGTCTTCTATCTTCGTTAAAAAAATAACCATCAGACATATTATCAATAACTTTAAATCTATGATATTCATCAGTGCTATAAAGTTTGTGCTTGAAAAAAAAATTCGCTTTTAAATAGTTTTCAAAAAAACTTTTACTCGCTTTTTGTACAACCGCAGCTAAGAGTAAGTAACCAAAGTTTGAATAATAAAACTTCTCCCCTGGCTCAAAGACAAGAATTTTATCACTCATTAAAGAGCGAGAAACTATGTCACTTAAGCTGTTAAAGTCCGATCTATTTAAAAATGCTGTTTCTTTAAAATCCCTAATAAGTCCTGAAGTATGATTTAAAAGATGCTTCACCTTTATCTTATCCCAGTCTTCTTGAACAATCTCTGACCGCTTTGGGAGTTTAACATATTCACTTACTGGATCTTCAATTGAAAGCTTTCCCTCTTTTTCAAGTTTAAGAATTGCTGCAGCTGTAAAAGTTTTTGAAATTGAGGCCACCATAAAGCGCGAATCCATATTGTTAGGAGTCTGTGACTCAACCCTTGCGAGACCAACACTTTTTGAATAAACAGTTTCTCCATTTTCAACAACTAAAACATTTCCATGAAAGCTATGCTTGCGCTCATATTTTTTAACCAAATCATCAACTACTTCAGTTAAAACTTGTGCATATGAAAAGCTTGATACACCAGCAAATACAAAAACTAGTACAGACCTTAAAAAGATCACCCTCTTACCCCCTGTTTTTATTCCCCAGCTTTTGTCTATCACATTTTTTTCAAATGAGCTTAAAAATCTTTCGATATGTGAAATTAGTATCGCCTATAACGCCTATTATTACTGCTTTTCAAGCAATTGTGTTTAAAATATAGGCTTATTTTTTGATTTAGTTCTTGGCTAATTTTATATACAAAATATAGACTGCAGCTGATGGAATTTTTTAAGCAAGAAAATCACAGAAATCTCCGCTATATGAATTGGCTTAAAAAACAAAAATGCGTTGTTTCAAGAAAAAAAGCACAAGTTGCTCACCACATAAGACTTGGAACAAATGGCGGACAAGGGCTCAAACCCTCTGATTATTTCTGCATCCCACTTTTAAATATATATCATACAGGTGGCAAACTAGCAGTTCATAATATTGGTGAAGAAACTTTTTTAAAACGTTTTAATCTTTCAAAAGAAAAAATTTTTATACATTATTTAAGCCTTTATCTAAAATCTGAATACAAACTCAGCCTTAAACCTGAGCAAGAAGATAACCAAACTATTTTTATCAATAAACTCATCAAACTTATTGAAAAGAACAGAACTGATGAAGACAGGGAAGAGTCTAAGCTAGAGAAAATCAAGCTCCCTTCGGTAACAGAAAATGAGTATTACCAAAAAGCTAAAGAAGCAAAAAAAATAAAAGATAAAGAACTAAGAAAACAACTTAAAGAGAAACAACAAGATGATGAGAGGTTAAAAACCCCTAAAGCTTCTGAAACTGAGTATTATCAAAAAGCTAAAGAGGCTAAAAAAGTAAAAGATAAAGAACTAAGGCAGCAGCTTAAAGAGCAACAAAAACTTAAAGCTCAAAGTCTAAATACTAAGCCGACATACCAAAAAGAACTTTATGAGAAAGCCAAAGAAGCTCAAAAAGACTTCGATCGCCAGAGAAAAGAGCAGTTAAAAGCTAAACAGTCTGAATACCGTAAAGCTCAGTATAGAAAGCTAAAAGAGCTTAAAAAATAAGACATTACCTTTGAATAAAAACTAACTTCGTGTAATCTTTGAACGAATTTTTAAAAATCAAATTAGTAAAGTTAAACACCTCTATTTATAAGGATGTCGCATGAAAAAAACTAAAATCATTTATACTAAAACTGACGAAGCTCCAGCTTTAGCAACTCAGTCATTTCTTCCTATTGTAAAAGCATTCACCAAAACTGCTGAAATTGAAATGGAGACAAAAGACATTTCTCTTGCAGGAAGAATCATCGCAAACTTCCCTGAGAATCTAAGTGAAGATCAAAAAATCGGAGATGCACTCACTGAGCTTGGTGAGCTGGCTAAAACTCCTGAAGCCAATATCATTAAACTTCCAAATATAAGTGCCTCTATTCCTCAGCTTAAAGCAGCAATTAAAGAGCTCCAAGACCACGGTTATAAAATCCCAGATTTTCCTGAAGACGTTGAGACAGAAGAACAAAAAAGTCTTAGAGCAAAGTTTGCAAAAGTACTTGGAAGTGCTGTTAACCCTGTTCTTAGAGAAGGAAACTCCGATAGAAGAGTTGCTGCTCCTGTAAAACAATTTGCTAAAGATAACCCACACAAGCTTGGAGATTGGGAGAAAAACTCTAAATCGCATATAGCACATATGAGCGAAGGTGATTTTTATGCAAGTGAAAAATCTGTTGTACTAAAAGACAATGACGATTTAAAAATCGAGTTCACCAATTTAAAAGGTGAAGTTAAAAATTTAAAGGACAGTGTTGCTGTTTTAAAAGATGAGGTTATTGACTCATCGGTGATGAGCATAGCTTCGTTAAGAGCATACTTAGAAAAAGAAATTAATGAAGCTAAAGAGCAAGATGTTTTACTTTCTCTGCATTTAAAAGCTACCATGATGAAAGTGTCTGACCCGATTATGTTCGGTCACGCAACAACTGTTTTCTTTAAAGACTTATTTGAAAAATTTAGCACTGAATTTGAAGAGATTGGAGTAAATCCAAAAAACGGCTTAGGCGATGTGTACTCTAAAATTAAAGAACTTAGTGAGGAAAAGCAAAAAGAGATCGAAGCTTGTATTAATGCTTGTTATGAAAAAAGACCTCGCTTAGCGATGGTAGATTCTGACAAAGGCATTACAAACCTTCATGTACCAAGTGACATTATTATTGACGCCTCAGTTCCTGCTGCAATTAAATCCTCTGGGAAAATGTGGGGACCTGATGGAAAGCTTTATGATACAAAAGCCCTTATACCTGATAGGTCGTATGCAGGTGTCTATCAAGAGACTTTTAACTTTTGTAAAGAAAACGGAGCATTTGAAGTCACCACAATGGGTAATGTTTCAAATGTTGGTTTAATGGCTAAAAAAGCTGAAGAGTATGGCTCTCATGATAAAACATTTGAAATACAAGAAGATGGAAGTGTTAAAGTAATTTCTAAATCTGGTGAAGTCTTAATGGAGCAAGCTGTGAAAGTAGGAGACATTTGGCGCATGTGCCAAACCAAGGATGAGCCTATTAAAGACTGGGTGAAACTTGCTGTAACAAGATCAAAAACAACAGGCTCACCTGCAGTTTTTTGGTTAGATGAAAACAGAGCGCATGATAAAAATTTAATTGAAAAAGTACAGACCTATTTAAAAGATCACGATACTTCAGGCTTAGAAATTAAAATTCTCTCTCCAGTAGAGGCAACTAAGTATACGCTTAAAAGAGTTAAGGAAGGCAAAGATACTATCTCAGTTACTGGAAACGTTTTAAGAGACTACCTAACTGATCTCTTCCCTATTTTAGAACTAGGTACTAGTGCAAAAATGCTCTCTATTGTTCCTCTCTTAGCTGGAGGAGGTTTATTTGAAACTGGTGCCGGAGGGTCAGCACCTAAACATGTTCAGCAGTTTGTTGAAGAAAACCATCTCAGGTGGGACTCATTAGGTGAATTTTTAGCATTATCAGTTTCTTTAGAAGATCTAGCTGAGAAAAATCAAAACACAAAAGCTAAAATATTAGCAGATGCACTTAATACTGCTAATGGAAAATTTCTAAAAACCAATAAGTCACCTTCAAGAAAAGTTGGAGAGCTTGATAACAGAGGAAGCCACTTTTATTTAGCAATGTACTGGGCTGAAGCACTTGCAAACCAAAACCAAGATAGTGATTTAAAAGAAACCTTCTCTAAGGCATTCTCTTCATTTAGTGAAAATGAGAATAAAATCATTGATGAGTTAAATTCTGCTCAAGGTAGAACAATTGAAATGAAAGGCTACTACCAACCAGATGAGAATCTTGTTGCTAAAGCCATGAGGCCTAGCTCAACTCTAAATTCTATTATCGATAGTATTTAGTATTAGAAAATACGAAACAATATAAACCTTAAAAACCCTTTTAGATTAAAAGGGTTTTTTAAATACCTCTTAAACTCCAAAGCTCTTTCATCTTATCAAGTTGTTCTTTTGAAGTGAAAAGCCTGTCTTCATGCGCTTGAAGACAGGCTTGAGTAATAGATAGCAGACCCAAGGCTTTTCCATAATTGTCAGCACATTGGTAGGCAACGTCTTCTACAAGAGGGCCTCCACTTTTTGCTAACATAATTCCCCCTAAACCTTGGATCCAGCTATCTCTTTGAATTTTTCTATAAGCAGTATGTGCTTTAAAAACAGTTGAAGACCGACCATTTTCAAGCCAGTCTCTAGAGGCCTCAATGGCCTTATCAATTTTTTGAACATAGGATGATTTTATTAAAATCTCTTTTACTTGAACAGCAGTTAAGCTTTGATGCTTCTGTCTTATTCTTGCCGCTATCTTTGCTGCTACTGGAGCAGAAAAAGATGTCCCTACAAGAAGCTTACCGTCTCTACCTTTTTCAACATTTGTTACTATATCAACTTCAAAAAGACTAAAATTAGAGTAAGGAGCGTATTTATAATCATCAAGCTTAGTAACTTCAATTTTATCAGTAGCAATCGCCCCTACACTTAAAATATTCTCAGAATCATAAACTGCTGGAAACATCATATTTTGATAACCCAGAGGAAGCCCTGGAAGCCCCGGATCTTCACTTGACCCGTTACCAGCAGCAGCACTGAATAAAACATTTGGATACGCGTTGATTATACCATGAAGTTCATCTTTTAATTTAATGTAATCAGCTCTTTGCTTATCAAAATCAAAATCTTCATCAGGCCTAGGAGCACCCTTTATTTTTGGTTCTTCAAAACCAAAACTCATATTAACAACTCTTGCATCTTGAATACTTCGTCTAAGTTGCTGCAGACTCTCTGCTTCATAAGATTCAAGATAAGCAAAATCACATTCAAGATTTGGATCAGAGCAAGCCACACTAGCTACTAAGTCTATATGAGGAACTTTCTCTCCAGGAACTTCAAATTCAAAAACAAGGATAGGCTCTGCAAAAGCAAAAAATGAGATGGAAAAAAAACTTATAGTTATGAATAAAAACTTAGATGATACTTGTTTTTTCAAAAGCCCCCGCCTCCTTAATACCGACATAAATACCAAGGTGAGTGAGAAAAAACACAGCTTTTTTAAAAGCTTGAAAAACTTCTAGCTATTTACATGTTTTAAGGTTTTTGAGTTATTTAAGCTAAAAAAACTGCTTATAAAGCCTAATTTAAAGGCTTTTAAGAGGCTATTTCCTAGGGTCAAAGGCATCTCTTACACCTTCTCCAATAAAATTAAGAACGATAAGAGAGAAGAAAAGAGCAATAGAAGTAAATAACCCAAGCCACCAAGCGGTCATAAAGTGCTGTTTAGATTGCTGTAAAAGCTCCCCCCAGCTCGGTGTTGGAGGCCTTAAACCAAATCCAAGGTAGTCAATATTAGCTAAAAATGAGATCTGTACAGCTATTGTAAAAGGAGAGAAGGTCACAACTGGGGCCAAGGCGTTAGGAAGCACATGCTTAAAAACAATAGAAAGCCTTGAAGCACCCATAGCCCTTGCAGCCTCAACAAAGTCTCTTTGTCTTAATTTTAAAAACTCAGCTCTTATGTATACTGAGATATGCATCCAATAAAAAACTGTTGCAATACCCACTAATAAGAACAGACTTGGTGTAAAAATCGATGAAATAAATAAGAGCATGTAAAAAATTGGCATAGACTCAAAAACTTCAACTAGCCTTTGACCAAAAAGATCAAATTTACCACCAATAAAACCCATTAAAGCGCCAATAAAAATACCTAAGACATAAGAGAAAAGCCAAACAAGTAAGGCATAGCCAAAAGAGTATCTAAAACCATAAAGAAGCCTTGCAAAAACATCTCTTCCTCTATCATCAGTCCCTAAAATATTTATACTTGAAGGGGGAGACGGGTAATCATCTACTTCTTTATTTGATTCATAGGGATCCCACTCCACAAGAGGCCAAATATCCCATGAAGGCTCAATAGACCTATAGTCCATAATATAAAGATCATCTCTACCAAATTCAGTGGGGTGATAAGTTTTAAATACAGGAAAATAAATTTTTCCCTCATAACCCATCATAAGAGGCTTGTTGTTAGCCCACATTTCAGCTGTAAGACTTACAAATAAAATAACGAGTATAGCGTAAAGTGCAAACACAGCTCTTTTTTGAGCCTTAAATCTCTTAATTCTTTTTAATGTCTGCTCGGTTTTAACAAATCTCTCAATCATTGAAAATCAATCCTTGGATCTACTAAAACATATAAGAAGTCACTAATAAGGCGACCAAGTAAAAGAAAAAGAGAGGATAAAAAGATAATCCCCATACTAATATTATAATCTCTTTGAAGAAGGGCTGTATAACTTAACTGCCCCATACCATAAATGTTAAAAATTTCTTCTATAATAATAGATCCAGCTAAAAAGATTCCTAAAAAAGATCCAAAGCTTGTAGCAATAGGAATAAGAGCGTTTCTTAAAGCATGCTTATAAGTAACTGCTTTTTCCGACAACCCCTTAGCTCTAGCTGTACGAATATAGTCTAGCTTTATTTCATCAAGTAAAGAGTTCTTCATTAAGAAAGTAAGAGCTGTAAAGCCAGTAATCATGTAACACAGAAGTGGTAAGAAAAAATGATGAACTCTATCTATGATTTTCGCACCAAAAGAAAGGTATTCATACTCATCAGAAAAAGCCCCTTGAAGTGGAAAAAGTTCTAAATACATAGGGTTAGCTAAAAAGTTTCTAAGTAAAATCCCAAGCATGAGTGGCGGAATAGAATACATAATGATTAGAACAATGCTTGAGGCGTTATCAAAAACCCCTCCATCAGCAACAGCTTTTTTAATACCAAGTGGCACGCAAATTAAATAAATCAAAAGAAAAGAGATTAAACCAAACTGTAAAGATATAGGAATTCTACTTAAAATCACATCAAGAGCAGGCTCTTCAAATGAATAACTTCTTCCAAAATCTAGCCTTGTTAAACTTTTAACCCAAATAAAGTAGCGAATATGCACCGGCTTATCAAAACCATATTGTTTTTTTAAACCCTCTATAACCTCTTCAGAAACACCAATATTAGCACCACCGGTTTCCTGAGCTTTTCGAATCTGCTGAAGTTTTTGTTCAATTGGACCACCAGGAGTAAGATTCAATAGAAAAAATGAAATCAGAGTTACACCAATTAGTGTTGGGAATATCAGTAATATTCTTTTGGCAAAATACTTAATCATTCTAAAATGCTTTCAATTACTTTGATAAAGACCAGTATTGAGGACCGATAGAATAATTATAAGTGTCTTTTGATCTGTCAGTTCTAGCACTTACAGCGTAAAGTTGATATTTTTGCTCCCATAAGAAAGCATATGGAGCATCATCAGCAATAAGCTCATGAATTTTATGATAAACTTTTATTCTCTCTTTTTTATCAAGAATTTTAATTCCTTTTTCAATTAAAGCATCAACTTCAGGGTTACTATAACTTATGTAGTTAGACCCTGCTCCTTTTGAGCTTTTTGAGTGCCATATTTGAGTTGGATCAGGATCAACATAACCACCACCCCAAGACATTATGGTGGCGTCAAATTTTCTCTCATCAACAGCTTTCATTAAAGCATTCCAATCAACGATATTAATAATCATATTAACACCAGCCTTCTTCATGTCTTCTTTAATTACAGTAAGCGTCTTCTCTGTATCTTTACTTGCAGAAATCAACGTGAACTCTAGATTTGATTTCTTACCATTTATAACTTTGTCTAAAACTCCATCTTTATCAGTATCAGACCACCCTGCATTCTTCAGGATTTTTTGTCCCTCAGCAGGGTTAAAAGGAATCGGTTTAACTTTAGGGTTAGCGTATTCTCCAGCTATTCTAAAAGGACCTGATGCCGGCTCTGATAAGCCATAGTAAAATCTTTCTAGAATAAATTTCGTATTAATAAAGTAAGCTAAGGCTTTTCTCACTTTTTTATCAGATAAAATTGGGTGATTATTATTCCACCCAATGTAGGATAGGTTTTTAGGGACTTTATTTTTAGCTTTAACTTTTAGAACAGATTTTCCCCACATATCGCCATCCATTTTCTTAACAAAGTCTTCTGATCTTACGCGGACATCAAAATCAAGTTTTCCTCTCTCAAGCATAGCTCTTCTTAAAGAACTTTCTTTTACAAATTTAAAAACTATTTTTTTAAATTTGTATCGGTCTTTCATACCATCAACACTTCTACCCCACCAATCAGTAAAAGTTTCAAGCGTAATTCCCTTACCCTTATTCCATGATTTAAGCCTGTATGGACCTGTTCCAACAACAGTCTTCGCCATTCTGTTATCTTTTGATTGCTTAGAGTACACTTTCTCAGGGATTATTAATAAGCCACCTAAAACTTCTAAGTTAAGTAAATATGGAGTTTTAGCCTTAAATTTGATTGTATAATCATCAATAATATCAGCAGATTCAAAATTTGAATAATATGATCGCTTTACATAAGCCTCATACAGATCTTTAAAGATTGCATCAAATGAAAACTTCACATCTTTTGATGTCATTTCAGAACCATCATGAAATTTAACACCCTTTCTTAAAAAGAATGTAAACTCTTTTCCATCTTCAGAGATTTTCCACTTACTAGCCAAATTAGGAATGTGCTCATAAGTATCTAAGTCCTTTGCCAATAAACTCTCAACTACACTTGAAGCATAATAAGTATGTTGGGTGATAATTTGGTACATGACTCCTTCATTAGATCTAAGTGGATTAAGGTCCGCTGGCTCACTCTCTAGTGCATGAAAAAACACATCCTTTAATGCTGAACTATTGCCATTAGAGCCTTTACTACAGCCTGAAAGTATTAAAACGGAAGATAAAACAGCAATCACTAAACCTGTAAAATTCATCAAGTTCTCCTCTAATGGTGTATACATAAAACACTATGAAAATGAATTGGCTAAGAGTCCTCAAAAGCGGACCCAAAATCAAGGAGAAAGGCCAATATTGCTTGTTTTGGATGCAATTTTTAGGAGAATAACACGTAATTTAGAGATGCTTTAAAGCGCTTTTATTAAAAAAAAGCCTGCTATTTATAAAACTGCAGGCCTATGGAAAATTTTTAATTTTTAAGAAAAAGCTCTTTTTACTCTTTTAAGAGCTGCTACTTTAAGTCACCTTCAATTAAAAGACCCGTCACTCCATTAATCATTGAATGAGAGTAGTTAACAGCATCTAGTCTGTTGTTTCTAAGAGAGTTATAAATTGCTGCTGTGTTACCATCTAATCTTTGATCAATCGTTGCATTAACAGAAGCACCGCCTTCTGTTTGCCTTACTCTTCTAAATCTTGTTGAAATATTTCTTGGAAAACTTCCTTGCCCTCCGCTACTTACTAGTCTCTCAGCTTGTAAGATTGTATAATAAATTAACTCCGTGTCTGTAATATTTAAATCAAATCCGGCTTGATTAAACTCCCAGCTTCTTAAAAGTAAATCAGCACTAGTAACTGGAGTAGATTGCAATTGATTAAGAGAAAATTTAAATCTTGTTCTTGGAGTCATCAAACCCATGTTTGGGTTATCTGTTGTTGCAACTCTAGCTGGGTTAGCGACTAAAGCATAAGGAACCACTAAAGATCTTGTCCAGTATGGCGCTGTACTATTTAAAATTCCAGCTTGATAGAGAAGATGTCTTGCATAAGAAGAACAACCAGCTCCTTCAAGTGCTCCAGGGTTTAAATTAAAACCAAAGTTTCTATACGCACCAGAATCTTTAAATCTATTTCTAAATGCTCTCACATTATTACAAGCAGAATTTGATACTTTAACACCAATCCACTTCATCTGAAATTTACCTTCTTGAACCTGTCTAAATTTATAATTTAAAGCCGGAGTATTTGCATCTTGAAGATAGCCATCAGTATAAATTGCTAAAGCCCCGAGTAAACCAAAACCTCTATCTCTTAGGTCTTTAACTTGAGTAGATCTCTCACCAGAAAAACCCGTTAAACCTCTTGAAGTAATTCTACGACCATTGCTACAGCTCCATGCCACCATGGTATGACCTACAGAACCTGCTTCAGAACCTCTTAAAGCAATCATACTATTTTTAAGGCTTTGACCATTATGAAAACTAACAGTTTTTTGAGGAGCAAATGATAATAAGAACACATAACTCTCATCTTGTTTGGTGTTTAAATGCCTCGCTAAAGGATTAAACTCCGATCTCCACTCAGGGACAAGACGTCCTTCATTTGGATTAACTTGAACTACATGTGATCCATTCATTGCGGCTTGTGAATTTACAGAAAAGAAAACTGTAAAAAACAATATTGATTTAAAAATTTCTTTTTTCACCTGACACTCCATGATTAAGTTTTATAATTGTTTAATAACAGTGCAAATTTAACACAAAAGCCCCAAAAACAGGGAAAAGATCTTAAGTATTGTAAATAAGACCTCTGCGTAAAAAAAATAGACACTTTTAATCAAGCCAAGAGCACAAATAAAAACAAAAATTAAGACTATGTATTTACATTTTTTGTCACCTTTTATTAAAAAAATTACTCTCTAAATACGCTCAGATAGCTCTCAAACAAGAGAACCTTATGGGGCACTTTTTGCACACCTTTTTAATAAGAACATGAGTCAAGGAGCTATATTGAAATGAAGATTATAAATGTGCATGTACATATGATAACCTTTATAGCTCTTGTTATCTCTTTCGTCTCTATACAGTCGTTTGCAAATGAAGTTATATGTACTGAAGCCTCAGATACTGAGTTTGCAGAGTATTTTGACCATTCCTCTAAATGGATTAGAGTAAATCCAAACACATTTGAGCTTTATAGTTCAATTATAAGATTTGAACTTCATCTAGATTTTCAAAATAGATCCAATTCTTTAATTAAAGCTTTTGGATTTACTAAAGGTGGGCTTGGAATAATTTGTAAAACAAATGATAAGACAAAATTGATTTTCTTCACTGAAACTGGCCTAACTAGAGTTGATGTAACAAAAACTTCTTCCGGCCTTCTTACTGCTACATATGAAGGAAGTGAGTATTACTTCGCTCCTGAGAATAAAATAGAGTAAGTAAATACAAAAAAAAACAAAATGATGAGTAGATTAAGCCTTTAAGCTATACCTACCTTACTTCTAAACCTATGGGAAAAAACCACCCTCTGTATAAGCTCTTGAGATTTTATTAATTGCATTTACAAAAGAAGAAATCCTTAAATCTAGCTTAAACTCATGTTTTTCATGAATTTCAACAATTTCATCTAAAGCATTAATCATCGTCTCTTCTAAACCAGAAAAAACCAAATCTCTTTCATCACCATCTTTTGTGTGTTTTCTTACAGCCTCTTCGTCAAGTTTCTTACCTGTTACTTCACCAATAAGTGAAATAATATCTAGACGATTTGTCATATCTAATCTTTTATCAATTCTACCAAATCTAATGTGAGCAATATTTTTTACCCACTCAAAATAAGAAACTGTCACACCACCAGCATTAAGATAAATATCTGGGATGATTAAAACACCTTTTTCAAAAAGCTTTGTACTAGCAAAAGCTGTTAAAGGACCATTTGCCGCTTCCCCGATAACTTTTGCTTTTACTTTATCCCAGTTATCTTTTGTAATTTGTGATTCAAGAGCTGCTGGAACTAAAACATCACACTCCATATATAAAACTTCAGAGTTATCTGGGCTAAACCTGCCTTTTTGATATTCCTTAAAATTACCCTGCTCTTTTCTAAACTGGTAAAGATCTTCTACATCAATACCATCATCATTGATTATTGTTCCTTCATAATCTGAGATTGCAACCACTCTTGCACCCATCTCTTGTAAAAAAAGTGCTGAGTGATATCCAACGTTACCAAAACCTTGAATAGCAATTGTCTTATTCTTTAAACCTTTTTCAATACCGTAATGCTTTAAAAGGCTTTCTTTTTCAAAAACCTCTCTAATTCCAACAGCAACACCGCGACCAGTTGCCTCTGTTCTTCCTCTTATTCCACCTTGAGTTACAGGCTTTCCCGTAATTGCTGCTAAACAATCAAGTTCATCACTTAATGACCTGTATGTATCAGACATCCAAGCCATCTCTCTTTCTCCAGATCCATAATCAGGTGCTGGAACATCAATACCAGGGCCAATGTAATTCTTCTTTTTTAGTTCAAAAGTAAGTCTTCTACAAATTCTCTCAACTTCATTATCTGAATACTTTCTTGTTTCAACTTTTACTGCCCCCTTTGCTCCACCAAAAGGAACATCAACTAAAGCACACTTATAACTCATAAGTGCAGCAAGAGCTTTTACTTCATCTACATTTGCAGCTTCTGAAAATCGAATTCCGCCTTTACATGGAGATCTATGGTTACTGTGTTGAGATCTCCACGCCTGAATCACTTCAACTGTTCCATCATCTTTTTTTATTGGAAAGTTTAAACCAACAGTAGAGTTATTAGCTCTAATTTGCTGTAAAATGTCTTTTGGGCAATTCACATGATCTGCAGCTAAATCTATATACTTTTCTACTTGTTCTGAAAAACTGATGTGATCTGATGACATAAAAACTATGCTCCTTTTCTAGCTGCCGCATGTGTACTCAAAATCTTAACCGCATACAAACATATTAATTTAATTTTTCATTTTGGGTTTTTTCAAGCCCCTAGTCATTGTTTATTTTATAGAATTTTTCGATGTTTTTACATGTAAAGCTTCAGGCTTAGACACTAAATCTATACTTAAGCACAAAAAAACTGACCACAAGCTTTAAAGAATACTAATTTCATTTTAACAACTCGAGCAACTTTCAACAAAATGCATCTTTAGGGAGCAAATAAAGCACCTACCTAAAACTATAGGCCTAAACCCTATGTTTAGATCATGCAGGACGAGGTCTAGAAATCACTCTTCATCACTGAAATGGAGTTGGTTTAAAGCCTTAAGTCTTTCATCATCATATTTAAGATTTAAAGAAACTAACTATTTAAATAATTAACACGGAGGTTTATGAATATGAAATATATACTTATGGCTTTTGCCTGCATGAGCTTAACAGCTTGTCTTTCTGATGATGACAAAGCATCAATACTTTCAAATGCGGAACAAGCAGCTGCTACTCTTAACCTAGGCAGTGCAGCTTTAGAAACTGCAGGAGAGGCTTTACCTGGAGGCACCGCTTTAAACAATGGTGGATTTGAAGCTTTTGGTGGAGACTGTGATGGACAAGTAACTAATATGCTTACTGATGCTCAAGAGGTAGGAGAGTACCTAGGATGTATTCTTACAACAAATTCTAAAAACCCCGAAACTCCACTAGGGTCTTTTCACCTAGTCTCTGAAATTATGAGCTTCTTAGATGATAGTACTGATTTTACTTACGCTAGTGAATACACCACTCATGAAAACCTTACGGGCATGCTAGATACATCTGATGGAGACCAAACTGCCACTGTTTCTATTAGAGAAAGAGCACTTAGCTCTGGGTGGGACTATCACATACAAATTTGTATTTTAAGTTTAGTAACAGGCTCTGGAACGATAACCCCTAACTCTTCGATCGCAGATTGTGAAAGTGGAGGCTTTACTTTTGAACTTTTCTTAATTGATAGTGACAATAAGATTGGCTTTAAAACAATTGAGAGGTTTGGTTCATTTGGAGGAGGAGCAACTTTTATGCTTGATTCTGCTTCTCAAGAGCTACGTTTTGAAGCTTGGGATGACGCTAATGGGCGCCACACAAGAGCTTATGTTTCAGGAACTGTTTCATCTACTTATTCTTTAGAAAACATCTCAGCAGTTGAAATTGCTACAGCTGATCAAGGAGTTGAAAATTCAGGAGATGGTACAGATGCAATTTATGCAAAATTTGATGGTACAAACCTTTGTATCAACACTTTTGATGATGATGATAGCGACCATGCTAGCGCTGGAAACGGAACAGCAAACCTTACAGCTCAAGGGACTTGTTCAAGTTTTCCTGTATATGATGGCGGTTTCTTTACAAACGGCGGAGGGCTTGAAGCCTTTTTAGTAGATGGCTCAAAAGGCGTTCCAAGCTTTGATGCATCTAGCTTTGGAATCGACAGCTACTTTATCGATAACTAAAACTTAACTATTCAATTTATAAACATAAAAAAAGCAGCTTTATTTAAAGCTGCTTTTTTTATAAAATACAAAATTTAATATAAGTCTAATCTTCAGTTACCAGGTCTTTTAAAATTTCAATGTAAAACTTTGCAAAACCTGAAACATACTCTTTTGATTCTTGAGTATCTGATTCAAGAACACGAATAATTTCAATTGGAAAAGATGAATAATTTTTAAAATCTAATTCATCCATTAAGAAATTAAAAACTAAAGAAACTGTAACAAAATCTTCTCTTACTTCAAGAGTAAAATAAGAATCTGAGTCATTACCAAAGAAATCGTCAAAATCAGCTTTAACTTCTATACTAGAATCTGTTTGATTAAATTCAACTGCCTCAAAAACCTCTAATGCTTCTTCAAGGTCACTAATCAAATAGTTAAGGCGCTCTTTTTCTTCTGAATCGATTTCACCTTTTTCTAGTTCCTTATTTAAAGTTTCAAGTTCAGCTTTGATCTCTAACTTAAACGCATCAAAAGCTTTTGAAACAGCCTCTACTTGCTCTTCAAAAGATTCAGCTAAAGTGATTTCTTTTTCTAATGTTTTGCAAGCTTTACTCTCTTGATTTGGCGTGAAATCAAAAACATCGCAAACATCCTTTCTTACAACATATTTTGCTAAGTTAGTAACATCAGTTTCAAGCCTTGCACTTAATTCAGCTAAGACTGTTACTTCACCTTCAGATGCAGGCTTTGAATCAACTTTTAGTTCAGCTACTAGATTTGTTGTTTCACTAGACCATGCCGCCTGTCTTGTTGAAGCTTCTACAGACACTCCAAGACTTGGTTTTTCAACATTTGTAAAAACCTCATCTAACTCAATTTTTAGAACATCAACGAAATCATCTTGTGCTGCAATCTCATTTAAAATTTCTGCCACGACTTTATTTACTTTTACTGTATCCACAGCAAAAGCCTGAAGTGTAAAAAAACTTGTAAATATAATAGCTAAAAACCCAAATTTCATAATTATTTCCCTTTGTTATAAGTTGAAGGGATAACTTCATAAAAACACAGTACGGGGTCAAATTAAGTTAAAATCTAAGGCACAGTTATTTTAAGAGAGACTGCATTTAATATAGACTTTTTAAGTATTATTTCTACGAACTTTTTAAATAAAACAAATCAAATCCTTTAGAAGGCAACAACAAGTCAAAATAAAAATTATTCAAAGATTCTGTTTTATTTTAATAATTTAAAAAAATTACATAGGATTCTCTAATAAATCTGCAATAGCTATTAAGGCTTGATCAAGCATTCCTGTTTCCAAGCCCACCTTAAAGAGAGCTTTTTCAACCTTACTAATATTAGCTTGTTGAAGAGATGATATATCATTATTAGAAAAAACCTCTTTAAATATATTCTGCCAAGTACTTCTAAAATCTTCTTCTATGTCGATTTTTAAAGCTTCTTTAAAAGATTCATCTAACTCTCTACCTGAAGATATTTTTTCACCAAATAATCTATAAAACTTAGCATTTTTATTTTTTTCGTTTTGAGAAAAAGTGAGCCATTTTTTATACAAAGGCTCTTCAAGAAGATTGAATAAATCTCGCTCATCCCCATTTAAATCAAAAGCTTTTAAAGCTTCTAGAGCTCTATCACTTATGGGAATTATTTTTTGATCAACTAAATGAGATACTCCTTGAGCCTCTTTAGAGGTTTCAATAATTGATTTATAATCAACATCAGGAGTTTTTAATTCAGATTCCATTACTTCAAAAATTTTTACAGGATGCAACCTTGAGGCAGTTAAAGTGAGCAGGTAAATATCATGACATTCAACTGGAGTTTCTTTATTCTCTTCTTCTAACATATTCAATTGAAGACGAATCAAAGTGTTTGATGCCTTTAAATAAGAGTCAAGAGTTCCAGTCATCCACCCTATTGCAAAAAGAACTTTTGTTGAAAATAAAAAATAGTCTTCTTCCCATGTCTTATCTGGATGACCACCATTTCTTTGCTCAACAATACTTAAAAATTCTGTGAATTTAGATTTAAGTTCTTTGATTTTACAACTGTCTTCAACAAGCTTAAATGAATCAAAAAAAGGGATTCCGCTTTTAGTGAATACCTCAATTAATTTCCATGCTCTTAAATTTTCAACGAGTACTGCTTTTTTTAATTTCATGGATCTAATATTAAACCATTACTTTAAAAGGTGTCGAGACCAGAAATAAAATTGGCGGAGAGAGGGGGATTCGAACCCCCGAGACGCTATAAACGCCTACACGCTTTCCAAGCGCGCGCCTTCAGCCACTCAGCCATCTCCCCGAGTTTTCACCTAATATCTATTCGGCAGTAGCTTTACCCTAATAGATATTAGTTTTAAACACAAGAAAGGATAACGAAGAGAGGCTTTATCAACTTATTGAAGCATGAGCAGTTTTTGGTTTTATATTTGGTACACTTACTTGCTGTAAATAAATATTTTGATTAGGCGTTGGGCCCTTTACACCAGTTTTTGTGAGCGTTTTCTTTACTGCTTCTTGGCACTTTACTATTACATCATAGTAATTTTCAGGTCTACAAAAAGGCCTTGCTTGAAGCTCTATTGCATATTCTGTTAACCCCGTAACAACAACTTCAGCTCTTGGTTCTTCAGCCACCTCACTCACCGAGTTTACTGCTAAGAGTATAATGTCCTTTACCGCATCAATATTTTGATCACCATTGATTTTAAAAGTCATATCCACTCTTCTCCACTCTTCTCTTGAATAATTCTCTATTGCACCACCAGCTAAAGGGCCATTTGGTAAATAAATAATTCTATTATCTAAAGTTTTTAAAACTGTCACAAAAAGTAAAATTTCTGTAACTTTGCCTTCATAACCTTGAGCTTTAATAACTTCACCTACAGCAATGGGTCTAAAAACCAGCAATAAAACTCCACCGGCAAAATTACCAAGACTACCTTGCAAAGCCATTCCAACAGCTAATCCAGCTGCAGCTATAACTGCCGCAAGGGAAGTTGTTTCTACACCCATAATCCCAATTACAGTTATAACGAGAAGAAGCTTAAGAACTGAGTAAAACATATTCTTAAAGAAAGGAGCTAGTGTTGAGTCCACACCTGATTTTTCAATTCTTTCTCCAGTAAAATGAGATATTTTTTTAATTATTATTGAACCAATCCAATAAACCAAAATAGCTCCAATAATTTTAGGCCCAAAGCTAAAACTAAAATCAACAGCTCTCTCATACATTCCTGATAACATTTCAATAGGCTTAACACTTGCATCCATTTCAAATCTCCTTAACTTAAATAAACTTCTGACTCTCTTTAAAGTTAAAGACCTTACTAAGACTTTGAAAGGTCACATTTTTCTTGTTTGCTTCATAATTAAGCTAAATGTATGGACTTTTTAAACTTTAGTAATAAAGATAAGTTTAAAAAGGCATATGTTATTTTGAGCGATGAAGACTTAGTCATTTTATTTGTAAAGAGCAGGGGGCGTGATCTCTCAGCTTTTAATAAAATTGTAGATCGTTATCAAAAAAGAGTAACACAGGTAAGCCTTCGCTACCTTAGGAATCTAGAGCTTGCTGAAGAGGTCACCCAAGACGTTTTCATAAAGGTTTATTCGAAATTAGACACTTTAGAAAATCCAAAGCAGTTAAAGAGCTGGATTTTAAGAATCACTCAAAACACTTGCACTGACTTTTATAAAAAACAAAAACGCTCACAAGAACTTAAATCAAAAGTTGAGCAAGAAATGAAGGTTGATCAAAAAGATACCAATAACCTTGAAAACAACAACAAACTAAATACTCTCCTTGAGTCTATTGAAAAGCTTAAACCTCAAGATCAAGAGATCATCAAATTGCACTATTTTGCAGATATGAAAGTCTCCGAAATAGCACTAGAAATAGGCAGAAGTGAGAGCGCAGTTAAAATGCGCCTAGTACGATGTCGAGATAAATTATCCAATATAGTAAATAAAGTGACCTTAAAACAAAAAGACAGGTCTAAGGAGTGATTAAATGAGTGACAATGATAAGTTAAAGGACTTTATAGATAAGGAGAGCACATCTGCAAATCCAGACTTTGAAAAAAAGCTTAGGGAGCGTATTAAAAAAAGTGCAAAAAGAGCGCAAGGAACCTCTGATTTTGCTGAGTTTGGCTTTATTAAAATCTGGTCTGTGTTATTAGAAATTTTTAGTAAGATTTTTGCTCATACAACCAAGAAACCGTCGCATAAAACGGATAACAACAGGAGAGAACAATAATGGACTACTTAACTATATACGGAAGCTTAAAAGCCACCTTTACGGGTATGTGGGCAATGTTTCTGCTTTATGTACCAAAAATTTTTACAGCTCTTGCACTACTTATAATAGGATATATTGTCGCCAAAGTTATTTCTAAAATTGTTTACAAAGCTTTAGATAAATTAGAACTCAATAAACTTGGTCAAAAGGTTGGTTTAGCAGATCTTCTAGTCTCACTAAAACTGTCACCAAACCTTTCAGCTTTAATTAGTAAAATTCTTTTTATATTTATTTTCTTAGTTTTTATAATCGCTACAGCTGACGCCTTAAACCTTGAGACCCTGTCAAAGAATATTGATAAATTCATGCTCTATATTCCAAATATAATTGGAGCAATTTTTATTTTCTTCTTAACAGCTATAACAGGGCACTTCTTAAAACAAACTATTCAAAAAACTGGCGAATCCTTAAGGCTCGACTTTGCCCCAGCTCTTGGAAACCTTATCTATTACGGCATACTCCTTATTGGGGTTATTTTAGCTATTGGCCAACTTAAAATTGAAACTGAGTTTCTAACAAGAGTGCTTGAGATACTTCTTATCTCAACAGGGGCATCAATAGCAATCTCACTAGGCCTTGGATCAAGAGATGTTTCAAAGAATATTCTCTCTGGTGTTTATTTAAAAGACAGCTTGGTTGAAGGAGCTACGGTAAAAGTTGGTAACTTTGAAGGGGTTCTTATTTCAATTAAGCCCGTATGTTTTGAGCTTGAAGAACTTCAAACTAAAAGAAAAATCATTTTACCAAACTCAAGACTACTTGAGTGTGAAATTCTACAACAAGACAACTCTTAAAATATTATGAGTTTTTCTGGTAACAGGAGAGCTCTTGTACATCTACGCTTAAAGAGCCATTAATATCACTACTTAAGACATTTAAAAGCGCTCGACTCATTCTAATTTTTTGGTCCTCCGTGCGTCCGGCTAAAAGCTTTAAAGAAACATGTGCAAAATTGCCTCCTGTTTCAAATGCTCCAATAAATAAATTACTTACAAAAATAGACCTTGTTTTTATAGATTCTAGCTTAACTGTCTCTTGCTCTGAAAGAGCCTGATGTAAACCCCTACACAAAAGTTTAACTCTACTCTCATCGGTAATATTATGTTCAAGAATAATATGAGGCATAACTTTAAATATCCCCTAAATTTATCAGTTCAGACTTAACTTTATAAATACCATCTAAATTTTTATTACCAAAATCAAGGTGATAATCCCCTGGCAGAAGGACTATATGAAAAGTCCCATCAGGGTTAATTTTATAATTTTGAATCAATTCATTATTTTTATAGACTCTAATACTCGCATTAACGAAATTCTTAGATCTAACAACCCCCCTTACTCCAGAAGCTGAGAGTTGATCTAATAAATACATCCAGCCTTTTCTATTAAGTTCAACAGTCTTATCTCTTGTTCTTTCATAATCTGGTTGAAAACCATCTGATCTACTATTTAATTCAATAACATAAGGAATCACTTGATGCTCTCCAAGCATCCAATCTATATCACCACCATCGGCTTGATATAAAAGTTCTGGCGGAGTTCCAGCTCTATAACCTAACAACTCACCTATCTCATTACCAATTTCTATCATAGCCTGCGGGCTTGCACCGGGACTGTTTCTACAACCATAAGGGTAGAGAACTAAATTACTATAAGAGTGATAAGATATATCAAACACAGGTTTTATTTCTTCAACTAAACCCATTAAAGCTCTAGTCTCAGGTTCTGAAGCTGGCTCTGGCCCTCTATAATCATCAGCATTTTTACTTCCACTTGAGCCATTACAAGAGTTCCAACCAAAAGGGTAATTTCTGTTTAAATCGACTCCATGCCCGTCTCGAGTATTTTTTCTCCATAGAGCTCTCTCCGTCCAAACCTTATTGTTTCCATCAACATTTAACATAGGGACTACCCATATTTCATTGTTATTAACCCATGACTTAACTTTTTCATCACTTTCATAATTTGAAAGTAAATACTCAATAACATCTAATGAAACTTCTGGGGTCATTACTTCTCTAGCGTGGTGCATAGAATTAAACAAAATCGTTGGCTCTTCAATTTCTCTTTTAGCCGCATTATCTGAAATTTTTAAAGCCCAAATAGAGCGCCCTTCTAAAGATTTACCAATCTCAACTAGTTTAGTTAAACTAGGAAAGAGTCCATTTGCTGTTTGTACAAACCTCTCAATTTCATAAGAAGTTTTATATTCCTCATCAACAGCAGTATCTATTGAAACACCCTTAGACCAATTAATTTGAAGAGAGTACCCTCTCTCTCTTATTTTCACTCTATCTTCTTCGTAAAGAAGAAGGTCTATAATTTTATTATCATAATCAACACCAGCTATATCGACCTCCATTGCTCTTAGCAACATCATGTCAGCATGGTAGTTTTTTGAATAAATACTCGCCTTGTAATCATACTCTCGATAATCAGCAAAAGAGATTGAAACACTCATAAAAATAACAAAAAATATGAAAAAAGACTTCATTATAAGCTCCTGTAAGAGGTACAGGGCATAATAACTTTATTTTATAAACTACAAAAATCTTGTTTCAAGAAGCTGGACTTTAAGTGAAGTTTATTAGTTAGATACAGACTTTTGTCAGATTAAACAAACCTTACACAAGACAGAGTCATACCTTAGTCTACTATTAACTCAACTTTCATTTGGTTAAGTTTAGCACTGAACGTGAAGTAATCTAATAAGGTTTGTAGGTTTTTAATTTTTGACTCGGCGAAAAGCTCTTCTCTTAAATTTAAAAGGATTAAATCACTTGCTCCTGAATCAAATTTTCTTTGTTCAGCCGCTACAAGTTTTTTCGCTAATTCAACTTGTTCTTTTGTGATATCAATAAGAGTTGAAGAAGTATTTATTTTTAAAACTAATGCATTTAAGTCTCTTCTAAGTTCATCAACCAAAAGACTTCTTTTATTTTTATAAATATTGGTTTCTGCTAAAACAACATCACGCTTGCCTCTTGCTTTTCTGTTTTCTAGTGGGAATTCAAATTTTAATAAAAATCGATGTTCTTGTCCTGCAAGCTCAGGGGCACCACTTCCACTGTCTTCATTGATTTCAAAGTTTAAATCGAGCTTGGGGAGCATTTGAAAGCGTGACTGTTTAAGTTTGAGATCGAGCTGATTTAATTTAGAGTCAAAAACTTTTGTTTCTAAATTTTTTGTCAAGACACGTTCAAACAGTTCATTACTGTATTTAGATTTTGGATGTTTTATACCATTAAGATCTGGTGCAGAGGCTGCCATCGGTAAGACAGGTTCACCTTTTGAGTTTCTATTAAACAAAGAAAGAAATAGTGTCGCTTCATATAAAAGATACTTAGCTTTTTCAAGTTGAGCTTGTCTTTTAACAATATACTGTCGATTTTCAGCTTTATATATTTTAGCAAGATCACCTTTTTGGATTCTTCTCTTTATACCTTTCATTCTTACTCTAGCTAAATCAAGTATCTCTTGATAAACACGAACTCTTCCAACAGACGCCACCCAGTTCCAATATGCTGTTAATGCAAGAGTTTGAACTTTAAGCTTTACTAAATCTAGTTTTAATTCTGATTGTTTAATATCCTCACTAGCCAATGAAACATTTAAGCGATCTGAATCTATTAAGCTGTCTCTAAGTAATGAAAATGAGAAGCCTACAAAACTTTCTCCACCAGATAGAGTTTCAAATTTGCCTTCATAACTTGGAAATGATCCAGATGAGTCCCTAAATCCACCATAGAGTTTTGAGTTTAAAAAAGGGAATTGTTTTTCAATTTGAGCCTTGTAAGCATCTCCTGTGTAATAACCATCAAATCTAGAGTCTATATCACCTTTAATTTTTGTATCAAAACTGCCCCTTAAAGCATTCTCTTTTAACTTTGAGGCTTTTAAGTCTAATACAGCATTTACAACTACTGGATAAAATTTCAAACTTTTCCTAACCACAGTCTCAGGAGTAAGTGCCACTATAGACTCTTTAGTTTTAATTTTTTTTGCACCAGCTTGCACTGTTACAAACAAACAACTAACTAGTAAAAAAATTTTAATCATTTTTTTACCTTCTTAAGTTTTTGTCTAATATCATTTTTCTTTTTGTTTGCTGAATCCATTGACTTTGGAAAGCCATTAACCTTACGCCACAACTCATAACCAAGCGCGACTTGGTCGAGTAAAATAATAGAGAAGACTCTAGATCCCTGCCTTAGAAGTTTATGGTCAGGCCATGTCACTTCCTCTTCAGGATCTGGTTCAACTATAACTCTAAACTGACCGTTCTCTGATACAAAAGGATCAACAACTTTTACAACTCCTCCAAAGCTTCCTATTGCAACTTCAGGCACACCAGAGAGTTGAAAAGCCGGCCACCCTTCAAATTGTAAACGCACTTTTCTTCCAGGGAAAATAAGAGGCAAATCATTTCCGTCAATAAAAACCTCAGCAACTCTATTTTGTGTGCTTGGAACAAAACTAGCGATTGGCTCGCCAGCTTTTACCACAACAGACCCTGATCCATATAAAATACCAAAAACCTGGCCATCTCTTGGAGCGGTAACAATCTGCATTTTCTGCCTAGAGAGATTCACCTCAGCTTTTGCTAAACTTGCAACGGCAGAGGCTTCATCTGAAATAAGCTTTTTATATGTAATTTTTGATTTCTCAAATTCTTTTCTTGAACTTAAACCTTCTTTCATTAACTGTCTTTGGCGATTAAAGTTTAATCTAGCAGTATCACTAGAAGCTTTTGCAGCTTCAAATTTCTTTATAGCAGCATCTCTTTCTAACTCTAACCTGCCTAGAAAATCTGGATCATTATCAACAATCTGTACAATTGGCTCACCTGATTTAACAACCTGCCCATCTTGTACTAACCATTTCTCAATTCTACCGCTTACTGCTGCTGTCAGCACTTGAGTCCTATCATTAGGGTCAATCACTGTAATCTTACCCTTGCCTAAACTCGTTTGTTGCCAAGGCACTAGTGCAAGTAAGAAAAGTAAAAATGCAGCAGCTAAGAGAAAGTTTCTTAAAGTTTTTTTAGGATTCTCTGGAGTAAAGACTGATTTTACTGAATCAAGACTAGAGAAGAATTTCTCTTCATCTTTAGCTAGGCACTTTAAAGGATCGCCTACACTTAGGGAATCTAAATTTTCCTCTCTAAGAAAAAAACCTACCTTATTAACAGCAGCATACAAATCGTAAAAGCTCTCTATATATTTTTTTGCATTTAAAAAATTATATAAAATTGAATTAACAATGATTTCTGCGGCAACAAGTTGCCCAACTGTAAGCAGACCTTTAAGAACTAAGTAACCACCAAAACCTAATAAAAGTGCATTAAAGATAGCATAAAGACCCACAAAAATAATATTTTGCGTAAAGAGCATAGAAAAATGTTCTTTTCTTCTAAATAAATAATCTTGAATATGAGCATCAGATTTTTTAAAGTTTTCAATTAGTTTTTCTTCAGTTTGCTCTTCTAAAACTAATGATTCAAAAAAAGCTGCAGCTCTATATTTTTCAGATGATTCTGCAACTGCTGACTCTAAACATTTATTATAAAAATAAAAAATTGTACCTACAAAACTAAAAAGTATTAAAAATCCATAGAATATAAATGCAGGGTGGTACATAAAAATAAGCAGCATACCCACTATAGTTTGAAAGATAAAAGTTATGCCATCTGTGACAAGAAAAGAAAGTTTCTTTTGTATAAGGACAATATCGAAATATCTATTCGCAAAACCGATTTCTTCAGATATTGAGCGATCACGGTTTTTACGAATCAAAGACCAGCGAGCAACACTAGCCGCTAACTTAGCATAAAGCCTTCGCTGCAAGTACTCCGTCATAAGGTATTGAAGACATTGTAAAACTCCTAGAATTATTAAAACCCCAAACAACACTAATGTTAAAATAAAAAGTGGTTGAAAATATGGGCCCAATGAAAAGGTATTAACTAGAGATTGTACTGAAATTGGAATAGATAAGGTTAAAACGCTAATACAGATTGAGTAAATAATGATGACTGGGTAAAATTCTGATACCAAAGACAAAATATGCTTAAAGCTACCTTTTTGATTATACATGAGCACATCCCTATAAAAAAAGTTTCGTCTTGTATTATGTTCTATATCAAAAATACCAGTTCAAATTAAGTTGAACAACTTTAACAACCCAAATTGCGACTAAGATAAGTGTCAGTAATTACTGCACTTTTTTTGCTTCAAGCTCATCCCACACTTTATAAAAATCATTTACAATTTCTTGCTGCGCAGATACTTTTAAAATAAGCTCCTGCAGCTTCTTTTGATCATTAGTGTACTCTGGTTCTGATAACTTTTCTTGCAAGGCCGTAAGCAGTTTTTCAGCTTTGCTTATATCAGACTCAATAGTTTCTAGCTGTTTTTTCTCCTTATAAGAGAGCTTAGATTTAGGTTTAAAGACCTTTTTAGACTGCTCACTTATCTTACTTTCCTCTACCTCAGGCTTTTGTCTTGCTTCTAACCATTGATTAACCGAAGCATACCTAAGTGCCAACCCTTTACCATCTAAGCCTAAATAACTATTACAAACTCGTTCTAAGAAAACACGATCATGACTTACAAGGATAACAAGGCCCTGAAAATCTAATATTAAATCCTCAAGTATCTCTATTGTATCAATATCTAGGTCATTTGTTGGCTCATCCATAATAAGAATATCAGCTGGCTTTGTAAGAGTTTTTGCAAGAAGTAACCTTGCTTGTTCACCACCAGAGAGTCTCTCGATTTTCATATTAAGCTTTTCAGACGGAAACAAAAACCTACTCGCATAAGAAGCAACATGAGTGGAAGTATTTTTAAAAACTAAGTAATCCGATCCATCACCTAAATATTCTAATAAAGTCTCATCTTTTGGAAGATCTTCTCTTTTTTGATCAAAATAAATTATATTTAAGTCCTCAGCCCAAAAAATATCTCCTTTTGCAGGCTCCATTTTCTTAGCTATAACTTTAACTAAACTAGTTTTTCCGCTTCCATTCTTACCTAAAACCCCAAAACAAGTCTTTGGACCCAAATCTAGATTAAGTTTATTGATAAGTTTTTTGTCAGGATAAGATACTTCAATATTTTTTAGTGACACTAACTTTTTAGTTTTTCTCTTAGTTGAATCAATTTCTAAACGAGATTTTGAATTTACAGCTTGATTCTTACTCTTTACATTCTCTAGATCATTTAAAAGCTGGTGCGCCTCTTTAATACGACTCTGACTTTTTGTGGTTCTTGCTTTAACTCCCGCCCTAAGCCAATCCACTTCACGCTTAGCTTTATTAGACATAACCTCTTGTAACTTTTGCTGCTCTTCTATGTATTTATCTTTTTTAATTAAAAAATCTGAATAACCACAGTTGTATGAAAGGAAACCATCTCTATAAAATTGACCAATTTCTATTGTTCTATTTGTTAAACTATTTAAAAAGAATCGGTCATGACTAACTAAAATGAAAGACGCTTTAAATGATTTTAATATATCTTCTAACCACAAAACCCCTTCCCAGTCCATGTGGTTTGTAGGCTCATCTAAAATCAAAAGCTCCGCCTCTTCAGCTAAGGCTGACGCGATCACTAGCCTCTTTCTCCAACCTCCAGAAAGTTGCCTGATTTCTATATTTTCATCCTCAAAACCAGCAATACTTAAATACATTGAAGATAAAACATCAATTTGATCTCTTTCAATAAAACTGCACTTTTCTAAAGATTTTTTCATAAAATCTTTAACTACCTGCTCTTCTTTAAAATCACTCACTTGCTGCACATAAGAGACTCTTAAGTTTTTCTTATGAGTTATTGAACCGTTATCATATTCTTCAATACCTGCCAGGATTTTTAATAAAGTCGACTTACCTGATCCGTTTGGACCGATTAACCCGATTTTCTCCCTTTCAAATACTCCAAAACTTAGCTCTTCAAATAAAAGCTTAGAGCCAACAGATTTTTCTATTTTATGCAGTGAGAGAAGAGGAGTCATATGAGTAATACTGACATATTATATATAAGGAGGCCAGCAAATGGATGAGCAAAACTTTATAATCCCTATGGAACAAATTTCAAAGGATGCACTAAACAGCATAATTGAAGATTTTATTCTACGTGAAGGTACAGATTATGGCTCTGAAAGTTTTAGTCTAGAAGAGAAAAAAAAGCAGGTCTACTTACAAATTAAAAGTAAAAAAGTTTTGATTCTTTATGATCAAGAATCAGAATCAATTAACCTCATTACCAATAGGGATTTTCAAAAATATAACTCTGAAAAAATCTAGTATAGTGCATAAAAGCATAATCATATATATTGATTCTGAAATTTTATGAAACTCAGAAGCCGGAAGTGTTAAAATATTAATATCTTTAAAATTTAACGACCAATGCATTATCCTGATTATTAGCATAGGTATTACAGCCACTAATAAATGAAAAGAAATTCCATAAAATGAGAAAGTTCTAAACATTTTTGTACTTCTCTTAAGCTCAGATAAGAAGTAAAGACCTGTTGTAAAGAAACATAAACCTGCTATCAAACCAGCATGTTTGTTGGAATCTATGGTTTTAAATAAAATTATAATAAAAGGAATTGTAATTATTTGAATAATGAGAATTTTTAAGAATATTTTCATATACTATAATTAGCACCTGATTATTCAGGTGCCAAGTTTTCGATCTATTAATAACAATAGTTGTAAATGTCTTTACCGTATCCTTTAGTCCACGCAAATTTCTTCTGACAAGTATTAGAGACTTTCAAACATTTTTTTGCAGACTGCTTATACATGGTCATTTTAGTTGAACTACAACTATATCCTGGTGTTTTATATCCTATATCTTTAAGACTCACCCATGTATTCGGGTTTGCATCTGGAGTATCCCTTTTTTTACATCTATTTTCAGTTCCATCAGGAAGCCTCATATATTTGGCTGGAATAATTTTAAACTTATCCCCTGATCCTGCTCTCTTATAGTAAAGTTTTAAGCACCTTCCATCACCAGAGTTTTGAAAATATCTTACTCTAATTGGGAGTGGCTTTGATTTAGAAAATGTAACCGAACCAGATGCTGGTTTAATTTTAGTACAAACTTTTGCA
Source organism: uncultured Bdellovibrionales bacterium (assembly GCA_938002015.1). Lineage (GTDB taxonomy): Bacteria > Bdellovibrionota > Bdellovibrionia > Bdellovibrionales > UBA1609 > JALZUR01. Next base: position 117,254 of record CALLAU010000003.1, read on the forward strand.
TTTCCATTATTAACAAACGTGTGCCAGCTACCATCAACATTACAATCTAGAGCTGCACCATCATTTGAAGCTAATCCAAGAATATATTTTCCTTCTTTTTCACCATCTGGCGGAATAAGTTCAGAAAAAAGCTCTAATCCATACCAATTCTTTAAAAAAGAACCATTCTTATGCTGTACTCTTTTACCATCAGCATAAACTAGATATTGATGACCTTTAGATCTTTGAATATTAATATTTTTATAAAATACTTCACCGTTTAATCTATTACCTGGCTTTGTAGCATTATGAACAGACGCTGAAGACTTCATATTAATTAAAGAATAAAGCCTTCCAAAAACTTTTCCTTTATAAGCATTACCATTTGGATCTGTAGGTTCACACATAGCTTTTTCACGCATCTGGCAATAACCATTTAATAAACTATAACCGCTTGGACAATCTTTTAACTGACAAGCTGTATAACCATATGGTGTAAGATATTGATAACCTTGACCTGATCCAATATAGCAAGATCTTCTCTCTGGTAAACACTGATCTGTCACTGTTGCCCCGTAGCCAACATTACAAGAAGCAAGTTCGCAAGGTCCATAGCCGTTAGAGTATGCAATCTGATATCCTGTACCATTTTTTATATTACAAGATCTTCTCTTTTTCACACAAACATTGCCTTGTTGAACATATCCTTTATTACATGTCTGAACAGTACATTCACCAGGTCCACTTGATGTAAAGGTTTGCATTCCCGTTCCATTATTAATATTACAAGATTGAACCTCTGCTACACATTTATTTTGATAAGCAACGTATCCAGCATTACAGCTTGCTACCATACACTTGCCCTTAGAATCTTTTAAACCTTTACCGTTCTTTATCTTACAGCGCTTTTCTCCACGTACACATTTTTTTCCTTTAATGACATAACCACTATCACAACTCACTGGTTGACAGTAAGTTGCTCCATTAATATCAACGGCTATACCACCAGTTCCGTTTGCAACTGAACAACTTGTTTGTACACATTGATTATTAATTACTGCAAAACCCGGAGAGCAAGAAGTTACTTTACATATTCTTTGACCACTTACTAAATCCCAAAAACCTGAGCCATTACTTACAGTACATGTTTGACTACTACATTGGTTGTTATATAAGAAGTATCCTGGATCACAAGAAACAGCTCTACAACTCACGCTTCCACCAGGGGAAAGAGATAAAACACCCTGACCATTTTGAACAGGACAATCTCTTGAAACACAGGCGTTATTAATATTAGCAAAACCTACATTACATGAAGTCACATTACATGGGCCAGGACCGTTTGAATCATAAACTCTTGTTCCGTTTCCATTACTTACTGAACATGTTTGAACTCTTGGTACACACTGTCCATTAAACTTAACATAATCTGTATTACAGTATGCAACCTCACATTTTGGGTTGCTATTTGAATCAAATGCAATTGTACCAACACCATTTTGAACAGAACAAACTTTTGGTACACATTCATTATTAATATTTATATACCCAGCATCACAACTTTGAACGATACAAGTACTTGGATTACCACTAGCATCAAAACTTGTTACACCTGTTCCATTAGTTACAGGACAAGAACCTGTTGATGGAACACAAGAGTTATTTACATTTATATATCCAGGGTCACATGATGTAACTGAGCAAGACCCATAAGTTCCATCATTTTTAATAAACTGGATTCCACTTCCATTTATAACCTGACAAATTCTAGATGCAGGGAGACATTGCCCATTATAAGCAGTTTGCCCAACAGCACAAATAACAACAACATCAACTGAACCTATTTGATAGTTAGTTCCTTGATCTTTAACAACTAAAGAATAAGTTCCTGCATCTGATAATTCAGAAATCGGTATCTGCATACCTGAATTAACTTCTCCAGTAATTGCCTGGCTATTAAAATACCACTGATACTCTGGGCTTACAGCTCCAGAGACTTGTGAGGTTAAATTTATCGGTTGTCCAGCTACCACTTGTGTGTCACCACCAACTGAACCTGAGATCGCTGATATTGGTATAACCGTTAGTTTACCGGGTCCAGCAATTTCTGATTGACCTATACCACCTTCTGCACTTGTTGCTTGAAGTTCGTATTCACCTTGATCAGATAATTGCGCTGAAGGAATTGATAGTGTTTGAGAAGTTTGTCCTGCAAGAGCGACCCTTGTTCCGTTTTCAGGGTTAAAATACCACTGATAGTTAATAGGACTTGGGCCAGAAAAAGTTGCATTTAAGTTTGCTGGACTTCCTTGGTTAACGGTTTGATTTGTCACATTGCTTGTATCAATTTTTAGTTTAGGAACTACATCAAGGTTAATCGGCCCTAAGTTATAAACTTGTCCTTTGCAATCAACATCAACAAAGTATGAACCTTCATCAGCTAAAGCCAGTGAAGCAATTTGTAAACTTGGACCAGTTACAGATGCTAAAGGAACAGGGTTAGTACTTGTATTTACAAATGACCAATCATAAGTTGCTGAATCACAAAAAGTTAAACCTTGGTTACTGAATAAGTCAGCTGGAACACTTAGATTTAAAGGGGTGCCTTCTAGCTTAACAATATTTTGTGCACTCGTGCTCATTACGACCGGGTTAATGCCATCTGCTTTTTTTTGGTCATTTAAATCCCTATCCTGTGTCCAACTTGAAGAGCAGTTTTGAAAAAAACCTAATAGCAAGGCAACCATTAGTAGAAACGGAATCGATGTTCTGACTTCATATATATTAAGACCATTTTTAGCATTTTCTTTAGACATTACTGCTCCCATATAAACTCTATACGTTTCATTTTTCGACACTAATTTTAACAAACTTGAGGAAATTATATATATTTTTGATACGACTAAAGTTTGTAATAAAAGAATAATAGCGGTGAACAGCCTTTAAAAACTATGATATGACTAAATCATGAGTTCTGATTTTTTTAACTTTACACCAGACCTAGCCTTAAATCGCATTGAAGACCTCGGCTTTGAACTAACTGGCCGATACACACAAATGAACTCGTATGAGAACAGAGTTTTTGATTTTGAGTTAGAACACGGTCATCCCTCGATTATTGCAAAGTTTTATAGACCAAATAGATGGTCTTTAGATGCCATAAAAGAAGAGCATAGTTTTTTATATGAGTTAAAAGAACAGGGCATACCAGCTGTTGCCCCTTTACTTCTTAATAATAAAGAAACTACTTTTAAAACTGAAAGCATGATTTCAACTCTCTTTCCTAAAGCTCAAGGAAGGTTAATTCAAGAATTTTTATCTGATGATTTAAAAAGTATTGGTAGATTACTTGCAAGAATCCACAATATCGGATCACAAAAAAAAGCCACTCACCGCCCCACATTAAATGGTTTTTTCTACGGAGAAGAAAATCTTCCTATTGTTTCTAAATGGATCGCACCGGAACTTTTAAAACGCTATGAAGAAGCAAGTTATCAAATCATTGATTTCTTAGATGAGCATTTAGATGAATCTAAATTCATCAGAATTCATGGAGATTGTCATAGGGGCAACATTTTGCAGACCGATCCAAAGCAAGGGGCTAAAGAGTTTTTCTTTATTGATTTTGATGATTTTTGCATGGGCCCACCAGTGCAAGACTTTTGGATGCTTTTTTCTGGGGAAGATTCAAGAAAGGAAGAGGATTATATTCTTACTGGCTATACTGAATTAAGGGACTTTGAATATGAATCTTTAGAGCTTGTTACTGCACTAAGGGGCTTAAGAATAATTAATTATGCTGCTTGGATTGCTAAAAGATGGGACGACCCTGTATTTAAAAAAATCTTTCCTAACTTTAGAGAGTACATCTACTGGGCTGAAGAGGTTGAAGCGCTAGAGAAGATAGCCTGGAAACTTTAGTAAGCTGAAACTTTAGACCAATTAAAGTTTACACTGCTTGGAGATCTTTGAGCTTTCTTTGAAGAAACATAAATAGCTCTGTCTCTTAAACCAGCTCCAATCAAAAGCCTTTTTACTTTTTCTGCTCTTGCAAAACCAAATGACTTTGACTCACCACCAAGATAGAAACCAGTTATATATATTTTTTTAGCCTCACTATTTTTAATTCTATAGGTATAGCTTTCAAGGCGAGCCTTTGATAAGCCACTTAAAGACTGCTCTCCACCTGATAGAGTAATATCAGATGGAATCTTAAGCTTTGATTGCGGCTTTGTTCTTGCTTTACTAATGTGAGTTCTTTTTTTAATACGCTTTTTATTTTTAGATAAAGTCTTTTTCTTTATTTCATTATTTCTTCTAAGCTCATCTTCTTTAGCTTCAATCTCAGCCTGACTTAGTTCACGCTCAACTTCTTCCTCTTTGCTCTTACTCTCTTTTACTTCTTCTATAAAATGTACTAGAGCGTCTGAATTTTTAATTTCAGTAGGAACAGGGGAAACTTTATCAGCTTCAACTTCCACATAAGCCGGTTTTCTAATATTGACACAAGATTTTACCGCTATAAAAAGAACCGATATAAAAAAGAAGAAAAATGCAAAAAATCTTAATCTGTTTTTAATAACCATTTTTCTCCCCCCTGTTTCTATATTCTTTTAAACTACATTACGGATTTTACACTTGAATATGTTTCCATTAAATTATGAGAGAAATTCTCACCTTCTGCAAACGTTTTGATTAAGTCAGTCATTGGTTTTTTAACATCAGCCTCTAAAACAGCTGCAACTTGAAAGGACTTCATCAAACCCGAAGCCATTTGCGGGTTGATTTTATCTATTTTTTTAATCGCATCTAGTAATAATACATAACCTTCTCCAGCAGGGCTGTGGAAAACATGGTGATTTTTAGCAAAAACCCCCCAAACTGACCTTACAAAGTTTGGTACTTTTGAATCATAAAAAGCACTACTCTCAATTTCATCAATCCTACTCTTAACTAAGCCTAATGCCGGAACAGCAAGTCTTCCTTGAATCCATTTTTGAGTAGTTAAAACATTGCCACTATTTTTTTCAAAGAAATCTTTTGATATTTCCTCACTTTTTTCTACTTGATGAGCCTGAGATAAGAAAAAAGAAGCATAAGCATCTGCCATATTATCACTTTCAAAATATCTCTTTGAAAGCATCTCTTCAGCAGCTTCTCTATACTCAGAGCTATAAAGAAGGTAATTAAGCAGGCACGTTGCTAGCGCTCTATCACCTTTTTGCTTTAAGCTATATTCATATTTAGCCGTCTCTTGAGAGGCAAGATAGTCCATAAACAAGCTACCTAGAGAATTACCAATATTGCTCATATAAGAATCTTTTTTAAGTAGAATAGATTGAGGGTTAAAAGATGACATTCCTTCCGTTAAATCTTCAAAACTAGGAGCTTCAAGCAAAAAGCTCTTCATAAGTGAAGTCAGGTTTTCTTCCTTTAAGAGCTCACCAAAGCATGTTGTAAAATCATCAGTTTTTTCATTAAAAACTTGGTCCTTTACTAAGCTTTTGATTGCAAAGTAGCGATTAAAATTATCCTGACAAAATTTTATATTTTTATATAAATCTCTATTTTCAGATTCAACACTGTATATAACTGGAGATGAGAAACCTTCAAAGTAAGATGAAGTGTAGCCTTTTCTTAAATTTTTAATTAAAAAAGTCTGTTCTCTACCATCAAAAAATAAAACATTATCACTAAAATCTGTTTTTACCTCTGTTCCTAAATCATCATAGAAACTAGCTTTGATTGGCATTGCAAAAGAAACACCTTCATGACTTTGAATAGATACCTTAACACTAAGCTCTTCTTTAGCCTCATCTAAAGTCTCTATTATCTTAACAACTGGTGTTCCTTTTTCATGATACCAGTTTTTAAAGTTTGAGCTCTTAAGCTTAGGCTCTTGCTCACAAACAACTTCAAAGAAATCTTCAGTAGTGATCGCTTGTCCATCATATTTTTTAAAATAAACATCCATTGCCGCTCTAAACTTTTCTTTACCTAAAGTAACATAAAGCATTCTTACAATTTCTGCTCCTTTTTCATAAACAGTAGCGGTGTAGAAATTATTCATCTCTTTATAACGACTCGGTCTTATCGGATGAGAAAGTGGTCCCGCATCTTCAGGGAACTGACGGTTTTTTAACATCTTAACCATATCAATTCTTTCAACTGCCCTATCATTTAAGTCAGCTGAGAACTCTTGATCTCTAAATACAGTTAAGCCTTCTTTTAAAGTAAGTTGGAACCAGTTTTTTAAAGTAACTCTGTTACCACTCCAGTTATGAAAATACTCATGTCCAATAACGCTCTCAATTCTATGAAAATCAAGGTCAGTGGCTGTTTCTTTATTAGCTAGAACTAAAGCGGAATTAAAAATATTTAAACCCTTATTCTCCATTGCTCCCATATTAAAAGAATCAACAGCTACAACCATGTAAAGATCAAGGTCATACTCTAACCCGAATCTCACCTCATCCCATTTCATTGATTTTTTTAGACTCTCAATTGCAAATAAACATTTTGAACCATTGCCTGGGTCGCAGTAAAACTTTATATCAATTTTTCTTCCAGTTCCTGTAGTGTATTCATCACTTACTTCTTCTAAGTTTCCTGCAACAATGGCAAAAAGGTAGCACGGCTTTGGAAACGGATCTTCCCACACACACCAGTGCATATCTGCATCACTTCCACTATCAACGAGATTTCCATTAGCTAACATAAATGGAAATTCTTTTTTATCTCCTGTAAGCTTTACTTTCATGCTCATCATATTATCAGGTCTATCAACTGAATAAGTGATTCTTCTAAAGCCTTCTGGTTCATTTTGAGTACAAAGAATGTTTCCACTAACATAAAGGCCATCTAGTGCTGTGTTTTTTGATGGATCAATTTTATTAACTATCTCTAGTTTAAATTTATCCTCACCTGGAAGGCTTTTAATGTTTAAACCTTCTTTTAAAACTTCATAATCTTTTGAATCTAGTGTTTTGCCGTTTATTGAAACTGAGACAAGCTCCATTTCTTCTCCATTTAAAAAGAAACTGTCCTCACTTATGTCTTTGTTTTTTTCAACTTCATACTGAGCTTTAACAAGCGTCTCATTTTTTCCTAAATCAAATTCAATATAGGCTTTTGGAGTAAAAAAGCTTGGAGGCTTATAATCTTCTAGGTAGTGAAATCCATCTGCTCGCTTCATAATCAATTCTCCATTCAGCTCTTAACTTAAAAAAAGGTTTTCCATTTGATAATAAACAGTTAGTCTAATATCACATTCTCACAAAAGAGGGAGCATTAAAATTATGCATTTATTAAGTAAAATCACCATTTCAATTTTCTTACTAGCTTTTACTAGCTGCTCATCATCAAAGAAAGCTGAGTCTAAGAAAATAGTGGAAGATAGCATAACAGCACCACTTGAAACAAAGTCTGATAAGATCTCAGATTGTTATAGATATGCCTCATCTTCAAACAAAAAACCTATTGAAGGAACCATAGTTCTTCAGTGGGTTATTGATGGGCTTGGAAAAGCAAAAAACATCGCCTCAAAAAAGAATACCACTAAAAGTGATGAACTGGCTGACTGTATTGCAAAAACGATTAAAGAAGTAAGCTTTCCAAAAGAACTCGCTACAAGGACTATTCAATATCCTTTTAACTTTACAGCAAAGAAAAAAGATTAGCTCTACTTCCACTTTTTTAAGTCATTAGTATGTCATATGTCATCGACACCCTGGATGAAACATACCTATAGAGCCATACAGCTTCATTAACAAATCTGAACTTTGAGTGGGGTAAACATAATCAGGTTTGTTCTCAAGTAAATGATATGCTCCTGCTTTCATATGTAAGCACTTATAACTCCCATCAAAAAAAGCTACATAATTATTACCTAAGAATTTTACACTGTGAGTAAGCTGAGCTTTTGATTGGGGTTGTCCAAAGGCATCATTTGGATAGAAAGTACCAAAATCTACATACCACAGATTATCACCTATGATAGATCTATCTAAAACTCCATCTATCACAACTCCAACATTTCCACTACTATCCATATCAAAGCATTTTACTTTACCATTATCTAATTTTGCACAAATGGTCGCGTGATCATCTACGCTTTTAAGAACAATACTCTCAACTTCGTGCTTAACAGTTTGCAAGCCATCATGTGAGCCTAAATTAATATCAGTTAAAACTTCAAAATCAGTTTCATATTGAGCGGGTCCACCACAAATCAAACGACCCTTGTTAGCTAATATACATGAAGCTCCACTCCATTGAACAACATTAGCATCAAGTTTAGATTCAACTGTTAAATCAACAACCTCTTTAAACGTTGCGGCTGAAGTCGCATAAATTAAAAAAAGATTAATAAAAACCACTAAAATAAATTTCATCTCAAAACTCCTTCAATTGCCAATGATGATATAAGGGTATAAGCAATTAATATGCCTAGATTACAGCTATACTTCACACTTTATAGAGCAACTTTTGAGTGAATTTTGCTACCTAAGCTCATTTTTGTCACCAATGAGTGAGCTAACTCATATAAAATTTCAGGTTAAAATTGGCACATCATCTGCATTGTTAATCTTTAGGAGAGAGAGAACAAGGCAATAAAGGTTATTACCGAGGCTTTCATATATAGTATGGTTAATGTGTCTATAAGAAGATTTTTTCAATTCTTAGCATGCTTATTATTAATAAGTACGTACTCTTTTTCATATGCCAAAACCTCTACAAGCCTTCTATCAAAAGAGACTCTAAACCGAGCTCAAAAGGTCCCAGAGTTCGCCTATATTCTTGAAGTAGCAAAAGATCTTGAGGTCAATGTCTATCTCTTTGGAGGAACCGCCGCAGCTTTTGCCCATTACGTGCGTTGGGATTTAGAGCGTGAAGCTGGTGATTCTAAATATCAAGCTGAAAGGTTTGACTACGACTACACCAACATCTATCGAGGAAACCAAGATCTTGATATTGTAGTTGATGCCTCACCTCAAATCATTAAACAGTTTCAAAAACGCCTTCAAGACCAATACCCTCACTTTGTCGGCTCTAAAACCGCTTGGGAAGTTCGTTCACTTAAAGACAATATAGGTGACAAGCTAGCGCTTCTTAACAACCCAGATTTTTTAAATCAACATACTGACTCAAACTCTATTGGGCTGATTCACCTTAACTCATCTAACTCAGAAACGACTTATAAGAGTCTACATGATTGGGACAACCCTAAATCCACTTTCTTAACTGACATTGCAGAGGGAAGAGTTCGTTTTCTCTATAATGATAAACACGAAGAAACACGTCGTTTTAGAAGTGGCCAAAACCCCCCAATACTTTCAGTTATTCGTTATATTGCAAAAGTGGCTCAATATGAAGTTAAGGCTTCTGATAGCGATCTTAGTCTAATCCAGCAGATCGTCTCTGCCACAAAATGGACAGAACTTACAAGCTATGCAACAGAAAAACTTGAGCAATTTGCACTTAAGGCTCTTCTGAATGCTCCAAATTCTGAGTTTGCATGGAACCTTCTTGAAAAGACAGGTTTACGAACAAAGCTTATAGAACTAGACGGCAATCAAATACAAAAGCAAGATAGCCTAAGTTGGTGGATGAATAAAGAACCTCTTAGATCAAAACTTTTTGGCAGTAAAGGTAGAACCGGTGCTCAAATCGCCAAAGAGCTTGGCTTAACAGAAGTGATTGTGTCTCATGAGACCAATTCCTTTGTAGCTTATGACAACATCACACGCTCTGCTCGTGGAGAGACAAATGCTTTTATTTCTCGCTCAGGAGTGTCTGGCGAAACTGCAGTAATGGGAAATGGTTTTTATGTTAAGATTGGACAGTCAGGAGCTCGCGGAACCAATCTCACTATCCGCTTTAAACTCCACCATGAGGCTCGTGAAGGAGAAGATTTTAAAGTACGTGGTAATTATATTGTTGTAACAAACAAACGTGCTTTAGTTTTAATACAAGAAAACTTAGATTTAAGTATAAAAGATTTTTTAAAACTTCTTATAAGTGGAGACATTAAAACAAACGATAAAGGTCTTGTTGAGAAATTTAAACGTAAATTTGGAAGAGTTGATACTTCATCAGATGAATTTAAAGAAGCTCAAAATTTTCTTCTAGATTCAGTTCATATAGCAGACGATCTTCCAAAAAAACTTCAGTTCTCTGCTCAAGATACTGATTTATCAACATTTGAAGGACTCATGACTTTTATTGTAGATGGGCAGCGCCAAGAGTATTTTTCTCGTCTTATCGATGAAGATAAAGAAGGTCAGTGGCTAACCAAGTCTAACTGGATTTCTCAGTGGATAGATATCAATCCTGGAAGTAAATCTATAGCTTTTTTAGCTAAAGTACTTTCAAGACCCAGATGGAGAAACCATGAAAACCTCGCCTTCATGATATTTGAAAAAGTTGGTTTTGATAGAAGTAAATTCGAAAGTGGTGATTTTTCAGGAGAAGATAATTCTTATTTTAAAACAAGTTTTAATCTTCTAGGATTAGCTCTCAACCACAAAGCCCTCTGGGACAGCGAAGGCTTTTTAGCATGGGTTTTTACTACAAAAATATTGATTAATAGTTCAGATCGAAACGAGCGCATTCATCAAATTGCAAGTTTAGCTTATTCCGATCGTATTAAACTAGAGGATAATGAAATAGCTTTTGTCCAAAAAATCAATTGGCTTGAAAAACTTCATCTTTTAATAGAACCTTTAAAAAAAGGAATACTGCCTTTAGCTTTTTACCCCCAGGTTCTTACTAAGGTAAATCCTGATGAGCACCCTGAAATTGTTTCAGCACTGAAAAAAGGTTTTCGTACACAACGAATAACCATGGCTTATTATGCTCACTACCTTTTAAACCATCCAAACTGGTCAAATAGAGAAGACATTATTTCATCTATAATGGAAGGGCTTGAAAAAAATAAAAGTAGAATTATGGATATTAATTATTATCACACCAAAATAGAGGGTTTAACTGCCCTACGTTTACTACAAAACCCCTTAGTTAAAAAAAATACAGATTGGCACTTGCTTGCTATTGAGGCCGCTGTCAAAGACCAATTAGATGGGAATTACAAATCTTACCATAGTTTTTCAGATTTTGATCTTAACCCAAGTAATCAAAAACATATAGACTTCTTAAATCGTTTAATACAAGAGCTTGAAAAAAAAGGTCGTAAAAGTTCTAATTTTATTAATGCTGCAGTTAGGTCCATTGGAACCTACCTCCTTAAGCACCCAGAAATGACTGCAAAGCTTGACCAAGTAAGCTTAGAAAATTCTCATTATTATTTTTTAAAACTTGCTTATATTCATCAACCGCATATCCGTGATGATGAATCTCAATACCCTTATTTCGATGAACTCATGAATGAAGATAGTTTTTATAAAGTTGGTCAAGGCAACAATACTTTTCTTAAATATCTTATTCGACATCCTTATTTTCTAAAGCACCACTTGAATAAATCTAATAAACTAACGCCAATTAGTAGGAACTTTTATTATACTCATGATGAATACATTAAGAACTCTGCATTTCATCATCTTGGCCCTTGGCACAAACAAAGAGCTTTGATTACAGCAAGTAATCGAGATTTTCTTTTAGCTCTTCTAAAGCAAAATTACATTTCATACGCTCTGATGAAATATGGCCTCACACAAGAGAAGTATTTAAATGATCAAGAGGTTTTACAAGAAGGGCTACATATGATGATTTTTGCAGGATATCAAAATTCTGTATCAAAAGTTATTTTCACAGAATATGTTCAAAGCGCTTTAATGAAATCTTCTGTTTTTTCTATAACTGAACTTGAGATTATACTGAAATACCACCTAGGTATCAAAGTATCACGTAACGCCACAAAATGGTCGGGCTCAGGTTACATAAAAGACCAACGCAAAGCCAGAGCTTTAATCAGTAGTGAGATAATAGATACAATCCTAGAACATCCAAATATTAGAAACAACAAACAGCTTCAAGAGATTTCTGGCTCAGAACAGCTCAACCGTAAAGAACTCCTAGATTACATAGAAATGAACCAAAGTTTATCTACTCAACAAGTTTTTATGTGCCATGAGATTCTCTAGAGAGAAATAAGAGGCTATAAATTCAAACACAAATTTTTAATTATGCCTTCTCTGTGCATAGACAAAAAGCTCTCTCATTGGTCTTGCACTTTCTTGGCTCTTTAGCCTTCCCCATAAACTGATATTAAAATAAGGGCGGAGAAGCTCTTGAACTTCCCACTCTGTTACTCCAAAAGGGGGGCCGTTTCTTTTTATAGGAATATAAAAAACTGCCATAAGATGGCCGTTTTCAGGTAAAAGCTTATGCCAAGCTCTTACAAGTTTAAGTCTTTTTTCTGGCTCGATTGCGCAAAAAAGTGTGTGCTCAAAAATACCATCAAAGTCGTCTTCATTCTCATTAGCAAATTTAAAAATGTCACCTTTAATAAAGTTAACATTATCTCCATATAAAGACTTTGCATTATTTAAGGCTTCAGCTGATAAATCTAAGCCTGTTACGTTATGACCAAGCTTAGCAAACTCATTTGCATCATGTCCTTTACCACAGCCAGGTACTAAAATTCTTGCTTTATGAAGTTTAAGCCTTGGAAGAACCCAAGTAATAGCTGGATGAAAAGTGTTTAAGTCCCAAGGTGTGTTATCAGACTTATATCTCTCCCCCCAAAAATCCTCATCTTGCTTTTGAGAAACGTACCAATTTTCAAGTTCAATGCTCTTACCATTAAACTCAAACTCATCTTCACAAACAGGCTCAACAGCTGTTGTTAAAAATTTTTCTTGAGCTTTAGTTGAAAAAACAAAAGGAATTTTCTTATCACTTGTAAGACCCGTAAGTCTTGACCAGTCATCTATTAATAGGTCTTCAACTTCAATTGTTGAAGCGTAACCGTAATTAAAAACTGTTTTTAACTTTTTATCTTCTGTGATTTCAAAATCTTGAACCACAAGAGGATATGATTGAGGAGCTAGAAGAGCTTTTTCACCTTCATGTTCACAAAAAAGAACATGATTATCTAAAATCATTGAATCTAGACAAGACTTACCAAAAACCTCATCTTTAATGATTTGGTCATCTAAAATAAAATACCCTTCAGGGTTTAAAACTAAAGTTTTCAAAAAATCCTATCTGTTATCTGGCCTAAAAGTAAGACCTTCACTAAATTCAAAAGCTTGACCATCAATTGTTAAAGTCTCTGCTTCCCAGTACTGAGTTTCCTCATCTGACTTTGCAAGAAAGAGGTCTGTTTGGCCTTTCTTTTTTACTATAACGTCTTCCTCACCACCTACTTTTGTGTACGCTATTTCAAAAAAAGCTCTGATTTTATTTTTTGCTAAAGATTTAGTCCAAAATTTCTTCACCTCAACTCCACTAGCTTCAGGAGTGTATTCCGTGATGATTTCAATAAGCTCATTCTGCAGGTTTTCTTGAATTTTAATATGCACTCCCTCAGAAATGCCTACTTCACTTCCATTAAAAAGACCCCAAGTTGCATAAAGACTGAATATTAAAGCAAATACGCCTAAAAGTTTCATAAAATCACTCTTTCCTTTCCTACCTGTACTTAATAAAACTAAACGACAACAATATAGCATAGGTATTTTAAAGCAATATGATGTATATACTTATCATAGGTTGCCTTGCACCAGAAGGAAGTTTTTTTTAAAAGATAATGAAACAAAGGGGATATTTTGCCTATTTTTAAGTCAGAAATTAAATCATCAGACCCTGCTTTTAAAAGCAATGAGGAACACTTAAAAGCCCTTACTAGTGAGCTTCATGAAAAAATAAAAACTGTAAAGCTTGGCGGCGGTGAAAAATACATTGAAAAGCACAAATCAAGAGGAAAACTTACTGCAAGAGAAAGAATTGATCAGTTACTTGATGAAGACAGTTCTTTTCTTGAGATTTCAAGTTTAGCAGCAAATGGTATGTATAAAAATGCTGCTCCAAGTGCAGGAGCTGTTGCAGGAATTGGAAAAATTTCTGGAACACTTTGTATGGTTTTAGCTAATGATGCCACTGTAAAAGGTGGAACTTATTTTCCAATGACAGTTAAAAAACATTTAAGAGCACAAGAAATTGCTTTAGAAAACAACCTTCCTTGCATTTATTTAGTTGATAGTGGCGGAGCTTTTCTACCTCTGCAATCAGAAGTTTTTCCTGATAAGGAGCACTTTGGAAGAATTTTTTATAACCAAGCACAAATGTCAGCAAAAGATATCCCTCAAATTTCAGTTGTTATGGGAAGTTGCACAGCTGGAGGAGCCTACGTTCCTGCAATGAGTGATGAAAATGTTATCGTTAAAGGAACTGGAACTATATTTCTAGGAGGCCCACCTCTTGTAAAAGCTGCAACAGGGGAAGTTGTTACAGCTGAAGAACTTGGTGGAGCTGAAGTACATTCATTTAAAAGTGGAGTAACTGATCACATAGCTGAAAACGATGAAGAAGCTCTTCTTATAGCAAGAGATATTGTTGAGCATCTAAATCATAAATCTGAAAAAATAGAGATCACTGAGTATGGAGAACCACTTTTCTCAGCAGAAGAGCTTTATGGCGTTATTCCAAAAGATGCTAAACAACCTTTTGATGTTAGAGAAGTCATCACAAGAATTGTTGATGACAGTGACTTTCATGAGTTTAAAGAAAATTTTGGAACAACTATTGTGACATGCTTTGCAAAAATTCATGGAATGCCTGTTGGTATTATTGCAAACAATGGTGTTCTTTTTTCAGAAAGTTCACTAAAAGCCGCACATTTTGTAGAACTCTGTGATCAAAGAAAAATACCGCTAGTCTTTATTCAAAACATCACAGGCTTTATGATTGGTAAAAAGTATGAAAATGCTGGAATTGCAAAAGATGGCGCTAAAATGGTTATGGCCGTAAGTAATGCAACAGTGCCAAAAATTACACTTATCATTGGGGGTTCTTATGGAGCTGGAAACTATGGAATGTGTGGCAGAGCTTATCAACCAAGGTTTTTATGGATGTGGCCAAATGCAAAGATTTCGGTGATGGGTGGAGAACAAGCTTCAAATGTCTTATGGACTGTTAAAAAAGATCAAATGGATAAAAAAGGTGAGAAATATTCTGAAGCAGATGAAAAAGAGTTTAAATCTCCAATCTTAAAAAAGTATGAGGATGAAAGCTCATCTTATTACTCAACAGCTCGAATGTGGGATGATGGTATTATTGATCCAAAAAATACTAGAAAAGTCTTAGCTCTTTCTTTAGAAGCTGCTCTTTCAACTCCAATAAAGCAAAGAGCTTCTGGCGTTTATAGGATGTAGATTTAAGAAAAATAAATTTTAACAAACAGTATTTAAAAGCAAGGTAGATAAAAAAATGTCAGTATTAGAAGTTAAAGAAGAGCGTGGTTTTTTGTTTCTTACTTTAAATAGGCCAGAAAAACACAATGCTATAAATGTTGAACTTATGGAAGAAATCACTAAAACACTTTCTTATTATAAGGATAATAAAGAAAAGCTTTCAAATTTAAAAGCTTTAGTTCTTACAGGAAATGGCAAAAGTTTTTGCGCAGGAGCTGACTTAAACTGGATGAAAAGTATGGTGAGCTTTTCTTTTGAAGAAAATAAAGCCGACTCTTTAAAGCTTTTTAATATGTTTTCTTCACTTTATGATTTTCCTCTGCCCATTGTGACATATGCGCATGGAAATGTATTTGGAGGGGGGCTTGGTTTTTTAGGCGCTTCTGATTATGTCATTGCTGAAAAAAATACGAAGTTTTGCTTTAGTGAAGTTAAATTAGGACTTATTCCAGCTGTAATTAGCTCTTTTATACTAACTAAATCTTCTTCTAGTTTCACCAGAGCTCTTATGACCTCTGGTGAAGTTTTTACTTCAAGCACAGCTTTTCATATGGGTTTAATCCAAAAAGTTGATAAAAGTGTTGAAGGCGTAAATGCTTTACAAGACACTCTTAAGAATTATTACCAAAACAGCTCTGAAGCTCTTATCCAGTGTAAAGCGCTTCTTAAAAAACAAGAGTCTCTTAACCCACATAGTTTTAAAGTTGACTGCATTACAGCAATATCACAACTAAGATCTTCAGATGAAGCTCAAACCAGAATGAATAATTTTCTATCAAAAAAAGCGAGTAAATCATGAACAATAAAAAAATCATTGCAATCGCAAATAGAGGAGAGGTGGCCGTTAGAATTCACAGAGCTATTAAAGCTCTTGGCTATGAATCTCTTCTCTTGCACTCTAAGCCTGATAAAAATACTATCGCTTATCGTCTATGTGATCACACTCAAGAAGTTGGTTCAGCTCCAAGCTCAGAGAGTTACTTAAATATTAAAAATGTAGTTGATGCAGCAAAAACTGGCGGAGCTATAGCGCTTCATCCAGGTTTTGGCTTTTTATCAGAAAACGCTGACTTTACTGATGCTTGCACAAACAACAACATCCTCTTCATAGGGCCAAGCTCAAAATCTCAACGCTTGTTTGGCGATAAAATCTCAGCAAAAGACTTCTGTGAAAAAGTAAAAGTTCCAACACTACCAAGCTATAGAGGTAAAGATAAAAGCCTTAAAACCCTTAAAGTAAAAGCAAAAGAGATTGGCTATCCTGTTCTTGTAAAGGCTGCTGCTGGTGGCGGTGGAAGAGGAATGCGAGTTGTTTTAAACGAAGATGAGCTTAATGAAAAACTAGAACAAGCAAAGAATGAAGCTTTAAAAGCATTTGGCTCAGATGAAATATTTCTAGAGAAGTATTTAGAAACCTCTAAACATATTGAAATCCAAATTTTTGGAGACGCTACAGGTCATGTTCATGTACTTGGTGAAAGAGAATGCTCTGTTCAAAGAAGACATCAAAAAATTATTGAAGAAGCAAGGTCTGCTAGCTTAAGTGATGATAAACGAGATGAAGTTTATGGATATGCAAGAACTCTTGCAGCAGAATCTGGCTACTCTGGAGCTGGCACAGTTGAGTTTTTATTTTCTGACAACAAATTTTATTTTTTAGAAGTAAACACAAGACTTCAAGTTGAGCACCCCGTTACAGAAGAAGTTTTTGGGGTCGACCTTGTACAAGCACAGATTAAAACAGCCTTTAATGAAAATATTAACTGGAACAATCCTAAGCCAAAAGGACACTCCATTGAATGTCGTATTTATGCTGAAAACTTAAAAGGCTTTCCTTCAACAGGAGAGCTAGGAAGTATAATTTTTCCTCAAGGTGATGGCATTAGACTAGAAATAGGTTTTGCCAAAGGTGATATGATCACTCCTTTTTATGACTCTATGATAGCTAAACTTATTGTGACTGAGGCTGATAGAAGTAGCGCTATTGATAAAACTTTAAATACCCTTAAAAACTCATATTTGACAGGTATTGAAACTAATATCCCTCTACTCATTTCAATTTTAAATCATAAAGATTTTATCGATAGCACAATGACAACATCTTTTTTTGAAGAAAACTATGCTGAGGGGCTTACATCACCTTTAAGTGATAAAGAAATAAACGCTATATTTGCATCAAGTAAAACAAACAGCACACCAATAGCAGCCTTTAACCAAAGGTGGAGGTTTTGATGGAATTCTTTGAAACAGAAATTAAAGGAAAACATTATAAGGTATTAAAAGAAAAAGTTGGCTCAACAGTTTGGCTCTCTTTTGGAGGCTGGAGCTTTAAACAAGATTTACCTATTGGCAAACGTTTAAAATCTAAGACTTCGTCAACTGGCGGTAATAGCAAAGAGATTAGATCACCGATGCCTGGCCAGCTTATTAAGTTAAATGTTAAAGCTGGAGATAAAATCAAGGCGGGTCAAACTCTTGCAGTTTTAGAGGCTATGAAAATGGAGCACTCTTTAAAAGCAAATATAGATGCTGTAGTAGACTCTGTTATGTTTAGAGAAAAAGATTCTCTACAAATGGATGACCTGATCATAAAACTAAAGGATACTTAAATCATGAAAAAAATTGAAATCATAGAAGTTGGAGCGCGAGATGGACTACAAAATGAGTCCAGGATTCTGCCTGCATCTACTAGATCTCAATTTGTTAAAAAGCTTTCTCAATGTGGCTTTAAAAGAATTGAGATCGGCGCTTTTGTTTCTCCAAAATGGATTCCTCAAATGGAGGGTTCACTTCAAGTTCAAAAAAACGCTTTAAAACTTAAAACAAAAACTCAATTTTCTGCTCTCGTTCCAAATGAGAGAGGCATGCAAGATTTTTTAAAAGCACCAGTGCATGAAGTTGCACTTTTTGCAGCTTGCTCAGAATCTTTTTCAAAGAAAAATATAAACTGCTCAATTGAAGAAAGCTTTGAACGATTTAAACCAATCATAAAAGAAGCAAAAAAAAATAAAATTAAAGTCAGAGGGTATTTGAGTACAGTTTATGGGTGTCCATTTGAAGGCACCATAAATGCCAGGGTTGCTCTAAAACTTACCAAAAAATTCCTAAAAATGGGGGTTCATGAAGTTTCACTTGGTGACACTATTGGGGTTGCTACCCCTAAACAAGTTTCTCATCTTTTTAAATTAATGAAGAAAAATAACATACCGATGAAAAAAATTGCTGGCCACTTTCACGACACAAGAGGCACAGCTTTAGCAAATGTTTTAGAGAGCCTAAACCACGGAGTTACTAAATTTGACTCAAGCATTGGAGGCCTTGGGGGCTGTCCTTATGCTCCCGGCGCTTCTGGTAACCTTGCAACTGAAGATCTTATTTATATGCTACACGGAATGGGGTATACAACGGGTGTTGATTTAAAAAAAGTTATTCAAACAGCGCTTTGGATTCAAAAAGAAGTCGGGCATCCATTGATGTCAAGATTAAGCACAGCAGGCATACCTAAAAACTAAAAACCTGCTTCCATAATATAATCATTTAGAACTTTTGATCCATATTCAGCGTGCATTTCCTTAATAAATCGCGTCTCCCAAACGTATATCAACTGCCTCCAAAAAAAATCCTCACCAGGAATTGTCAAAATACGAAGTTTATTGCCACTAGATCTTCTGCCACCATCAAGACTTTCAATAAACGTATTATCAATTAAATCTTTAGAGAAATAGTCTCTTGCACTTAAAACTCTTGGTGTATTCGTATAGTCCATATCATAAATATCGCCATCATACTCAATAACTACATGATATCTCCAACTAACTTTCTCTTTATAACTAAGTTCTCTAGCAAAAAGAGTCGAGAAAAAAAACCTCTTATACCCCTGAAGTGTCTCTGGGCGAGCTATATAGTGGATTTTAAAATCTTTCATTTGCAAAGCATTATCAAGGTTTGCCTGCCAAAACCTAAATAGCCTTATTGAATTCTCAGCGCAGTGGCTTGGTTTATAAATTTTTGGATTCTTAAAAGCTCTTTGAAAAAGTATATCTAGTTTTCCTTTTACATTAATATTGTTAAGTGCAGATTTACAAGTATTAACAGAAGCCATTGATGTATTGCAAAACACAAAGAGCATTAAAATAAAAAAATACTTAAAGAAACAAAACTTCATTTTATAAATCTAAGCCTCTTACGCTTTCACTACTCATTTTTAAATGTGTATTTTTATGGTTAATTATTCTAAGACCCTGTAATACAAGTTCGGGGATTTGAATTTCAAAAAGACCTGTTTCTTCAAACAATCTAGCTAAACCACCCGTTCCTAAAATAAGCGGAGACTCTTTACCAGCAAATCTTTCTTGCTTTATTTGAACTAAAAGCTCTTTAATTCCACCGTATATAGACCAATAAATACCGCTTTGCATACTCTCTGCTGTAGTTTGCCCACAAGCACTATTTGGTTTTATTAACTCTATTGATGGCAGTCTTGCAGTTTTACTCTCAAGGGCTGAAACCATAAGCTTAGCTCCTGCCATAATTGCTCCGCCTAAGTAATCACCTTCTTTAGTTAACACATCTACTGTAGTTGCTGTTCCAAAATCAATAATCATAATATCTCTATTAGGAAAAGCTTCTCTAGCTCCAACTGCATTAGCTATTCTATCAGCACCTACTTCAACAGGATTTAAGTACTTGATTTTTAATCCTGTTTTAACTCCTGGCTTAATAAATAAGACTTTGTCTGAAAAATACTTTTTACATGCATTCTTTAAACTATAATCGACATGAGGAACTACAGAACATATAGCAACCTCATTGATAAGACTTGGCTCGATTTTATTCTCTCGTAAAACATTTCTTAAAAAGATACCTAGCTCATCAGAGCTCATACCAATATGTGAACTCTTTCTAAATTGAAACTTAAGATCGCTTTTATAAAAAACTCCACCATGTATTTGAGTGTTTCCAACATCTAAACATAAAAGCATTACAAACTCCCTTCAATAAGACTTTTGACTAATAACTGCTTTGAATCACCTGATTCAACAATTTTTAAGTTCTTATCTAGTATTCTAAATTTATGTACTTCATTTGCAATTTCATCTAACTCATTATGAACAATTCTACTAGATCCACTTTTAAGAAACTGATTTGTGATTTTTTGCCTCACTGCTTCTTCACTCTGCTTATGGGTTAGCTTAAAGCTTGTAATCATAATATTTTTATTTAAAGACCATTCTTTAATTTTATTTAAAATCTTAGGAGCTTTAATTAAATTAATTTTAATTTCATTAATGGATGAGTCCATTTTGCTATCAGCAATATTTTTAAGCTTATAATCACTAACAGCAGCAAGATGAAAAACTTCTTTATATAAAGATGCCTTTAACTTAGTCTTCATTTTTAAGTAAAGATCATCTACTCCAGAAAAATACGTGATATTAAAGCCGTATTCACCCTCAAAAAGAGCCGCTGTTTTTTTTGAAGCCAAAACATCGACATAAAAATATTTTTTTAATTCCTTTATAAGTTCTAAGCCCGTCTTTCCTGAAGAGAAGTTTGAAATCTCTCTAACACCATCTATTGATTCAAAAGTACCACCAAGTGTAATTAAAACTTTATTTAAATCTTTATTTCTAATCGAATATATTTGATCCAGTATTTTAAAAGGCTCAACCAACCTACCTAATCCAATATGCCCACATGCCATTACACCTTCATTTGGTGAAATGACCTCTACATGACTTAGCTGCTCGAGGTATCTAACAGAGTCTTTTACCCTTTCACTCTCCCACATTCTTGGATTCATTGCAGGAAAGATTAAGTAAGGAGTCTCTGATTTCCTAGATAAAAACAGTGTTGTTAGGCAACTTGAACCAACACCTGAAGCTATTGCATTAATAGTTTGAGCAGAGGCCGGAGCTAGAACAACTAAATCCGCCCAATCATTAAGATATATATGATCTAAACGCCTACCTGCTTCAAAATCATCCTTAAATACTTTGTTATTTGATAAAGCTTCAAGACTAGCTTCTCCTATAAAATTTAAAGCACTTTCTGACGCTGCAACCTTTACCTCATTTCCCTCTTTAACTAATGCAGAAATAACAGAGCAAACCTTATAAGCTGATATTGAGCCAGAGATTTTAATGAGAATTTTCATGCTTAAGCTCCCTATTATCTAAAATTCTAACACCTTCAACTTTATAAACGGTAAGTATACGCCCCCACTGCTCCTCAACATATTCAAGATCAATACCTTCATGTGAAAATTTCATATTTTTAAATTTATCTATAAAATCTTTCTTACTAGTGCTTTGACTAAAAATAGCAGCAACCTCTTGTGCCGCTTTTAATCCTTTTGAACTTAACTTTTGATTCCTCGATGAAAAAGGCAAACCTTTTTCATCTCTTAGTGTGGGAACAGATACCACTTCAATATTTAAGAAAAGAGACTTCGTCATTTTCCTAACTAAAGAAAGCTGCTGAAAATCTTTTTCTCCAAAATAAGCACGATCAGGATTTAAAATATTAAATAACTTTAAAACTACGGTTAAAACACCGTCGAAGTGACCAGGCCTCTTCTCTCCTTCAATAAGTTTAGATTCAATAATATCAGAAACTCTAATATTATCTTCCTCTAAGTAAATTTCACTAGCTTTAGGGTTAAAAATAAAATCAACTCCTAAATTTTTAAGCTTTTCAACATCTTCTTTAAAAGTATCAGGGTAAGACTTAAAATCTTTTAAATCATTAAACTGCGCTGGGTTAACAAAAATACTTACTACAGTTACGTCATTATCAATCTTACTCTTTTTAATCAAAGCCTCATGACCCATGTGTAGAGCACCCATAGTTGGAACAAAACCAATGCTTCCTGGAGTATCTTTTAAAACCCGTCTAATTTCAGATACTGACTCTAAAATGATCATAAACTCACCTCAAAAGATTCTTCTTTCTGAGGAAACTTAGCTTCTTGTACATCTAGCACATACGATCTAAGAGCCTTGGTAACTTCACTGACTCCATTTAAATAAGTTCTTACAAATTTCGGCTTAAAGTCCTTATTTAAACCTAGCAAATCTTGCAAAACAAGAATTTGCCCGTCGACACCTTCTCCAGCTCCTATACCGATTGTTGGTATATTAATTTTTTGAGTTACCTCTCTTGATAAAGTTGAGGGGACACATTCTAAAACTATTGAAAAACAACCTAGCTCTTCTAGTTTCTTAGCATCTGATTTTATTTTTTCAGCCTGACTTAATGTTTTCCCCTGAACTTTAAAGCCTCCAAATTTATGGTAGTGCTGCGGTGTTAGACCTAAATGACCCATAACCGGAACACCGGCATCAACAAGAAGTTTTATGTAATCAGCATTACCATCATACCCTTCTATCTTTACTGCACTTGCACCTGCAGAAATTAGCTCTTTTACACCTTCAATAAACTCTGACTTTTCTTTTTGCGCTTCTAAGAAAGGGATGTCTGCAACTAAAACACCACTAAAACCATTTCTAACTGCTCTAACATGTCTAGCGATCATATTAACATCAACTGATAATGTATCATCATGGCCATAGACGGTCATGCCAACTGAGTCTCCAACCAGGATAGCATCTATTCCACAGTCTTGAATTATTTTAGCAAAGGTTGAGTCATAGCAAGTTACCATACTAAGTTTCTTTTGATTTTTGGCTTCTATAAATTCAGGAATTGTCATGCTTCTCTTTCCTCTCATACAATTTAATAAGTTCTGTAAAATTTTTATTAACAAGTCTAACAATTTCTGCATTATGAGATTGAGCAAACAAATCTTGCTCTATTCGCTCACCCCTAATCCATGGCCCAGAAAAAGACTTTTCCCCATATTTTTCAACATTTTCAATAGACTGTTTTACAATATCTAAAAGTAGAGATTTCTTAAGTCCCGTTTCTTCACCAAAGGAGATACTTAGTTCACTACTTAAAAGTTGCATATAATTAGCAGCCAAAGATAAATAAGTGTGGTAATTCTTCTTTTCTTTAGATGATAAAAAACTTTGCTTTTTAAAAAGCATATTTAAGAAAGAGTCATTTTTTATATCTTGGTCGACAATAAAGTTAATAGATTTAAAATTAACTTCTTCATCAGATAAAGGAAAACTATAAATAGGATGTATACCAATAGCATTTTCAAAAAAATGAGCACCTGAAAAATGTATGACTTTCTCACTTATCTCATCATATTTATTAACAAGCTCTAATAAGCTACTATCAGTTGTACACAAAAAAACGTATTTATAATTTTTAATTTTTTCTTTTAAATCTTTACGAAACGATTTTATTAACTCGGGGCCATTACCTACATTAAAAAATGTAGACATGTATTTATAAAAAGGCCTTCCAAGCCTTCCATAACCAATTTGAAGAACCTCGCCTCCTAAAGGCAAGTCTGTTTTAACATTCATAAAATACCAAGTACCTGTCTGTTTATATGATCAAGTCTTTTTATCTTTTTCCTCTAGAAGAGGCATAATTTCAACAAATTTCTCATATTAAAATAGAAATTACACGCTCATCTCTAACCAGTAAGATCTGACGACCTTTCTATACTATAAAACAGTCCATACTCAGCTCTCTTTCAAACTCTACGTAAAGACCTCACTTATTAAATATCCCTTAGCCGCATTAATGCGCTTTTAAAAAAAATAGGCTATTGTAATTCTTGTTTAATCTAAATATAAAACCTCTATGAGCCAAAATTCTACAAAGTACACTAAAATTTTATGGATCACTCTTTTTACCCTCTTTTCTTTAGCTGCAGTTTTCATGATAAAACGCGTTTTATCACCTCATAAAAGAATAGCTCACATCATTATTAGGCCTAGCTCAACACATGAAATAAGCACTGTTGCTGCATCTTTAAAAAAAATTCTCTTCCCAATCTATATGGAAAAAAAAGGCGTTGAAATTCTTCCTAACAACTATCCAGTTCTTAGTAAGGAAATCAGTAATCACTTCTCTACTCAAAAACCATATGAAATCTCTATTGAAATACTTCGAATTGATCCAGAAAAAGAGCAAAGTACTCCTTGCTTAAAAGAGATTAAAAAACAAATGCAAAAAAAGAAAAAAAACTGGAATAAAAAAATCTTTTTTTCAGCATGCACTATTGATCCGAAGAGATTAACTTTAGCTATTGCAGAACCCTTATCAAATTAAGAAATGGCGCTAATTTTGCAAACCACCATATCGTGAGGAAAATAAATTCAGCTTTTTTATCTCTAATCTTTCTGTTTGCAGTTCAAGCTGCAGCTATAGACAATTTTTGTAGTTTAATACTTAAATACTCCGCATTTGAAATACCTAAATCCATAGAAATTATAGGCTTAACTCCAGGGCAAAGCGAGATCGGCGAGCATATAGTTGAAATTAAAGCTGAAACTCAGCCAAAATCGACTTTAGAAGTCCCTGTCATAGCTGTAAGAATCAAATCTGGTATATACTATATTCTTCAAGACAGACATCATACTATCTCTGCCTTTGCGCTAAATCATGGATTTAATGCCAAAGTAAATCTTAATGTTCTTGAGGTTCACGATTTTCCTCTAATGAGTGATCATGACTACGCTAGTATGTTAAAAGCAAATCAACAAATGTATTTTGGAAGTGACAGTATTGATGAGAGTTGGACTTTTAAAGATTCATGGCCAAACTCTATTCAAGACTTAAAAGATAATCCTTTAAGGTCTTTAATCAAGCTTGCTCTTAATAAAATTAAAATTTCTGGAAGAGATTTCATACCTTTTTATCAGTTTCTACTCATGGATTTAGTTTTAAATAATGGATATGTAATAAGAGAAAATATCAGTTTTTCTAATAAAGATATTGATCATCTCATTTCTATAATTTTAAAAAATAAATCTATACTAAACAAATTTATCAATATGACTGTCCTTAAAGGACAAGATAAAAAAAATCTTGTCAAAAAAATAAAGAAATTTAAAGATAATGATTAAATAAATGATGTATTACTAAGAACTTATTTACTCATCATGAGCAGAGTTTCTTATAAAAGACCTGAAGTAATGCCTAGGTGAGGCTTCTAAGAAATCTTCTAATTTGGCCATATAAATGTCAGAATATCCTTCAACCTGATGAGCTAGATAACTCTCTTCTACACCAACTCTCATGATCGGACCCCAGTCAGAATTATAAACTTCGGCTCTCTTTTTAATAATCGGAATAAGCTTTTCATCAAGCTCTAGAATTTTTTTATGAACCTCTTCTTCTTTTTCTTTACTTGGGTTGTTACGCTCTAGCCTTTGAGCAACTAAGTCATTAAGCTCTTCTTCTAGTTGAACTTTTTTAACCATAAACTCTTTAATTTGATGAGTTAATGCTTCAGCAGCTTTATTTTGTTTAACCTCTTCTCCAAGCTCTTCTAAAATAAGTCCTGTTCTCCAACCACAGTCTTTTTTAAGCCTTAAGATATCACCATAAATATGATCCCCGATATAAAGCAGATTATCACTTAATATATCCCAAGAGTCTGTTAAGAGCTGAGCTGAGCCACCTTGATAAACACCTTTTTCAATTTTCTTATCCCAGTTCTTCATCGAACCATCAACTGTATCTACTTTTAAAAGAGGAAGACTTGAATAGAAGAAACGTGGCTTCATTGTAAGTGTAAAAGTATAATCAAAAAAGTCCTGCCATGGATGTCCATCTATATAAGGATCAATAGCATATTGTAAAATATGATTCGTATATTGATAATCTGAATTTGTTGCTACAAAAATAGTTTTATCATATTTTTTAAATTTCTCTAGACCTCTTACCACACCTTCTGATCTTTTCACGTATTTTTCAGGATCTTTAATAACATGGTTTTTTATTGATCCATCTCTATGAGAAAGATCTAGAGCTTTATGCAAGTGCTCAGCTATATCAGCAAAATCAGGGAGTTCTAATTTTGTGTTATGATTTTTAAAATCTACAAGTTGTGCATAAAGGCACGCATGAGAGATAGAAAATGTTGTATCAATAATATCATAAGTATCTGATCTTAAATCAATGTAGCGAGCTCCAAAAATCTCTTTTTGTTGTTTAAAGTTCATTCTCTTTAAACCATGATATGCCTCTCTTACAGACCCAAACCTACTCACCTTTAAAAGATTTCCATGGTTTTTATCAATCACTAAACCACGAATAGCTTTATTAAAATCAAATTTTAATTTTTTAATTTCTTCAGGATAATTAAAATTCCTAATAAGTTTTTCTTTCATACTGTCATAGGCTAGTTGCTCAAACCTATCAACATGATAACGCACAAGTGTGTGGTCCATATCTAATCCAATATGAGAAATTTTCTTTAAATTAAGAGTTCTATTACAAAAAATCATTTTTCTATTTCAAGCCCTTCTTTATTCCAAGCCAGCATACCACCACGCATATTATAAACTTTATCAGCTCCATTTTCCATAGCCCAAAAAGTTGCACGCGCCGATCTTCCACCTGATCTACATATAAAAACTGTTGGTTTTGAAAAATCTAAGTCTTCTGTGCCTGCAAGATCTCCAAGAGGTATTAACTTTGCTCCCTTAATATGACCAAGCTCACCTGTAAATTCATCTGGCTCCCTCACATCAAGCATTTGAATATCATTCATGTTGTCTAATACATCACTTGGCAAAACTTCTTTAATTTGTGGGTTATCTATATGATCTAATATTTTCTTAAACATTAATTCTTCCTTTATAAATAGGGATTCTCCGCCCTCACACTATCATTAAAAGCGTTAAAGAGCATTTAATAAGTGACTCATTTTGAGAATAATACTTTCTCTTATAAAAATAACATCTAGACCAGCCGATAGGCTAGTACTAGTTAATAGAAAGGACTAAAATGGAAAGAAGATCTCTGAATAGAAAAATAGTAGATGCTATAGAAGTTGAAGGTGTAGCTGATCTAACAGATTTAAAA
The DNA here is from genome assembly GCA_938002015.1 of uncultured Bdellovibrionales bacterium. GTDB lineage: Bacteria > Bdellovibrionota > Bdellovibrionia > Bdellovibrionales > UBA1609 > JALZUR01. The sequence continues at coordinate 144,565 of CALLAU010000003.1, forward strand.
TCAATTTGCCACAAAGGACATATTATAGACACTTCAATCAATGGTTTTTTAATGCTCATACACAGAGATGATCTTGAACAAAAAGAACATAAAAGCAATTTAAGTCTGTCTTCTTTAGAAGGTACAGATATTGGAATGTTCTTACCACAAATGAATCTTGATTTAGATGGAATGGTAAAAAGAACAAGCCATACTGGGCAAGGGTTTTTTGAAGTTTACATTGAATTCTCAAACGATGTGCCTGAATACTGGAGAGAGTGTTTAATGGACCTCTTACCTGAACCAGGCGAAATGGATTAGTCTAAATATAAAAAAAGAAAGCCGGAAACCATAAACTTTCTTTTTTTCTCAATTAAAATATAAATTTTATTAAAGCAGAGCTCATAAATTATACTAAGTATGTAAAAAAAATTATCTAAGCCTTGGGCTTGCACATCTAAGTATACTAATACCTAAAGTCTCGCCAACTTTAATTGTCTCAGCAGCCTTTTCATAATCATCATACATTGTATACTCAATAGAGTCTCTACCTCGTAAAGTAAATCTTGTTTTTAGAACTTTGTGATCGACGTCAGCAATGATAAAACCATCACTTCCAAGGCCTACTGTTACACGAACCTTATCATTATCAGCAACCAAAGTTCCCGAATTGCGAGAGTTCATATTATAAATCACTTCTTCAACATCACCAAAAAGCCCACTGCTTCCCTCACAATGAACTTGTTTTATAATTCTACTAACATTGTTTTCTATAAGCTCTACAGGTTCTTCAAAAGACGCCACAGATCGGTTCATTTTTTTCTTTTTATTTCCAGCCATTGTTGTTGAAGCACATGATATTAGTACAAGAACAGAAATAGGTATTAAGATTAAATTTCTCATTTCTTCCTCCTAAGCTTATAAGATTATGCCTCCCCTTAGTGGTAAAGCTTAAATGGAGAGATTCTAGGCCTAGGTCAATGCTAAAAATTTCAAAAATGCAACAGCTTAGATTTGGGAGAATCTAAGCTCTTCACTATATTCTTTAGCTATACCCATCTGATAGTCGCTTGGAAGAAACCATGAAATGGCCTCTAAAAGGGTCTGCCCTTCTTTTTCACTAAATTTTAAGAAGTCATCACTATACCATATGATTTGATAGGCCGTTTGATCTCCTCCACTTAAAAGACTTAGTTTCACTTCTTTAAAACCATTTAAATCTAAAAATTCTTTTATGTGACTTCTTACAAGTCTTGGCAGGTATCCTTCTGAGATTTCATGTACTAAAAACTGCTCAGCTTCCTTAGTGTCTTTCATTTCTTTTGGAGGTTGATTCACAAAATTTCCTCTAAAAACATAGTTCCAAATCATTCCATTAGTGAAAACAAAATCCGGAGCGTCTTTATCTTTTAAATTAAAAACTAATCCCACACCCGTTTCATAACACCAGTTTAAAAGATCTTTTATATCTATAGCTTCATCACCTTCACTTCTCTTATTCGATGTCACAGCAACATAAGAATAACCATCAGGTCCTTGAAAGGGCTGGTCTTCAACCATAAAAAGACTTGAGTCAGCAAAAACTGCTAAAAGGTTTTGTTCCCATGCTGCATCTCTTTTTGCACCAGATATACTAACAAGCTGATCTAAATTAATTTGTTTTTCCATATAAAATGAAATAACAGAGCTGCCTCAAAAATCAACTCTTCACTTCAAACTCAATGTTCATGGTACTTCTAAATTTCACTTCTTTTAGTATAAAAACCACTTATGAAGCCTAAAAAATTGACTCACACTGACCATGATTTGCACATAAATGCTTAAAAACACTAGAATGTAAGCACAAATAAATAAATTACCCAGGGAGGGGTTATTATGAGCAGAGGACTGCTAGTCATTATATTTTCGCTATTTTCTTTTCACTCTTTTGCAGGTGAATACGCTGTTGGATTTTCATCTCAGAACTTTAAAAAGATTAACTTTAATAATAAAAACAATCGCTTCAACCACGCTGGTAAAAACATTAGGGTTTTAAAAAATCTTGAAATGATCATTATTGAAAGTGATAAAGATATTTCAAAAGATATTAAAGCTGATCCTATGGTTGAGTTTGTCGATGCACTTACAGTTATTAAAGGACCAGAGAAAAGATTCTCTCTCCCTTTTGAAACACTCAATCATAATCAAGAAATGCAGACTCCTTGGGGAATCTTAGCTGTTGAAGCTCCACTTGTATGGGAAGAAACAAATGCTGCAGCAGGGATTAATGTTTTAGTTCTTGATACAGGTATTGATAAAGATCATCCAAATATAGCTTCAAGATTTATTGAAGGTAGAGACTTAATAGGAAGAGGAAGTGATGATCTTCCCTACCCTTTCTTTGATGAACAAGGACATGGAACACACGTTGCTGGAACTATATTAGCTGACGGGGGAACTGGTGGAGTTGTTGGTGTAGCACCAGGAGCTTCTTTATATGTAGGTAAAGTTTGTAATAACGGTTGTCCAGGCGGAGCTATTTTAGCTGGAGTAGACTGGGCTATTGAAGCTAAAATGCATGTTGTAAACATGTCTTTAGGGGGGCGCTTTAGTTCTTCTTCTGCTGAAAGAGCTTATCAAAAAGCTGAAGATAACAATGTTGTAATCGTAGCCGCTTCAGGAAATGACGGGCTTGGCTCTGTTGGATATCCAGCAGGTTATAATTCTGTACTTTCAGTTGGAGCAATTTCAGAAAACAGAGAGATAGCTTCTTTTTCAAACTGGGGATCAAACTTAGATGTTGTTGCTCCTGGTGTAGATGTTCTTTCAAGTTACCCAAGAGGCACTGGAAGAGCTGCAGAAACTACAGTTAATTTTTCAGAAGATAATCAAGAAGAAGCTCTTAACTCTTTAGCTATTGATGGTTCTATTGTTGGAGACGCAAAAGATCTTCCAATAGTTTATGTTGGGCTTGGTCAAGATGAAGACTATGAGGGTTTAGATCTTACAGGAAAAATTGCTTTAGTTTCTAGAGGAGAAATCACTTTTGGTGATAAAGCTAGAGGGGCGATAAGCGCTGGAGCTGAGGCTATTATTATATTTAACAATGTTCCTAATGAATCTCTTAACGCAACTTTTGGAGCTTCTTTAGAGATCACTGGCACGACTTTAACTTTAGAAGAAGGCATGAGAATCACTCAAGCTCTAGAAAATACGGAGGCTGGTTCAGTGTTAACAGGAAGTGTTTCTATTCTAGCTACAGATTTTGGAACTATTAGTGGAACTTCAATGGCCACTCCTCACACCTCAGGTGTTGCAGCCCTAGTTAGAGCTATTAACCCTGATCTTAATGCTTCTGAAGTTAAAGATATTATCAGAAACACAGCTGTTCCTTCTATGAATGACAACTCTGAAAACAAATACGGAAACGGCTTAGTTAATGCCGTAAAAGCCGTTGAAATGGCTAAATCAGTTCTTCCATAAGCATTTTAGTAAAAAGCATATATAACTGACTTTAAAAGGCTCTTATTAAATAAGGGCCTTTTGTTTTAAAAAAGACTTTTTTAAAATGACGAAATATGTCACCAATATATAGATGTTAAACAGACATTAGTTCTTCAACTCGCACTTAATTAGGCCCAGTAGAGAACAACCTTTGCTTATCTCTAAATATGAAAATTATAAAAAAAACCAGCACATTACTTATCACTTTTCTTATCATAAACCCACTTGCTAAAGCTGAAAGTCTTTTATGTCCTCAAATACTTAGTAACTCATCTTATGAAATACCTGATAGCATGACTACTGTAAAAGAGCTCATATATCCTGAAGTTAACAGAATAGAAGCTGAACTTTTGCAGTGGGCAAAAGATGAACTGGTAAAACTTGAAAACATACCCTCCTTTGACCCAAATAGTGAATTTGCTGAAAGACTTGGAATTACCGCTGAAGATCTTCCGATAACTGAAGCTGATGAATTTAAAGAATCTATAATACCGAATAAAGATATGCTTACAAACCCTTTAGGTATGCATACAAACGAGAAGATTCTCAAGATTCTAGATAAAAGTATTTTTGGCATTAAGGGCTGGGGAGACTATATGACATACCCGACTACAGATGAAATAGAAGCTTATAATGAAGCTTCTGAACTAGAAACAGAAGATGATGTCATCAAAGCTCAAATGCAAATTCCTTTGATGAAGTACCTAAATGGCAATCCACATCATGCTGTAGTTTTTAATCCAGAGCTTGGAATCCTTATTGATGCCACTTATAGACAGTTTCTTATTAATAAAATCTCTCAAGAAGATTTTGATAAGCTCCCTAGAATTTTTATTGGAACTTTATCTGAATTTAGAAGTCTTGTTGCTCCATTTTTATCTAATGAAGCAGTGGATAGAATGTTTTTATCAGTTGAAACAGATTGGTATGGCATGCCACCATATAACTTAGAAAAACCAAGCCTACTAGACTTTGAATCTGGTAAAGCAACTTATAAAGACGTTGTTCCAAGGCAATCAGATCTTGACAGCCCCGATGATCTAGCAGGCTTTGCTGATGGAGATCAACCTATGGAGGTTATTGTTGTAACACCAGAAGATGAGCAAGGGCTGATTGAAGATACTGAAGAGCCTTTTGACTGGAGTGGCGTGGAAGTTATTGAAGCTGAGGTTATACCTGTGGACACTCCATTTTCAGATACTGACGAAGAAGACAACGCACCTAAAAAGAAATTGCTGCACTAATTTTTAATATAATCTGAATTTAGAGAAGTTTTTAATAAAGAATTTTAAAAGTGGTGGCTTCGGAGGGAATTGAACCCACGACACAAGGATTTTCAGTCCTCTGCTCTACCGACTGAGCTACAAAGCCACGATAAATTTTAAAAATACAAACTGCTACAGCTGAAAAGAACTGTCAATCAAAGAGACAGTTCTTTTAATTTGTAAAGAGTTTTGACTAGATTTGGTTTAAAGCATTTTCTAAATCTGCTAATAGATCAGCCTCATCTTCAATACCAACTGAAAGACGAATGAGCTGATCATTAATCCCAAGCTCAGCTCTTCTCTTTGGAGGAACAGATGCGTGAGTCATAATTCCAGGATGTTCGATTAAAGACTCCACTCCGCCTAAAGATTCAGCAAGAGAGAAGATGCTAAGTGATTCTAAAAATTTCTTAGATTCAGCTAGTCCGCCTTTTAAGAAAAAAGTGATCATGCCACCATAACCTGTCATTTGCTCTTTAGCTAAGCTTTGCTGTGGATGGCTCTTAAGTCCTGGATAAATTACCTTCTCAACCCTTTCATGGCCCTCTAAGTACTCAGCAATACTAAAAGCATTTTCTTGATGAGCTTGCATTCTTACTTTTAAAGTTTTTAAAGATCTCATGACCATAAAACTATCAAAAGGAGATGCTATACCGCCAAGCGTATTAGTTAAAAACTGATACTTCTTAGCAATCTCTTCTTCTTTTACAACAACAGCACCGCCAATAACATCTGAATGACCACCTAAGTACTTTGTCGCCGAATGAAGAACAACATCTGCGCCAAGCTCTAAAGGCTTTTGAAAGTAAGGGCTCATAAAGGTGTTATCCACAACGACTAAAATATTTTTAGCTTTAGCAAAAGCTGATACGGCTTTAATATCAACAAGTTTTAAATTTGGGTTAGTTGGAGTTTCGATCCAAATCATTTTTGTTTTATCAGTAACTGCTTCTTCTAATTTATTTAAATCACTTAAATCAACGTATGAAAAATCAATCCCATTTTGACTAATAACTTTGTTAAAAAGCCTAAAGGTACCACCATAAAGATCATCTCCAGAAACAACATGATCTCCTGCTTTTAGTAAATGCATTGTCGTTGTCATCGCAGCACAACCAGAGGCAAAAGCAAAGCCCCTTACTCCACCCTCTAAACTTGCTAAACAATCTTCATAAGCACGCCTAGTTGGGTTTGAAGTTCTAGAATACTCATAACCTTTATGAACTCCTGGAGATTCTTGTACATAAGTAGAGCTTAAGTGAATAGGGGTCATGATCGCCCCTGTTGTAGGATCTGGACTTTGTCCTGCATGAATTGCTCTTGTTGAAAAGCCCAAGCCCTCTTTCTTATTACCCCAGTTCTTCATAAGCTATATGATCTCTTGCTCTTTTAACCACTCATCATTAAAAGTTTTACTTAAGTACTTTGAACCGTTATCTGGAAAAAGAACGACAATATTAGAAGGTTTTTCTAATTTTTCTGAATACTTAATTGCTGCAGCTAGTGCTGATCCAGCAGAAGGCCCCACCATCATTGCTTCTTTTCTTGTAAGGTCTCTACAAACTGTAAAAGCTTCTTTATCTGTAACTTGAACAAAGTCATCAATAATATCAAAGTTTAAACACTCAGGAATCATATCCTCTCCAATTCCTTCAACTTGATAAGGAGCAGGAGGATTTTTAATTTCTTTATGGTAAAACAAGTCATAAAGAATACTTCCAACAGGGTCATTACAAACAATTTTTACATCTGGATTCTTTTCTTTTAAAAACTTACCGACTCCAGAAATTGTTCCACCTGTTCCGGCACCAGCAATAAACATATCTACTTGCCCATCCATTTGATCCCAAATTTCAGGCCCTGTTGTTTCAAAATGCTTCTGTGGATTATCAGGGTTATGATACTGATTGGTATAAAAGCTTCCTGGAGTTTCATCAGCAATTTTTTTAGCAACTGAATAATGACTTCTTGGATCGTCTGGCTCAACCCCGTTTGGAGTGATGATCAGCTCAGCTCCATAACCTGTAAGTGTGTCTCTTTTTTCTTGAGACATTTTTGCAGGCATCGTAAAAATTGCTTTATAACCACGAATTGCTGCAACCATAGCTAAACCAACACCAGTATTTCCTGAAGTCGCTTCAACTATTGTTCCACCTGGTTTTAACTCACCTCTGGCTTCAGCTCCTTCAATAATTGCTAGAGCCACTCTGTCTTTTACACTTAATCCAGGATTAAAAAATTCAAGCTTAGCAAAAAACCTATGCTTTGAATCTTTAGGAATAGTACTTTTTAACTCTACCATTGGAGTATTTCCAATCGTATCTAAAACAGACTTATGAACTTTCATATTCTTTATACCCTTTTGTTAATTTTTAATTTCACCAAATCTATAAAAGAAAAGCCTTGTAAGGCTTTCTTATCTTAAACAATTATCTAATACGATTTTATAATTTTATACACACTTTATGCGCTTAATTGATGGATTTTATAACGATTAAATAAAAACACTTTCATTAACCGCTATTTATTTAATCACTCAGACTGTTTTTAAAGGAAGTCTTTATCATCCACCTTATCTACTGAAGGGTGTAGGGCTCTAAGAATTCTATTTAGTCTTTCTACAGGGTCATCAGAGTACTCTAAACCTAGTTTTTCCATAGCAACTTTAATTTCATGCTCTTTTAAAGCATCACTTACTAAATTTTCAGCTAAAAACTCTAACTCTTGAATCTTAATTGAATCCATTTATCTTCCCCCAAAAAAAGGTTCTTAAATATTCAACACCTTAAAACTATATTTTACAAACCCTCACACAAGAAACAAAAAAACTGAGAGCGGCATTAAATAAAAAGAGAAGTAAAAAAACCTGTCCTTCTCTAGAAACCTATCTACTATTATAAGACCTATCCATCCAAAAAAGAAAGATGAAAAGAGAAGTATAGCCATTGAAGGTAAAGAGACTGAAAGCTTTGAAGAGTTTGCAAACATTTTAATCAAAAGGTTTAAACTTGCTCCACCAATTAAGGGAATAACACTACAAAAAGAAAAGAAAGCCGCTTGCTTAGGTTTTAACCCAAGCCACATGCCCGTTACTATCGTTGAACCTGAGCGGGAGACTCCTGGAAAAAGCGCAAATGCTTGCGATAAGCCAATTAAAAAAGCTTTGGTTGGATTTGGCCAATCAAGCTTAAGTCTTTCTATTTTTCTGGTTTCTAAATATTTTAAAGATAAGAGCAGCCCACTGGTGATTAAAAAACCACACGCAACCACTCTCATATCAGAGAAGAAAACAACAAAGTGCTCTTGAAAGAAAAACCCTAAAAAGCCAGCTGGAAGAACAGAAACAACGAGAGGAAGAACCATTTCTTTTTGTTTTTTTAAACTTAATTGATCCGGTCTTAAACTTAAAAATGATTTCCTATAAAAAAAGACAATTGAGGCTAAACTTCCAAAGTGAGCAACAATTTCAACCACTAAATCGTGTTTAGCTCCAAAATCAAAAAAATGTTGAGCCAAAGCTAAATGTCCAGAGCTTGAAACAGGAAGAAACTCTGTAAGTCCTTGTATTAAACCTAAAATAATAAAGAAAAAAATTGGCATACCTAAACAAGGGTATCTAACCTTTTAATTTATGAGCAACTCTTTCTAGTAAAATTCAGACTGATCTACATGTTTATATTCATTTTTATTAAGATTCAGCCGTTTAACACCTGATTTCTCAGCAGACTTAAATATAATTTTCTTTATACCACCACTTAAATAGGTAAGCCGACAAGGAGCATAACACCAGCTTTTAGACTCTACAGCTTTTACAGCAAGCCAATCCTTTCCCCTAATTAAAAACCCTATATTTTTCTGAGAAAACCCCAGTTTGACTGGAGATAGAAAAGCTAAACAAACTGCAAAACTAAAAAGAGAGGACTTTTTTAAGCCTAAAACAAAAAGAGAAGAGGACTGCTTTTCATAATTGACCTCGTTTGAAGCAAAAAACTGCTCTGTATTCTTAATAGATACTTCTTTAACTCGCTCTACTTTTTTACCTAAACTAGCTCTAACCTCATGCTTTGTTAAATTTTTTAATTTAAGTGTTTTAAAACACTCTTCACTGTCTAAATACTCTCTAAGCGCTTTAAGAGAATCTATGTCAGTACTATATGATGGAGTTTTCCCATCTAAAATATTAGAAGAAACAAATCTTGGTGTAGCTTCTATTAATTTGGTTCTCCAGTTTGTTAAACCAAAATCAATTAATTTAATCTTCCCCGCTACATCAACCATAATATTTTTAGGGCTTAAATCTCCATGAAATAAGCCACTACCCTTTAACTCCCCTAAACCTTTAAAAACCTCATTTAATACTAAGTTCTTTTCATCAAGTGATAAGTATGAGGTATTTATCAGCTCAAAAAGACTCACACCATCAACAAATTCAATCAAAATACCCGGCCTACCTCTATACTTTCTCCACCCGTAAAACTTAACAAGCCGTTTACCCGAGGCTTGCATTAAATTAGTCAGCTCTTTTTTAAAATGCCCAAGGTCTTCTTTTCTCTTTAAGACTTTTAATGCCATTACTTTATTAAAACCGATGGATCGATCTTTTATGGTCACTTTATAAACATAAGCATTAAGCCCCTCCCCGATGAGCCTCTCTATTTTAAAGTTTGTGAATAAATTCATGTCTTTTTGTTTAGTTTAATCAAAGTAAAACTGTCTATAGAAAAGAATTCATAACTTCTCATCAAAAAGATGAGTCTTTCTATATTTATGAAATTCTAAAGATTTAAAGGCAAGAATAGCACAATTTTTAGGTAATTTTTGAATATCAAACAAATCTATTTCACTTTTACTTAAAGTTTTTTCTTTATTTATAAAGCACCACTGATTTGATTTAGCATATATAGCCTCATCTGTTTCACTCATCAGATAAATTAAACAATCCCTAGGCCATCTATTTGCTTTAAAATCTTCAAGACAAGAATAAGGTGTTTTAGCCATGCTCATACTAAAAAAGAAATTTAAAAAAAGAAGAGAAAAGTTCACTAATTTACTCCGTTTATAAAACTAGATAAAAAAGGACCAACAAAAACCAGGATCAACGCTGGAAAATAAAAGAGAAAAAGAGGTATGAGCGCATAAAAAGGAGCCTTATTTATAAACTTATCTAATTCATTTACAAATCTACTTATCGCTTTTTCCCTTAACTTTAATAAAGATTTTAATACTGGATAGCCTTGCCGTCCCCTTGATAAAGTAAGCTCTAACTCATATAACACTGTCGAAGTGAGAACACCTTTATTCTGCTTGAGAGTAAGTTGCTTTGCTTTTACTGGAAACTCTGATTTAAAACCTTCTTCTGATACTATTAAAGACTTACCTCCTTTTAAATCTATGAGAAGATGGTTTATATATAAGAGTTCGACAGAAAACATGAAAAATTCATAATGCAAAGTTCTGTAAAAAGTTCGTAAAGAACTCAAATAGAGAAGAGATACTTATTATATTTGAAATTCGGACTTACATAAAAGCTTCTTTGAAACTAAAAAACCACAACACATTAAAAAAGAGCTTATTAAGATGAGTTTTAAATGCGTAAAAACCTGATCCGTAAATATCAAATAAGTGATGCAAATTAACCACAGGCACAAAACAACTAGAGATTGAACGTAGAATTGAGTCAAAACCACATTTTTTTTCTCCAGCAGCATTAACTCATACTTAAAATTTTCCTGATTAAAACGAATTAAATCTAGAATTCCAATTCTAATATTTGATAATTTATCCAATTCAGCATGCAAATTACGAAAATATAGTAAAGAGCTCGACTTAAGTTGTTGCATTACAACATTTTTGCAAACATTCCTTTTTTTCTTATTTTCTAAACCCAAAATATAACCAGAATGTTCAATTGATACATGTAAACTACGTCCGAAAGAAAGGTTTACGAGCAATAAATCATAGAAAATTAGTATAGAATTTAATTTCTTCAACTTCTCTTTTTCAATTAAGAAAAATGAAAAACAAAAACCTAAAACACCTATGGTTAAAGGAAAAAAGTAAAACACTTTTACTAGAATTTTTATCTCAACTCCTACTAAAAATATCCAAATCAGGATGAAAATCAAAACAATTTGTATTTTCCAAAAAATTTTTGTTTTTAACTGGCGTCCGACTGAAAAAAGATTGCCGCCGACATATAAACTTATAAAAAAAAGAAGTGTTTTTTGTAATTCCAAGTAAATTTATCTGCAAAAAAAGCTTCACATAAAATTTTTTATTGACGATTAGAGTCATAGAGTTAGACTTAAAGGTGAACAAAAAGTTTTTAAAGAGTCAAATTTGACCATAACCAGGAGGACAACCAATGGCTGCAAAAAAGAAAACAGCAAAGAAGAAGACAACTAGAAAGGCAACTAAAAAGAAAACTACTAGAAAAGCTGCTAAGAAAAAAACTACAGCGAAAAGAAAAGTAGCTAAGAAGAAAACTACTAGAAAAGCTGCTAAGAAGAAAACTACTAGAAAAGCTGCTAAGAAGAAGACTACTAAGAGAAAAACAGCTAAGAAGAAAACTACTAAAAAAGCTGCTAAGAAGAAAACTACTAGAAAAAAAGCTGCTAAGAAGAAAACTACTAGAAAAGCTGCTAAGAAGAAGACTACTAAGAGAAAAACAGCTAAGAAGAAAACTACAGCTAAAAGAAAGCCAGCAAAAAGAAAAACTGCTGCTAGAAAGAAAAAATAATTTCTTAGTCTTTTTAGACCTAGATAAAGCCCAACCAATGTGTTGGGCTTTTTTTTGTTACTAACGCACCTGTTTAGTTTTTACTTACAAATCGGCTCAAGATTGAAGCAATTTTGGTGAAAGAAAATATAAAAAGAGCCCTCTTTCGACTCACTCCCCTTAAGACTTTAAAAATAACTAAATTTTTTAGCAAAATTGGACCCTTAGCGGGTTGTCAGCAGTAGTTTTGATCCATATTTTGTTTCATATATATAGATATAAAAAACCCTAAAAATATGATAAGAACTCTTTAAGAAAAAGCTTTCCTATCAATTTAAAACCTCAATAAGGAGAACAGACAAAATGTCTCAAAAAATGCATATTAGAAAAAAAGTTTCTGTAATTGGAGCTGGTTTTGTTGGATCAACTTGTGCCCACTGGGCTGCTCAAAAAGAGCTTGGAGATGTAGTTCTTTTAGATATCAACGAAGGGGCAGCAAAAGGTAAAGCCTTAGACCTTTTTGAAGCTTCACCAGTTGAAGGTTTTGATAGCAACGTAACAGGAACTGCTGATTATAAAGATATAGCGGATTCAGATGTGGTCATTGTAACAGCAGGTATTCCAAGAAAACCTGGAATGAGCCGAGATGACCTTTTAGCTACAAATGCCAAAATCATGAAAGCTGTATGTGAAGGAATTAAAGAAAATGCACCAAATTCAGTAGTTATCATCGTATCTAACCCGCTTGATGCTATGGCATATGTTGCAAAACAAGTTCTTGGCTTTCCAAACAACAGAGTTCTAGGAATGGCTGGTATACTTGATAGTGCAAGATTTAGATCTTTTATCGCCGAAGAAACTGGCATATCTGTTAAAGACATCCAAGCCTTTGTTCTAGGTGGGCATGGGGACACAATGGTTCCAATGCCAAGACATTGTTCAGTAGGTGGAGTTCCGTTAACTGAAATGCTTAGTGAAGAGAAAATCAACGCTCTAGTTGAGAGAACAAAAAAAGGTGGAGCAGAAATCGTTGCTCATTTAAAAACAGGCTCTGCCTACTACGCTCCTTCTGCAAGTGCTGTAGAAATGGCTGAAGCTATCTTAAAAGATCAAAATAGAATTCTGCCATGTGCTGCATACCTTGAAGGTCAGTATGGGTATAAAGATCTTTTTGTTGGTGTGCTTTGCCAACTAGGTGGTAGCGGATTAGAGAAAATTGTTGAATTAGAATTAAACGAAACTGAAAAAGCTGGTCTAGAACAAACAGTAAGTGCTGTTAGAGATCTTATGGCTGCTTTACAAAAATTGGAGTTTTAGAGTGAATATACATGAGTATCAAGCAAAGCAGGTTTTTAAAGAGTATAAAATCCCAGTTTTAGATGGTGTTATGGTGACTTCTGTTGATGAAGTTGATGCTGCTATTAAAAAACTAGATACAAAACTTTGGGTTGTTAAAGCACAAATTCATGCAGGTGGAAGAGGAAAAGCTGGTGGAGTTAAATTAGCAAAAACTGCTGATGAAGTTAAACAGCTGACTCAAGAAATTTTAGGAATGACTTTAGTAACTCACCAAACTGGTCCTGAAGGTAAAGAAGTTCAACGAGTCTATATAGAATCAGGCTGTAACATTAAAAGCGAATATTATATTGCATGTGTTGTAGATCGAGCATCAAGTTCTGTTTCTTTCATGGGAAGCTCTGAAGGTGGAATGGATATTGAGGAAGTAGCTGAAAAAACTCCAGAAAAAATTGTAACTTCTAAGGTTGATCCGGCTGTTGGGCTTACAGCTTTTCAAGCAAGAGATTTAGCTTTTGATATGGGTTTTGAAGGTAAAGCGGCTATTAAGGCTTCATCTGTTTTTATGAAGCTTTATCAAATGTTTATAGAAAAAGACGCTGAGATGATAGAAGTAAACCCTCTTGTTGAAACTGCTGAGGGAGATGTCATGGTTTTAGACGCAAAGGTAAGCTTTGATTCTAATGCCTTATATAGACATCCAGATATGATGGAGCTTAGAGACATTACTGAAGAAGACCCTGCAGAAGTTGAGGCACAAAAGTATGACCTAGCATTTATTAAACTTGATGGAAACATTGGTTGCCTTGTAAATGGTGCGGGACTAGCAATGTCTACAATGGATATCATCAAGCTTCATGGAGAAAACCCTGCAAACTTTTTAGATGTAGGTGGCGGAGCAAATAAAGAAAAAGTTACTGAAGCTTTTAAAATTATTCTTCAAGACCCTTCTGTAAAAGCCATCTTAGTAAATATTTTCGGTGGAATTATGAAGTGCGATATCATTGCTGAAGGCGTGGTAGCAGCTTCTAAAGAATTGGGGCTAAAGGTTCCTTTAGTTGTAAGGCTTGCCGGAACGAATGTTGAAAAAGGAAAAGAAATCTTAGCTAATAGTGGTTTAGACATCACTCCAGCTACAAATCTTCAAGATGCTGCAGAAAAAGTTGTAGCAGCAGTTAAAGGAGCTAAATAATGTCTATTTTAGTAGGAAAAGATTCAAAAGTTATTTGCCAAGGTTTTACTGGTTCTCAAGGAACATTCCACTCTGAACAAGCCATTGCCTATGGAACTAATATGGTTGGTGGAGTAACCCCTGGTAAAGGTGGACAAAAGCACCTTGGCCTTCCCATTTTTAATACTGTAAAAGAAGCAAAAAAAGAGACTGGCTGTAATACATCAGTTATATACGTGCCTCCTCCCTTTGCTGCAGATGCTATTATGGAAGCTGTAGATGCTGAACTAGACCTTGTGATTTGTATTACTGAAGGAATCCCTGTTTTAGATATGGTTAAAGTTAAACAATATCTTAAGGGTAAAAAAACAAGACTTATAGGACCAAACTGCCCAGGAGTAATCACTCCTGATGAGTGTAAAATTGGGATTATGCCTGGCCATATTCATAAATCTGGTTCAATTGGTGTTGTTTCAAAATCAGGAACTTTAACATATGAAGCTGTGGCTCAATTAGGTGAAGCTGGATACGGGCAATCTACTTGTGTGGGTATCGGTGGAGATCCAGTAAATGGAACAAACTTTATTGATGTGCTTAAAATGTTTCAAGAAGATGAAAAAACTGAAGCTGTCATCATGATTGGTGAAATTGGTGGAACGGCTGAAGAAGAAGCTGCTGAATGGATTAAAGATAACTTTACAAAACCTGTTGTTGCTTTTATCGCAGGTTCAACAGCACCTAAGGGTAAAAGAATGGGGCATGCTGGAGCTATCGTAAGTGGCGGAAAAGGAACTGCAGAGGCTAAATTCGAAGCTTTAGAAGCTGCAGGCTGCCTGATTTCAAGAAGCCCTTCTGATTTGGGCAACACTATGAAACAGGCTCTAAAATAAAGTCAGACTACTTAATAACAAAAACTAATATTAAATTAAACCTCACGATTAGGAGAACATAAATGGGATACGAAAAAACTTTTAGCATCATCAAACCCAATGCTATTAACAAAAATGTAATTGGCAAAATCATGGCTCAGTTTGAAGAGAACAACTTAAAAATTGCAGCTGCAAAGTTATCAAAAATTGAGCGCTCAAAATGTGAAGAATTCTACGCTGAACATAAAGAAAGACCGTTTTTTGGTGAGCTAGTTGATTTTATGACTTCTGGACCAGTAATGCTTATGGTTTTAGCTGGAGAAGGAGCGATTGCTAAAAATAGAGAAATTATGGGTGCTACAAACCCTGCAGAAGCTGCAGAGGGAACTTTAAGAAAACTTTATGCTGATAGCATGGGTGAAAATGCAGTTCACGGCAGTGACTCTCCTACAAGCGCTGAAAGAGAAATCTCACTCTTCTTTGAACCAAACGAGATCGTAAACGAGTAAAGGTTAAGTTTTTTTAAAACTTATGATGTTTTAGACCCAAAGCCTCTTTTTAAAAAAAGAGGCTTTTTTATTTTTAAGACCTTTGTCAAAAGACTCTAACTTGCTACAACAACCATCTCTTTGATAAAGTTTATATATGAAAAAAACACTCTTAATACTTAGTTTATTTGCTCTTACTTTAGGCTGTAGCTCGACTCAAGTCGCAGAACTTGAAGAAAGTAAAATAGAGATTCAAGATGAAAAAGCTAAAGCCCTCACTTCAATGGGAAATAACCTTGTTAAAAACAAGCTCTACACTCAAGCTACAGAAAAATACTTAGAAGCAATTGAAGTTCAACCAAGCTATTACAAAGCTCATTATGCTCTTGGAAGAGTCCTACTAAAAAGAGGGTTTAATCAAAGAGGTGTTGATTCAATAAAGAAAGCCATATCTATTAAAAGCAACTTCACAGAAGCTAGAAATTTTCTTTCTAATTTTTATTATAAACAAGGGCTTTATGAAAAATCACTTAAAGAATCCTTAGCAGCCTCTAAAGATATTATTTATAAGGATCAAGAAGCGACTTTAACCCAACTTGGTCTTACTTATTCTAAGCTAAACAACAAAAGAGAAGCCCTTTTAAACATGAAAAGAGCTCTTGCTACTCAAGCAAGAAGTTGTAAGAACAGATTCTCTATTTCAAAATTCTTTTATAAAAAGGGGTTTGTTAACACAGCTTTAAAAGTTGCAAGACAGGCTGACTCTTTATGTACAGGAGATAAGGATAAGAACGCTCTTCGTTTTTTAAAGGCTCTCATATTTTATAAGTCTGAAAACTACCTAGCATCAAAGCAGATACTTAATGGGTTTTCACCTAATCAAAACCATATTAAAAAAGCAATTCCAAAATTACTAACAAAAATCAATAAGAAAACTGGCCTATAAAAAAATGTCTGATATCACCAACCCTGAAACTGCATTCGGCTCTCTTCTTAAGAAAGCAAGGCAAGAAAAATCACTTTCTTTAGAGGAAGTCTGCACAGATTTAAAAATTAATCTTAAACTCTTAAGAAACCTTGAAGATTCTAATTTAGAAGATCTTCCAAAACGAGCATTTACAAAAGGTCTTATTAAATCTTATACAAAGTATCTTGCCGTTGATGATGAAGAGATCCTTGCTCTTTATAATTCAAATTTTGAATCTAATGCTCATATGGTTAAAACGGGAGTTTTAAAACAATCAGATAACCATGATACTGTTTTTATTTCTGATGTTTTTCAAAAAACAGTGATCCCAGTTTCTATTTTATTTTTCACAATAGGCGGAGTTTTTGCAGTATCTCTCTTTTTAAAAAGCTACAATCCAAGCTCAACTTTTAACAACGCATCAGAAACAAGTAAACAAGATTTAAGCCAAAAAAAAGACCTTCAGGTTGCCACACAAAATAATAAAGAGACTAGCAACACAAACAAACCCACCTCTGTAATGAGTACAACTGATACAGAGGCTTTGAAGATAAATCCTGTAAATAAAAACTCTGGCGCATTAGTTTCAGCAGCTACAAACAAAGAAGAAAAAGCTCCAGTTCAACTTAATACCCTAACAGTTGAACCTCTTGATAAGACTGCTCTAATGATTAAAACAAACCTTGATGAAAAAGCAGTTCGAGCAAGTTTAAAACCCAACAAAGTAAGGACCTTTAAGTTTGAGTCTGCTGAAATTAAGTACTTTGATGCTGGCGCTGTAAACCTTCTCTTTAACGGAAAAGACATTGGAGTACCAGGGAATTTTGGTGAGCAAAAGGTTGTTCGCTACCCTTCTGAAATTGCTCAATGAAGACTGGAGTAATATTTTTTTGTTTATCTCTGATTTATCTAGGTTTTGGTGTTTTTTCTTCAAACATTAATTACGAAGAAAGTATAAAAGAAAGCGTAGACTCTGATTTTTATGACTATTCTGGTGTTTTAAATGTTCACAGCAACAGGAGTAGCGGAAGTGGCTCTGTTCAAGAAATTATAACAGCAGCAAACAATGCTGAGCTTGATTTTATAGTTTTTAACAACGAAAATCCCATTAATGAAAAGCAGCCTAGTCCAATTACATTTGGTAATCTAAATGTTTTTTATAGCTTAGAGCTAAGTTATAAAAACTCTAGATTTTTAAAAATTTCCCATCTTGATGCCGAGGTCTTTGAATCTAAATCAAGTATAGAAATCAGCATGTCTAACGCTTTAAACTCTTTAAGTAGTGATGAGCTTATTATTCTTGCTCACCCTGATAAGCCAGGATCAAAATGGGAAGGAAAAATTCCTAGTGCATTGAGTGGTTCTGAGGTTATTAACTTAAGAGAAGTTTGGAATCAGTCATGGTTAAAATCTAAATTTATTTTTTTAAGCTCACTTATTTTTTATCCTTTTAATCCAAAACTCTTTTTCTTAAAAATCTTTTCAAGTGACTTAACCAGTGAAAAAACACTCGATAGATTTAATAAAGAACAGATAAGCCTGGGGTTTTTAGGAAGTGATGCCACCTCAAAACTTAGAATACTTAGTAAAACTTTTATCCAATTTCCTGGTTATAAAACGCTTTTTTCTTTAGCCAAAAATCACGTGCTTTTAGAAGAAGAAATGACTGGCAGAAAAAATCATCAAAAAATCATCAACGCATTAAAACGCGGTCAAAACTATTTCTCACTTGATGTGTTAGGAAACCCAAGTGGTTTTGCTCTTTATACTATGGACTCTAAGCGAAAGAAATTAGTTGAAAAAGAGATGACTGAACTAAAAAAAATATATATTCAAAATCCAAAGCACAAAGATCAAATGAGAACACTCATCTTTTTTAATGGTGAAAAATACCTTGAGCTTGATCAAAACAACTTCTTCTTCCCAAAAGAAAAGGGCACTTACAGAGTTAGAGTTGATGTAAAGCCAACTTACCCACTTCTTAGAAACTCAAAGTGGATCCCATGGATTTACAGCAGTCCCTTTAAAATTAATTAAGGTATTTCAATATCAAGATCTAAAGAGAGCGCTTTGCACTGACAAGATAACCTTTCATTTTCTGCAAAATCTCGCTCAACTCTTCTGACCTCTTCAAGCTCTTGAGGTTTTGTGACCTCGCCTCTTATTATAAAAACCCTACATGTAGTGCATATACCTTCACCATTACATGATCGACCTATTGGCAGTTTGGCTCTAACAAAATTCTCTAAAAGCGAAACATCTGGTGAAATTGGGACAGAGGCCACTTCACCTGCATAACGCACTCTGGCAGAATATTTCTTCTTCAAAGCATTTGTCTCCTAATTATTCATCGGATAAATTTCTATTTATGAACTTTATCGCATTTGACTTAGAAACAACAGGAACACTTGCAGGAATTGATAGAATTTGCGAAATCGGAGCCGTAAAATTTGTTAACGGCGAACCTGAGGATATTTACTCAACTCTTGTAGACCCTAGAATGTCTATTCCTGAAGGCGCTTCTAGAGTAAATGGCATCACAGATGATATGGTCGAAGGAAAACCTTTTATTGAAGACTGCCTTGAGTCTTTTACAAAGTTTTGTGGAGGAGATCCACTTGTAGCCCATAATGCTTCTTTTGATTTTCAATTCTTCTTAAATGACTATAAAAACTATGAGGAGCTAGCTCCTTCTGGGTATGTTTTTGATACTCTCTCACTAGCAAAAAGAATTGTGCCTGGTTTAAGTAATTATAGACTTGGTACTGTAGCTCAACATCTAAAATTTAAATTTGGAACTCTTCACAGAGCCCATGAAGATGCTGAACTCTGTGGTAAAGTTTTTGCTGAACTCATGGATAGAGCCATACCAGATAAAATTTATGACAAGAAAAGACTTGAGAACCTTCAAGGAAAATCACCTCTTAAATTTCCTTATATAGAAAAATCTACTGATCAGTTAACTTTGATTTAAATTGAAAGAAGCTTTGCTGTCCCTTTTTTCAGAGTAAAAGTCTAAACACTTTATTACATACTTTACCCTGAAAAGTATTTGAATCTTAATTTTTATATGGTCAGCATTTAAGTTATTGAAAATACTTACTTTTATCTTTATTTAACCATTTTAAACCAGTACTTTAATTTGGAACAAAAGCCTTAATATATAACTGTTTTGTGAGCAAGAGGCATTCTTCGACCTCTCCCAAAAGCATGCTCTGAGATTTTTAAAATCGGAGCTGCTTGCCACCTTTTAAATTCTGATTGAAAAGACCTTTTTAAGACCCATTTTTCTTGATCAGTCTTAGCCCTTCCTTTTTTGGTTATTAATTTATCTACTGTTTGATCAAGCTCTTCATAAGGCGGAAGGCTGTCTTCATCTTTTTGATTTGGCCTAAGCTCTGCTGTCGGAGGTCTTTTAATCATTTCTACAGGAATGACCTCACTCCCTTTAAATCTATTATACCATTCACATAACTTAAAAACTTCAGTCTTTAACAAGTCACCAATAGGCATTAAAGCTCCGCACTGATCTCCATAAAGAGTACTGTAGCCAACACATAATTCAGACTTATTAGAAGTTGCTAAGAGAAGAGAGCCGTTTTTATTTGAAAGAGCCATTAAAGTTAAAGCTCTTAGCCTAGCTTGTAAGTTTTCATGCATCAGACCAAAATCTTGATCACCAAATTTTTCATCAAAAGACTTTAAAAAAACATCATAAGTTGGATTAACATCAAAAATCTCTAAATGAGTTCCTAAATTTTTAGAAATCTCTTTTGCTAAATCCATACTTAATTTAGAAGAGTATGGGCCAGGCAGAGCATAACCAGTAACATTTTCTGCACCTAGCGCTTCTTTTGCCAACATTAAAACTAAGCCAGAATCAATCCCACCACTTAAACCAAGAAGAGCTTTTTTAAAACCTGTTTTCTTAAAGTAATCTCTTAAACCAAGTACAAGCGCATTAAAAATATTCTCATACTCATCTTTTGAGATCTTTTCTTTTTTCTCATCAAGCATTTTTAAATCAGTTTTAAATAAACTTAGTTGAGATACCTCTTTGCCCTTACTATCAAAAGCAAAAGACCCACCATCAAAGATCAATTCATCTTGAGCCCCAACTTGATTAACATAAATTGAGGTTGCAGACTGGGTAAGTGCAATATTTTTTAAAATTTTCTTTCTTGTTTTAAGTTTATTTTTGGTAAAAGGTGAAGCACTCAGATTGATAATATAATCTAAGTCTTCTTTGATTCCGTCCATAGGATTATTCTCATAAACTCCAGACTCATCAAACCACAGGTCTTCACATATAGAAATAAGGAATTTCTTTTTCCTAAAATTTAAAATATTTTCTTTTAATTCGCCTTTTTTAAAAAATCTCTTCTCATCAAAAACATCGTAGTTAGGTAAAAGTTCTTTAAAAAAGATGCTCTTGATTTCTGACTCATATACAAAAACAGCTGAATTATAATAACGCTCTTTTAAATCTTGATGAGGCATAACTGCGCCAAATAAAACTGCGATATCTTTTGGGAATTTTTTAATAGCTTTTTTTATTACTAAAATTTGTTTTTCAACAATATCAGGTCTCTCTAAAAGATCTGAGGGCATGTAACCAAAAGTTGCTAGTTCAGAAAAAATAACTAGTTCTGCACCTTTTTTTGAAGCCTCTAAAACTTTCTGAGTGATTTCTTCTAGGTTATATTCGAAATCACCTAAAACAGGATTTATTTGAGCAAGAGCTATGTTCATAACTAAAAAACTTAGCTCTTCCTTTTTAGCTCGTCCATCCCTTTCTGATTGAATTTAATTGGTTCATCATAAAAACACCAAAAATAATTAAAATAGCTATGATAATTCCCCATTTTAAAAGTTTACCAAAATTAAACCAGGAATCCTCTCCATCATTTGTATTTGTAGGCCCTCTTTTTTTACCCTTATCATCCATTTTAAAGGCAAGTGGCCCTGGAGGAGCCTCAAGGTCATTTTCATCAGCATTTTTCTTAATTTTTGCAGATCTAGCAAGACTAGAATCAGCAGGCTTTAAATCCTGATTCTCACCAGCTCCTGCAGCTCCACCTAAAGTAAAAGTGCCCCCTACTCCTTCAGCTCTACCCGCTCTTCGTCTTCTACCTCGTCCGCCATCGGCATCAAAACCTTTAAAACCATCTTCTTCTCCAGATGAGGCAACATCATTAAAGTCACCACCAGGAACTGATCTTGGTGACTCCTCGTTAAAACCCCCACTATCTAAAGAAGAGGTAGCTGAACTTGGTCTTGATTGTATCGAATTTCTACCCGGCCTCTGGCTAGAACCTGAGGAGTTGTTTTCACTATTAGAGCCATTTGAATCTCTATTATTTGATTGATTACTGCCACTTCTTGGTGATGCACTAGATGTAGGGCCAGTTCCAAAACCACTTGTTTTACTACCTGGGGAGTTTTTCTCAATCCTAAATTCATTCATATTAATAGATACTGTAATATCACATATCTCAAAAGCTCTTTGAGGTAGCTCACCAGTTTCTATAATACATCTCACCATCTCTGAAACAATATTACCTGTGTAATCTTTTAAAGGATCTCCAAGTGCTCGACTTAAGCCTGCTACAATAGCCACTGTCATAAGTAGCATCAAGAGATACTCTATCATACCCTGGCCACGCTCTATAACAGCTCTAGGTTTCTTAAAAGACTTCCGATAAGAAACTTGTATGTTATTAAAAAGTGTCTCAAGACGAGTCAGCAAATATTGTTTCACAGCTTCAGATCGGAAGATTACTTCTATTTGTTTATTAATATTATGCTCTACTCTCCTAATTTTAATACCTGGAAAATCTTTTTCTCAAGAGAATGAAGAAGAGAAACAAATAAAAGCACAAAGACAAAAATCTGCTATAAGTTTTTTTAAAGAAGAAAAGGGTGATGAGATCATTGATCTTTTATCTAAGAACTTAACTTCATTAAGCTTTAAAGAACTAGTTATTTTATCTGAAGCCTATAAATGGAATGAAGATAATCTTAAAAGAGCTCAAGTCTTAGAATACGCTAAAAATATTTACCCAAACAAAGTAAGTGTTCAAATTGAGCTTGGAAGAACATATTTAAATGAAGCTCTTTCATTTGCTCCTACAGATAATTTTAAAGCGATAAGAAATCAAAATATTGAAAAAGCCAGAACACTCTTTTCAACAGCTGTTAAAGAATACCCCTCTTTAAGTTCATACAAGGCTTATATTGATTTTTTAGAAAAAACCCCCAACAGTCCTGATGAGGTTATTCAAGTGATTAAAGAAGGAAGTATAAATATAGGAAAAAGTCCCTATTTTCTTTCAAAACTTTGTCACTGGCACTATGAAGCTGGATATATTAAATCAGGAATTAAATCTTGTAATACAGCAATTGAGGCTAAGCCTAATGATAGTGAATCACATCTTACACTTGCAAAACTCTTAGCTGACTCTGGTAATAAAAAAGGCTCTAGAGATTCTCTACTTAAAACAGCATCAAGGTTTCCAGCTAGTGCAAACGCTCAGTACTTTGCAGCACAAATTCTTCATGATGAAGGCAAAATAATGGAATCTTTAAAACATCTTGATAAAGCTATTGAAAATAACCCACCCGATGAAGCACTTGTTTTAAGGGCTAAACTTCTTTTTAATTTAAATAAGTTAGATGATGCTTTAGAGGCATACACACTAGCTTGTAAAAATCACAAAGAACCTAGAAAACCTCTTATTAAATCACTTAAGAGAAACTTTCATAAAGTTGATGAGAAAGATCCTTTAAAGTCAAAATATGAATCAGCCCTTTATAAGTGTAAATATGTTTATAGACCTGAGAGAAAAAAACCAAAAGGCTTTGTTTCCTCTAAGAAATAAAGTCTTTAAGTTTAGGAGCGAGTTTTTTAGTATCACTATCTGATTCAAGCCAAATCCATAGTTGAGTTCTAGATAGATCAAAAATTTTAACTCCCTCATTTAAACAAGTATTTAGTTTAAAACAGAATTGAAAAAAACTTTCTAACTCTAAAACCTCAACTCCTTGGCTTAATTTGTTTGAAAATCTTCCAAGGAAAATATCAATAAAATCTTTATTTAAAGAATTAATTATAAAATCAGACTCTATTTTTACTTCTGACTTAAACAAAGCCTGAACAGAGTTTTTAGATTGGTTAAAATAAAGCCAATCACCACTTTTAATATTTGTTTCAAATTGAGACAAAACTTCAAATGCGTTATGAGAATCTAATTCAAAAGCATAAAGATGATCAGAACTTTCCATATTTTTTTCTACCTCAAATGCTTTAAAATAGCCAAGAAAAAAAGAGGAACTCTTTTTGATACAATATTAAAGTGATTTCCGTATCTAGACGATAAACTAGCATATAAGTGAACACACTTTTATGGAGGATATACAAAATGAAGATCAAGAAACTAGCAAAAGACTTTTGGAACGATGAATCTGGTCAGGGTATGCTTGAATACATTCTTATTGCTGTTGCTGTTGTTGCTGCTGCGGTTCTTTTAAAACCAAGAATTGAGGGAATCATATCAGGGCAGGCTGATAGACTCGAATCAGATCTAGGTGAATTTTAAAGTTCATTAAATGACTTTAGAACTTACACTTCTTATTTCATTAGTAGGGCTGGTCATTGTATCAGCTTTTACAGGTTCAAATGGACCAGCTCGTATTTTCTCTGATGATGGGGGAAAGCTGGGTGCTCGAATTGAGCAAAAAATGACCACAGGCAGGTGCTTTCAAACTCCTGTAAATGGAACAGTTCCACCTTGTGCAAACATTCTTTGGAGCAACGCTGTTCCTAATTAATAAAAAATTTAAGCTAATAGAGCATATTATCGATAAGTATATGTAATGTTTAGTTTTTTAACTCCATCTTATATTAGTACAATTATCTTTGTTGTGGTCTTAGTAGAACTGCTTATTGCTCTATTTATAGATTTAAAGACAGCAAAAGTGCCTAATAAATTTAATCTCATTTTTTTAGCGATAAACATATCTCTTGTTATTCTTTTAAGAAGCCTTGCCGGCCTTTATATTGGAGTGCCTTCTTTTTTTATCGCTTTTGCTATTCTTACTCCCGTTTACTTACTTAAGATACTTGGAGGTGGAGATATTAAACTTATGCTTGCCGTCTCTCCTTTTTTACTTTTAGAAGAACTTATAGGCTTTATTTTTATGTCATTACTATGGGGTGGAGTTTTTGGTATAATAGCTACTAGTGTTGGAGGAAATTTAAGGGCTCTACTTACTAATACGCTTTTAGCAACTAAAAAAGTTACTGTGGCTGAAAACAAAATACCCTTTACTTTTGGAATTCTTCTTGGATGGCTTTCTTATAAAACTTTTTTAATGGCTGGTTTAATATGAATAAGTTAAAGCATAAAAATTCTAGAAGAAAACAAAGAGGTCAAGGTGTTATTGAAGCCATCTTAGTTATGTTTCTTTTTACTGGATTAGCTACTGCTATGATGACAGGTTTAAAAGATAAAGGAATTTTAGGAAAACTTGTTTCAGGACCCTGGGAAAGAGTTGCAGGCATGATGGCTACTGGCCACTGGGAACCGCTTTCTACAGCTAGAGCAAGTGGAAAACTCCCACACCAAAGAGCGACAAGCCGTGAAGGAGATAGCCTTTAAGGTTAAATAAATATGCCTTTAAAATCTTCTAACCAAAAAAGAAAAAAAAGATTTCAAAATCAAGGTGGTATCTTAACTATTGATTTTTTATTCTCAACAATTGTTGTATTCGCAATTTCTATGGTTTTTGCAGTAATGTCGATAACTCTTATGTTCTCATCAGTAGCTCAATATGTCTTATTTTCTTCAGCTAGAGCTAAGGCATCTGCACATATAAGCGAAGATGAGCAGCTTCAAATGGCAGATGATAAATTTGCTGAACTAGTTCAAGATAAGTTAAAACAATTTTTTGTTGATAACGAGTGGTTTGAACTTAGAAAAATTAATTTTCATGTTGATGATGTTGAAGACGCTAGTACTAATCCGATAAGAGGAAGAAAGTTTTATGGAGTCTCAGCGCTTTATGTTTCAAAGATTCTAGATTTTAGAGTTCCTATGATTGGTAACACAACTGATGGTTTAGGTGATGATGAGTTTAGCGCTACTATGTCAGCTTTTATTTACCGAGAGCCTTCAACTCAAGAGTGTTTAAATTTTAATAGAGAAAAATGGAGAGTTCTTTCATCTCAGTTTCCTGAACTTAATAGTGGAGCATTTAGTTTAAATACTGGAGCTAGCTATGGAGAAGAAGCTGATAATGGTTGCTAAAGTGTTGCGACAGAAAGTTAAACTCGACCAAAGTGAGACTCTTTCTTTAAAGAAAAAGCTCTGAAATGCCGATTTATAGCTAGATGAGCTGTAATAATAAGGTTAAAAACCTCTCAAAGATAAAGAGTAAAAAAGGACAAGAAGGCATGTCCTTAATTGAAACTATTCCACTAGTTTTAGTTCTTGCTACTTTACTTACTTTTTTACTAGGTTTTTGGGGGATCACTCATAGACATGTTCTACACTCTATAGCAGCTAGGACTTATGCTTTTGAAACATTTAGAAATAGAGCAAACTTAATGTATTTCATTGATCAAGGAAATGATGCTGGAAATCAGTACTCACGAACGCTTCATCGTTATCATGCTATTAGAGGAGCTTCTTCAACTGATAACTTTATTGCTGCATCTATGCCAATTAGATACCCAACTTCTGATACAGCATCAAATGAACCTAATGTTCACACAAATGAAATATGGCAACCAGGTAGAATACCAACTGAAGGCAGAGCACAAGTAAGTGCTAACCCTGTTTGGATAATGGTGGGTTATGGAATCTGCTTAAGTGCAGGTTGTGGAGAGTAGATTAGAGTGATTTTTAATTTAAAGTTTTAAAAGCTTATGGAGAGAGTATGAATCAAGACAGTAAAAATTTATGGATAGCAGTTGCTTTTGCCATTGGCGCAGCAGCCTTTCTCTATAGTTATATTCAAGAAAAAAATAAAGAAGTTACAAAAAACTTTGGCTCTAAAATCGCTGTTGTCGTTGCTAAACAAGATATTTATGAAATGCAGCCCATTGGAGAGAGCGTTTTGGATATTGTTGAAATACCAGAAAGGTATAAACAGCCTGGCACAATAACAGATCCTAACAAACTTATTGGCAAAGTTTCTTTAGCTAATATTAAAGCCGGAGAGCAAATACTCTCTACAAAAATATCTGAACCTTCTTCAAGAACTGGACTTTCATTTCAAGTTTCTCCAGGTAAAAGAGCTATATCTATTCCAGCTGATGCTATGAGAGGTGTTGCAAAACTTCTTAAGCCAGGTGATAAAATTGATATTCTAGCATCTGTTACTACTGGTAAAGGACAAAATCAAAGAAGAGAAGTAAAAACTCTCATGCAAAACGTTCCCATCCTCGCAACTGGCTCTAGAATTGCTAACACTCTTCCTGCGCTTTATTCAAAAACTCCAAAAGATGTTTTTAAATTTAAGAGTTTAAGTTCAGATACGAGTTTTTCTACAGTAACTATTGAGGCTACCCCTATTGAGGCTCAAAACCTTACTTTCATTTTAATTGATAATCCAGGGAACCTTTATTTCACTCTAAGACATCCAAGTGATTCAGGACCTGCTGGAGTTCCTTCAAGTACAACAGCAGAATCTATCTTAGGTAAGCCTAAATTTAAGAGAACACCCGCTAGTTCTGGGCAAAAGTACCCTACTAAACCAAGAGCAAGAACTCCGAAGCGTAAGGGAGGAATGCAGCCTCTTTAATAAAGAGATTGCTTAGATTCATCATGAGATACTTAAAAAACAAAATTCCTCTAACACTTTTCCTAGGCTTATTTTTAAGTTTTAGTTTTTCATTTGCTGAGGTTGCAATAGAAAAAGAACTTGAACTTTTTAACATGGTAAAAGGTGATTATGAAGATATTAAAATGCCTGATTTACCCGATAGATCTTTGTTTAAATTTGAAAATGAAAATTTTAGAAAATATGTAGACATTGTTTATGACGATGATAGAAAGGTAATGCGCTTTAAACCTAAAAGAAAAGGATCAACTACAATTAGATTTGTAGATGCAAAAGACACTGACACTATTATAAAACAAATTAAAATCGTCATCCAAGAAAGTGATCTTCAAAAAGTTGCACAAGAAATTAAGCTCCTTCTTGGTGAAATTGAAGGTATTGAAATTAGAATTTTAAATAATAAGGTTTATGTAGACGGTTTTGTCCTCCTTCCAAAAGATTTTAATAGAATTGGAGCTGTTCTTAATGAGTACAAAGAAAAGGCAGTTTCTTTAGTTAGAATGAGTCCTTTAGCTAAGAAAAAAATTGCTGAAAGAATTGAAGCTGAAATTGATAATCCACAAATCTATGTTGAAGTTATTAATGATTTCTACATTCTTGAAGGGCAAGAATCTTACCCAGGTGAATCAAAAAGAGCAGAAGAAATTGCTCAAGCACATATTTCTGATTTAGTTGAAGGTTACGCTGTATCTCAAGGTGCTCCGGGACAAAAAATCAGTCCACTTAAAAAAAGTAATCCTATTATTAATAACATTCAGGCTTTTAAAGAAGCTCCTGATAAGCCTAAAAAAATCATTCAAATCATTGTTCATTATGTTGAACTTCAAAAATCTTATCAAAAAGGCTTTAACTTCCAGTGGGCTCCAACTATATCAGCAGAAACAGGTGTTAGCTTTGAATCAAACCTAAGAGGTGGTAGCAGCACAATCGCATCAATTGCTGGAGTTATTAGTAATCTTCTTCCTAAACTTAATTGGGCTAAAGAGCATGGACACGCAAGAGTACTTGATAGCTTATCCGTCCTTACAGAAGAAGGTTCGCCAGCCTCAGTAAGCAACAGAAAGCAAATTCCATTTACCATTGTTAACCAACAAGGTTTATCTGTTCCTCAAAACACCAATGTAAGTATTGGTGTAAACGTTACACCAACGATTGCTTCAGGAAGATCAGATGGCGTGAGAATGGACATTGGAGTTAATATAGGAGAAGTTTTAGAAATAACAGCTTCAGGCCCTTCAACAACAAATAATAGTATTAAAACGATTGTAACTGTTAGAAGTTCACAAAGCGCTGCTTTAGGTGGGCTACTTAAGAGTAATTCTGCTACTGGCTATAACAGACAACCTACAGGGGTAACAAACCCACTCTTTAGACTAGGGGCTTCAAAAGATTTAACAAGATCACAAAGTCAGTTTGTGATCTTTGTTACACCTTTTATTAAATCCTCAGCTAGCCAAGGGGTTAATAAAGTAAAAAGAAAGTTTCGTTTAGATCGATAAAACTCATAAATCACCAAACCTCTAGACTAGCCATCAGTCTTGGGTTTTAAGTGGTTTATAAGTATTTTTTTCTCACTATTTCATACTAAAAAACCGAAAAGTTAAGAGTATGTCAGTAAGTAAAAATTGCCACTTAATATGTGTTACAGGCGGAAAAGGCGGGGTTGGAAAATCTCTTATTTCTGCTAACCTTGCTCTAGCTTTAAGGTTAGAACTTAAAGCGCCTGTACTTCTTATAGATTTTGATCAAAAAACTTGCGGTGATCAAAATATCATAATGGGTGCTCGTCCACAAAAAACAATTTCAGATTTAAATAAAACAAATCAAGCATTATCAGAAAAGGTCTTTTCAAGTTTTGTGACTAAGCATAGCTCAGGTGTTGACTACCTTGCAGCAGTTTCAGATGGTAGTGAAAGCTTACACGCAGACCCAATACTCTTTTCAAAACAAATGCTCTCATTTAGTCAATACTATAAATATATTATTGCTGACTTAGGAAGTGAGCTTAGCGACTTACAGTTTAGTCTTCTTGAGCAAGCCAGTTCTGCACTTACTATAACAACTCCAGATATCTTAACTGTGAATCAAACAAAAAGATTTTTAACTGAGATGGTTTCAAAAACTCTTCCTATTGATCTTTTTCAAATAGTTATTAACAAAGCTGCTAATAACGGTTTAGATCCTAATGCAATTTCAAAATCACTTGCTAGGCCTATAACTGCTGTTATTCCTCAAGATGATATCTCTGCACTTGGATCTTTACAAAAAAATCAACCTTTTGTTTTTTCACAAAATAGAATTCCGATTTCTCAAGCACACTTTTCATTAGTTAGAAAGCTTACTGGTGGAATTCTACAGCAAGCCAAACTACTCAATTCCAAAAGAGCAGATTCAAAAAGTAAAAGCATAACTACTGGTAGCACTCATGTTGATGATAATATTCAATTAAAAATTCAAATTCATACAGCTCTTATTAAAGAAATGGATCTTAAAAAAGATATGTCAGGTGCTGATGGTAACCCTGAAAAAGAAAAAGAGCTTAGAAGTAAAACCCAAATGATAGTGACTAAGCTTGTTGACAAACTCGCACCAGGTGTTGCTCGAGATGAAAGAAAATCTATTATTAAAGAAGTTTTAGATGAAGCACTAGGGCTTGGAGCCTTAGAAGAGCTTTTAGCTGATGATTCTGTTACAGAAATCATGGTAAACGGAGCTGATAAGATTTTTGTTGAGAAAAATGGAAAAGTTCAACTTTCTAAAACAAGATTTACATCAAATTTACAACTTAGAAATATTATTGAAAGAATTGTTACACCACTTGGTAGACGAATCGATGAAAAAACCCCTTACTGTGATGCAAGACTTCAAGATGGTAGTCGTGTGAACGCAGTTATTGAACCACTTTCAATTGATGGACCTGCCCTTACCATTAGAAAGTTCTCAAAAGATGAGATTACACATGAGAACTATATAGCTTGGAACTCAATGACTAAGCAAATGGTAGATTTTTTAAGAGTTTGTGTAGAACAAGGCTTAAACATTATTATCTCAGGTGGTACTGGTTCTGGTAAAACAACTCTTTTAAACACGATGTCTGGTTTTATTCCTGCAAATGAAAGAATCGTAACTGTAGAAGACGCTGCAGAGCTTCAGCTTAAGCAAGAACATGTAGTAAGACTTGAAACACGCCCAGCAAATATGGAAGGGACTGGGGAAATTGCAATTAGAGATTTAGTAAGAAACTCACTTAGAATGAGACCTGATAGAGTTATTGTTGGTGAGTGTCGAGATGGAGCAGCTCTTGATATGCTTCAAGCAATGAACACTGGACATGATGGGTCAATGACGACTGTTCATGCGAACACTCCAAGAGAAGCTATTGGAAGACTTGAAACTCTTTGTCTTATGGCAGGAATGGATCTTCCAGCAAAAGCAATAAGAGAACAAATAGCCGGAGCTGTTAATATATTTGTACAAATTGGTAGATTAAGTGATGGATCAAGAAAAGTTAAATACATTACTGAAGTAGGTCAAATCCGTGGCGATGTTATTGAACTGACTGATATTTTTGTTTTTAAAGAAGAAGGCTTTGATAAAAACAGGAAGATCATTGGGTCTTTCAAACCGACAGGACAAATACCAAAAGCTATTGAAAAGTTTGAAGCTAGAGGCGTCAACATACCTAGAGATATATTTACAAATTCAAAAAAAGAAGAAAAAGGCAATGTAGCCAACATAAAGCCTGGAGCAAAACCATCATTAAGAAAACCAGGGCTTAAAAAACCAAGCGGTTTATCTAAGCCAAGCAGTCTAAAACCAAAAACAAAAAAAGCTGTAGGAGAGGATTAAGAATATGACTGATATGCTCTCACCTATAGTTTTAAACAACTGGCTTTTTATACCACTTACCTCTTTATTTGTTTTTGCAGCTGCATACCTTGGCTGGAGACCGCTTATTGGATTTTTAGGAGGAAAGGCTTTAGCAAAGAAAGAACAGATTATGCATCAACTTGATCTAATGTATGTAACAGCTGATGAAAAACAAATTACAATTTTTCTACTTCTTTCTAGTTATGGTTTAGGCACTGTTTTCTTTTTACTTTTATTTCCTAATATGGTTCCTGCTCTTATTATGGGATCTTTTGTGTCTATTCTTGGAATGAAAATTCCTCCTATTGTGATTCAAAGCTTATATGAGAAAAGATGTAAAACAGTAGTTAATCAAATGGTTGATGGCATGACCATTATGGCAAATGGAATTAAAGCAGGGCTTTCTCCTGCGCAAAGCATGGAAAGAGTTACTGATAACCTTAAAGGGCCGCTTGCTCAAGAGTTTAACCTTGTTTTAAATAAAGTAAGATTAGGTATGACTTTTGAAGAAGCCTTAAATGAAATGGGAGAGAGAGTACCTCAACCAGATGTTCAAATGCTTGTTACTTCAATCAATATTTTAAAAGAAACAGGTGGTAATTTAGCAGAAACTTTTCAAACAATTAATAGTGTTGTTAGAGAAAGACAGAAGCTAGAGAAAAAAATTGAAGCCATGACTGCTCAAGGTATTACTCAAGGGATAATCATTTCTATTATCCCTTCAGCTATGCTTCTTATGTTCTGGACTATGGACCCGGAATTTGTTGCGCCTCTCTTTAATACAAGCATTGGTGTGATGTGCCTTTGTCTAGTTTTTACTTTACAAATAATTGGTGGATTTATGATTAAAAAAATGGTGCAAATTAAGGTATGATAAAATCTATGAAATTACTCTTTAGCTTCTTATTATTCTATCCTCTCCTCTCTCATTCAGTTGTTGATATGAAGAACTCAAATTATTCAGATACTTGGACTGATATTAAACTAGTAGGAACAGGCTACGAACTTGCCGTAGAAAGAACATACAACAGTAGATCTACATATGATGGTATTTTTGGCTTTGGATGGTGCTCAGATTATGAAACTAAACTTGAAGTCATGCCGGATTCAACATTAAAAATTACAGAGTGTGGCGGTGGACAAGAGATCGCCTTTTCAACTACTAACTTGCTTAATGGAAAAGATCTTACTTCTTATATTAATAAATTAGTAAGCTTATCTAAGAAAAGAAATAAAACCCTAAAGGCGCCTTATTTAAAAAGGCTTAGAAAAGATTTAAAAACAAATCAATATTTAAGAGAAGCACTAGCAAAAGAACTTGGCTTAAAAGGGCAAGTGAAAAAAGGCGAGGTTTATTTTGCTATTGGGCGAGGATCAGAGAAAGTCATTTTAAAAGATGGAATTTATAAAAGGCTTATGATTGATGGAACTTATCAAAAATTTAGTTCTAAAGGAAAAATCATTAGCATGTATGATAGAAATGGAAACTATCTACAAATTAATTATTTAAATGGCAAAATTGCTAATGTTACAGATAATAATGGCAAAAGATTAGAGTTTAAATTTGATAAGAATAATAAAGTGATTCAGATAAAAGGTCCTGAAAATGCACTGGCTAGATACAAATATGATGGGCAAGATCTTATTTCTGTCAAAAACTCATGGAAAAATTATTACGCTTATAAGTATGATAATCTTCATAATCTTGTTTCAGTAGATTTTCCAGATGGAACAAAGAAAACTATTTCTTATGATAAAGACAAAGATCTTGTAACGGCATTTGGAGATAGAAATAACTGTAAAGAATCCTATGTTTACCAAAACTCTAAAGATGATCCAAGAAATCACTACTGGAGCTTAGTTATTAAAAAATGTGGGACTAAAGTAACTAATAAATCAAAGTATGAGTTTTGGCATAAACTTAAATCTGATGGAACTGGTAAATTTTTATATAGAGTTAAATCTGATAACAATGGTGATATTACAGATGTTGTTTATCATGATTTATACGGAAGACCTATTAAAGTTACCAAAGGCGCTCTTACAACAAATTACACTTACAATAAATACGGCCTTGTAAGTTCAAAATCTGATAACGACCAAAAACAACTTTTTACTTATGATAAGACTTGTAAAAAATTAGCTTCAGTGAAAACCGAAGATTTTGGTCCACGTGCTAAAGGAAGAAAAGTTATTAAAAGGTCTATTACAAAGTTTGGTTATGAAAAACCTAAATGTAATCTAAAAACGGCAGCTAATAGCACTGGACAGACTATTAGACTTAATTACGATCGATACGGAAGAATAAACAAACTTATTGACCAGACAAATAAAATTGTAACACTTACATATGACCCTAAAGTCGGCAAACCTCTTATGGTATCTAGACCTGGTTTAGGAGCTATTAAAGTAATTTATGATGACAATGGTGAAATATCTGATGTAAAAAGTAAACAAGGCGCAGAGGTAGCAGCTCAAGTAGCTAGTATCTTTAATAATTTATTAGAGATTATTTCGCCAGCAACTAATGAGTTAAATATTTAAAGGAGGAGGATTTAAAATGAATTTAATAAAAATATTTTTAGTTTTAATCTTCTCTTCAGCCGCTTATGCTCAAAGATCTGCTCCAGTCTCATTTCCTGGTTTTCCATATAAACACTCAGGAAGCACAAGCTCACAAGCTTTTAGTGGAGATGCTGCTGTTGCTGGAGAAAATGTAGATTGTTGCTTTAAACACCTCAACGATGAGCCTGGTCCCGCCGACCTAGAACTAATAAGATACCATATTGGTGAGATCAACTCTAATTCTGGTCAATCTGGAAAATCATCAAAGCAAATTGACCTTTAGTATTTATTATTAAAAACCCCACTTATTATCTAAATAAGTTTCAATATCTTCTCTAAGAATATCAGTTTTTAAATCTGAGTAGATGATAATCTCCATAATCTCTGTAGAACCACTAGCAGTAACTGAAAACTGTGACCAAGCATTATCATTAGCTAAGAAGTTTGCTTGGTTTACTCTGCTTCCATTTAAGTAAAAACTCGAGTTTCCAGATAATGCGTCATAGGTTATACTTACTTTAACTATATCATCAAGTATTGAACCAGGAGCAAAGAGCTCACCACTTCCTGAGCCAAGATCATAAATAAAGCTACCTGAAGGGTTTAACTCTAAACTAAAATCTTCATTATTAGTCATACGAAAATTATTATTCATAAGAGCTTTTACTTTAAAAACTACAAAAATAGATAGGTTAGAACTACCAGGAACTGCTGAATTAAAATCAGTAAGTCTTTCATACACCCCAACTTGTTCACTAAATAAGAGCGAATCTCTTTCATTTGCTGAAGATTGATTTATTGAAGCTCTTGCACCAGACATAAAAACAAGATTATTTCCATTTCCGCTTTTATCTGAAATCCCTTCAACACCGGCACTTGTACTAATAACTGTACTTGCTTCATTTGAATCAAGCCATAAAGCTATGTTAGAGAGGTTACCAAGACTCACTTGGCAAGTTATAGGAAGTCCTACATCAGCATTTGGTGAGTGATCACATGAAGAGCTAGAGCTTTGACCAAAAGGGTTCTCGCTACAGGAAACAAGAAAGAGAGATATTATTAATGTAGCAACGTACTTCATATACTAAACCCTAAGTTTAATTCTAAATAGTATCTTGAGTAATCTAGCTTCAGATCATCAAGATTTTTCTCTCTATTATTATACCCTAAGTTTATGTCAAAAATAAATGAGTCGTTTCTAAATGAAACAAAAAATGGCACATTAAAACCCATGCCACTTTCAAATTCAGAACCAGCTAGGTCATAAAAGAGAAGAGGGCTTAAACCAAGATCAAAATTTCTATATCTTATTAAAGAAGCCTTAAAGCCCAAGCCAAGTCGTGGAATAAGGTCTTTTTTCATTTCAAATAAGCCTGATGAAATTCTTTGATAAAAAATATCTTCATAAAGGCCAAGATGACTATATACATTTAGCCTTGAGTTGATTTTAAATATTTGTTTTGTACTTAAAGAGAAGTTTGTTAAGTTTTCATTATCAATTCTTAATTGCCCTACTCTGTCACCAAATCTATGAAGCTCAGCTCCAAGCCCAATTGAAAAATTAAACCTATCACTATAATCATAAATGTAGTCAGCAAAAACTGCTACAGAAAGGTCATTTACAATCTCAGCTTTTGAACCATTTGAAATCTGAGTTCCATTAAAGCTTTCAAAAAAAATACTTGGACTTAAAACAAGCCTGTTATCTTTTGTAAAACTTGCCTCAAAATCACTAGGGCTATTAATAACATCCCTTAAGTTTTTAAAAGGATCTTTTTCTTCATTAATTTGCTCTTCGTTTTCTATATTACTTAATAGAGGCTTTACTTCTTTTTCCTTTAAACTTTTATCATTTACTTTTTTTAAGAAAGGCCTCATGACATAAAAGGTAGCTGGATAGCTTAAAGCATAAAAGCTACTATACATGTCTACTTTAGCTGGTTTTCGACAAAGGTTTTTATCTTTTGCTTTTAAAATATCTCCTTTATAAAACAACAGCTTAGCACCTGTTCTTATAAAACTGCTTGTCATGATCACACCAGTGTTTGTTAGACTAAGCCTTGTTGTTTTAAGGGGTCTTAAGAAGCCAAGTTTTTTTGCTATTAACGGGAGAGACTCATTTGATTTAAGCTCATATAGACAAAAAGAATTAAGTGCCCCACTAAGCTCAAAAGACCTCTCCTCTTGCTCACAGCGCCCATAAGCCTCTGACCAGTCGCTGTTTTTAAGTTTATAACAAGCTCCAGCTGGAAACTTATAAAAACTTGCCTCAGCCGCATAAACACTAGGCTTAAGTAAAAAAGACGTAATTCCGAAAAAAACTATAAGGAGACTGTATTTCACTAAGACTTTATTACACCAAATAAGAGGTTTTAACTCAAACCGAGTTTAATAAGACTTGATCTGACCTCTGACTAGATAGTTTTCAGGTGTTAGGTTTTAAGCGATTTGTATCAAAATGAGATTTTTATAAGTGTCTAAAATTATTGTACTTTTTAAAATCAGCCCTTTTATCATTTTGGCACACTCATAGCATATACAGTTAGTAAGAGGGAGAATAACATGAAGAAACTTTTAATAATGAGCATCTTTACTTTAGGCAGTCTTTCAACAGCTTTTGCTGGTGGACAAAATTGCAGTAAGCAAAATTCAAATTCAGCAGCTCAAGCTAAGGCCAAAAGATATGCAGCCTCAACAGTGCGTTCATCAAAAACAAGACCTGCTAGTGGCAAAACTGGTAAAAACGTTAACTAAGATAAATTTTAATACAGAAAAGAAAAATAAATTTAATTTTGAGCAGGCTGCCTTGGAGGGTGGCCTTCTTGCATTTTTTTAAGTTCTTTTTCTAAAGAAGAAGGGTTTGATGACATGTTCTTTAATTCTTCTTTTAAAAGTTCTTTTGCTTGAGACTTTACCATTTTCATAAAAGCACTTTCACCAAAACGTGAACGAATCTCTTTAATTTGTTCAGGGCTTAACTCTAAAGACTCTTCATTTAAAGTCATATGTTCTGTACCTAAAAACCTTACAGCAAAATTTCCTCTAACAAAATTCATGATTCTATCTTCAATAGTTTTTCCAAGAACACTAATTTGCATTAATGTCACAATACTTAAAGTTACTATAGAGTTTTTAATTACAAAATATAAAGTTCCCATATAAAAAAACCAATTACCCTTTATTTTTTAAATCTTCAAGTTCACCACTCATCACTTTATCTAAGTCCTCTAATGAAAAAGGCTTTCTTAAAAAAGTAGTCGCTCCAGCTTCAATGATTCTATCAACAACATCTCCGCCATCAAGTGTAGAAAGACCCACAATCGGAGTTTTACTAGAAAAAGCTCTAATTTGTCTTGTCGCTTCAATTCCACTTAAATTAGGCATAACGATATCCATAAAAACTAAATCTGGCATATTTTCTTTAAAGCTTTCAACAGCTTTTTCTCCATCTTCAGCCTCTAAAACCTCTTCTACAAAATCTATTTTACTTAAATGACCCTTTATTATTTCTCTAATAAAAGGAGCGTCATCAACAATAAGAATCTTTTTATACATCGACTCTTATACTAACAGTGAATACCTTAAACACACCAGCAATACTGCCGTGCAGACTCAAAAGGCTCGATTTAAGACTTGAACTAAGAAAGGCAAAACCTCAAAAACTGTACGTAAATGCAGCATTAAATTTTATTAGTTTAAAAACTTTTCATCAATAAACTTAAAAACCCCTTCTCGATTCACTAAAAAGAGTTTTCTCTCTCTTTTATGAAACACTAAGTACTGGAAGCTATCTTTCTTAAAATAAATATACTTTGAAAAATCAACACCAAACTTCTTTGCCTCAACTGCATTAATATCAAGAATAAAACTCAAATTTTGTTCTTCATCCACTTGAGAGAAAATATTCTCAAACAATTCATCTTTTCCTGCAAATTGGCCAGTGTGTTTTAAAGAGGATTTCTGATACATTAGAGTCATCTTATGAACAGTTTCAATTTGGCTTAAAGCTACTTTCTTTTTAAAGTCTTTATACATAAGTGAGCCTATGAAAAGCCAATCACAAATAAAAATTACTGCAAAAATATATAAGTATTTTTTCTTCATTCAAAATCCTTAAAAAATATATAGCCACATTTAAGACCATCATAGTCTTTATATTTTTTACTTGAAAGAATTATCTTTCATTTAATTTAAAATCAATTTCTGTACTTATAGAAATATTTGCTTCGATATCAGGTATTAAAAACTCACATTCTTTCCAAAATCATCGTAGCCAATCT
Source organism: uncultured Bdellovibrionales bacterium (assembly GCA_938002015.1). Lineage (GTDB taxonomy): Bacteria > Bdellovibrionota > Bdellovibrionia > Bdellovibrionales > UBA1609 > JALZUR01. The sequence continues at coordinate 182,361 of CALLAU010000003.1, forward strand.
CTTGAACGATTGAATTATCCTCTGCGTTTACTACCATTCTTACACTTCCAACATAATCTGTTACAAACTTATATCTGACTCCATCTCTTATCATATAATCTGGAACATTTATTCGCGTTCCATAAATGTATTGAGTGAGGCTTGTGCCGTCTTCGTTTGTTTCTCCTTCAATTCTTATATCCTCATTGTAAATGTATCTGTAAAGTAATTATAGATTTGATAGTCAAGGTAACTACCAACAACACCCAATGGGCTCCTTCCTGTTATATCAATGAAGTTAATTTTGTAATTGCGGGCCAGAGCATTGCCAAATGAAATTTTTAAAGTAGACTTCAACACCACCTTTAGAGGTTGGAATTTTCATCAAAGTGACTATATGTAGTAACTTGACGAGTCTGTTCAGGAAACATCGGAACCCAAATCTCTCGTTTTAGCGCTTGACCCGTATTAGAGAAAGTAATTCTTGATATATAAGAACTTGATTGCTCACCACCTTTTATTTCTAATAAGAACATTTCTCCATTTTGAAAAAGCTTTGTACTTTTAATGTCTGTTAAATCGATGTAGACATCCAATGGCACTGGCTTTTTCTTATTATTATAGAACGACTTTATAGCTTTGATATAATTAATTGTTTTTGACTTAGAAAAACCCCAATACCCATTTAAGTTGCTAAATTTAGAGTTCTTTAGTTCAAAGTCAGCATAGTCCAGCTTGATTCTAAAATTTTTGATTGTTAAAGTCTCTGTCGGTATCTCTTTTTCTGAAGCAATAGCACAGCCAAGTTGAATAAGTACACAAAATAAGAAAATTCTTTTCATTTTTACCTCACTATAAGCTGGTTATCACCGCTACCGTTAATTCTATTTCTTACATTTCGTGGGAGTATTATGCATCCCTCAGATCCTGTTTGATTTAATCTTGGGTTGTCCCCATGTATTTGAAAATTATCTCGACCAAATGTATTAGTACCAGGGTTTGGGGTTAGCGGGAGGACCCCTACTCCCGTATTTTCACTATTGATTTGAGGGTTAATAGTATAGGAACCCCTAGGGATAGGCCCCTGAGAGCGCCTACTCTCTGCATTTGGATCGTTAACGAAACCAGGGGCGCCCGAGTAACCATTCGAGCCTGATCCCGGTGTGATACGACCGTTATTACCCCTGTGTACAATATTCCCAGTTCTTTGATTATATTCCCAAGCTAAGCCGGTAGGATCAATCAGATTAATCGGATCACTATTAGCATACGAGTACAGATTTAAAAGCCCCCCATCAAACCCAATCGGATCAACACTTATCCATCTAGCCAATTCAGCATCATAATGACTATTTAAACTTTTTAACTTGAAGGCGACACCTCGCTTAAATAATTGAAAACATTAACTGTTTAGAGTTTATTACAAAAATTGCGGCCGTCAAATTTTTTGCATTTTACTGGGCTTTTGAAAATTTTCGGCCACTTTTTGGCCTCCATTTATAGCTTTCCAAACTCTCCCACTTTTGCATCTTCGAACTGATAAAAAAGTTGTAAGAATTTTTCTAAACTTCTCTCTTGATTTTTCAGATCCTAAATCAATCACTTCTCTAAACAAGGGCTGAATGGCCACGCCGCTTTTCGGTGAAAAGCGGCTCAATTTTTTGGATCTTTAAAAATTTTTGGCCTTTTTTTGGCCTCTAAAATATCATTCTGCTATTATTTGCTCGGTCTGAGAACACTTCCAAACTAACATCTCACACGCTAAGCCAAGTGATAAAACCAATAAAACAATACCTATAATGTCTTTTTTCTTAATTTTTCTCATCTTACACCTGCTATCGCTCTTTTAAGAAACTTATTTCTAGGAACATCATTTCTATTTCTATCACCTGGCTCACACTTGTTTTTTGGAGGAAACAACTTATCTTTAAACTCATCAAACTGCTGCATTCTTTCAATTCTTCTAAAAGGGTCCGTATAAATGTAGTAGGCATCTACTAAGAGTAAGCTTCCAAATATCACAGCTCCAACAATAATTGGAGACTCTCCATTCACGTCAATATAGTTTATGGGATCATTAAAAGCGTACGAGTAGAGATTCGTCGTGCCACCCTCAAACCTAATCGGATCAACAGAAATCCACCGAGCAAGCTCTGCATCATACTCTCTAGCTCCAAATCTCACTAACTTCGTATCAATATCATAAAGCCCACCAGCAAAATAAAATGGCTGAAAACCTGGGCTCGTGTCACTTAACACTCTTCCAAAATCATCGTAGTCAATCTCTTGAACGATTGAGTTATCCTCTGCGTTTACTACCATTCTTACACTTCCAACATAATCTGTTACAAACTTATATCTTACACCATCTCTAACCATATAATCTGGAACGTTTATTCGCGTTCCATAGATGTATTGAGTGAGGCTTGTACCGTCTTCGTTTGTTTCTCCTTCAATTCTTATATCCTCATTGTAAATGTATCTGTTAGTGAAAACACCGTTTTTTAATCTTACTATTCTTCTTCCTAGACCATCGTTGATGTAAGAGACCGTGTCAGTTGTGCTTGATACTGTATCTGTAATTCTTGCCTCTTTTAAAGCGCCTAATGAACTATGGTCATACTCTGTTTCAATATTTGTAACTGTATCTATCTTTTTTATGAGGTTTCCAAAGTCATCATGATCAAAAACGTATGAACCATATGTCTTTATTCTATCTGCTTCATCATATGTGCCTGTTGTTGTTATGATTCCAGATTCTTTCTCCTCTAACCTATTTCCATTAGGGTCATAGGTGTATTCTTTATAGACTTGGTTATCTTTTAAAACTCTTTTTAGCTTTCCTTGCTGATCATAGACGTATCTGTATCTTGTTTCTTGGCTGTTTTTTATTTCTCTTCTAACTAAAATTCTTCCTAAATCATCTCTAATATAAATTTCTTTAAAAAGTTCAGTAAGATCTTCTAAGAAAGTTCTTCTTAATCTTAATTCTCCATAATCATTATTATAAACAAGAGCCTCTCTTACTTCATTTAAAATAAGGGTTTTTGGAAAACCTGATTCAACATTTCTGTTAATAACTAAATCCCCTACTTTTCTTAAAAGCTCATCTTCATCATAACGGTATCTTGCAATTGATGTGATGTCTGTTTCCCTTGCTCTAACTCTTTTTTGATCTACTTTTAATTTCTTATAAATCGTGATGTTGTCACTTGTAATATTATTATACGAAATATTTGTGTTTCTTAAAAGATCATTATTATAAGCAAAACCTGTTCTCATTCCATTTGGATGAAACACAGCCTGAAGCTGATCAGTGCTTGATTTATAATTTCTAATGTACCTTCCTTCAGGAGAATCTATAAATTTTAAATAGCCCGTATTTGCTTGATAGGTATAATCTATTACTTCACCGTTTGGTCTTTCAATTTTTGTTAACCTGTAATCATCATCATAAGAATACTTAATCTCTTTTTTTGCCTCTCCATTAATTGAAGGAATAAGGTATTTTCTTAAATCATTAAAGAGTTCACTTATAAAAACATGAAAAGGTTTTCCTGGAGGTTTTACTCCACTGATGTTTCCGTTTGTATCGTACCTAAGTTTTGACACTTTCCCTGAATTATTTATTTCTATTGGTCTAGAGTTCTCATCATAGATAAAACTTGTCACCCTTCCAAGAGGGTTCGTGTATGAATCAAGCTCATTCTCTAAGTTATAATTATACGTCCATGTTCTTACACCTTGGGTGATAGAAGAAAGCCTTCCAAAAGCATCATAAACATAATCCACTGGTAAAAAGTTAGCCTGACTTGTTTGAATGATTTGATTAAAATCATTGTACTTTATTTTTGATATTCTGCTAAGTGGAGTGGCATATGTGGTTTCTCTATTTACTCCACTGTAGTTTTCTTGCCAGCTTCTTTGGTCAAAACTTATAAGGCTTGTTCTACTAATAAGGTTAAAGAAGTCTAGATTACTTACATTTTCTCCTGAATCTATACTAATGGTTTCATCCATTAAACCTGTTTTAATATTAATACTTTGAGCTCTTCCTGTATGCCCCTCAAATCTTTCAAAATTGTCATAGTTAATTTCATAAGAATAACCATCAGCCTCTGTATAAGTTGTTGAAAGTTCAGGCGTATCTAGAAAAGTTTTACTTGTACCTGAAGAGTTTAGTACAGATCTACTCACTCCTCCATCACCATCAAAAGCATTATTATAAACAGTTTCTAAGCCTTCTTTTGTAGTTCGTTTAATTATAATTGAATTTTCAAATTCATCTAAAATCTCATAAACTGATTTAAAACCGGTGTTATTTCTATCTTCTAAAAGCCTGCCATCAAGAGTGTAGGAGAAGGTTGATACTTTTCCTCTTGGCTCAGTAAACGTCTGCATTAAACCATCAACAAGGTAAGTGGCTTGGTGAGTGTTTCCAGCTGGGTCTGTAATACTTTCTAGATAACCCTCTAAGTTTAAAGTAGCTGTTGTAACCTTTCCTCCAACAGATGTGATAGTGAAAGTATTTGCACTTGGTCTATTAATAAGAACTTCTCGCCCGTAAGAGTCTGTAATAGAAACAAGTTCACTGTTTTGATTATAAGAAAAACTTAAGAGCAGAGCTCCTGTTTTTGCTGATCTTGTTTGATAGTGAGTGCCATCAAGATTAAAAACAAAAACTCTTTCCCCGTCTTTTGCAGCGACAGCATATTTTCTATCATCTAACAAAGAGGTTTTTTCTTTTTTATTTATAGGTTTTATAAAACTAGGGGCCACTGCAGGCGGCTGACGACGAGGTTCTTCTTTTTCATAAGTTCCATCTGGTTTTTCTATAAGAATAAAAGCAAAAATTTTCTCTGCTGATCCATCTCCTCTATATAAGGTATTTCCCTCTACATCTAAAAAATGATGCTCACTTAAAGTCCACCCACCTAAACCAAAAAGCTTTGGATTATAAGCTCCAATAGATCTAATATAACGCCCTCTTTGCTGAGGTTGTTTGTCAGAGTATTCATATCTTAAAATAATTTCTGCTGAGAGTGGGGCTATGATCTCCTCTCCAGCTCTGTTTAAACCATTCCAAGTAAAACTAAAATCACTCACACTGCCTGGTAGGTATTCTGTTATATCACTCTCCCCGCCCCACATGTTTTCAACAACAATTTTTGTAACATTCTCTTCATTAACTTCAGGATCAAGAGGTTCGAGCAAAGGGAGTTTAAAAGTATAATTTTTTAACCTTCCTTTAACCCTATCACTCATATAATGAAGCCTCATATCAGTACCTATAAGCTCAACACTTTCCCCTACACTTAACTCATCAACATTAATAACAGAGCCACACTCTCTTCTTGGAAGACGAGAGTTAGGTCCACCACCTCCTTCAGGAGAAGGGTTAGCGTAAGTTGAAGAGCACACAATAGCTGGAAAGCTTTGATCTGGGTTAGATGCAAATTTAACCGTTTCTATAAGGTCGCAACCTGTTTCAAGGTAATCAGCTGAGTAAGAATAGGTGATTGTTTCTGTATTTTCTTTAGTCTGATAACCACATCCACATGCAAAAGCTTTTATTTGAAAGACTGATATAAAGAAAAGTACAATAAGATATATAAGTTTCATGATTTAAACCCTACCCTTTTTAATTATTTATAAACAACTTATGTTTTATTTGTTTAGCATGTGAAAACGTTAAAACATTTTAGTAAAAAGACAGATAAAAAATTTAAAAACAGGACTTTGATTTTAAATAAATCTTAAAAACAACTTCTTTTTAAGGCAAAAGCCCCTGTTTTTAAACCTTTTAGGTTTAATTCAATTTTTTCCTCTAAAAGATTAGCTTAAAAAAAAAGCCCCACTTTTTTAAAGCAAGGCTCTTTTTTTAGTATTAGTAAATGGATTGATGTTTTTTATACTTACATCATTCCAGGCATTCCGCCCATTCCTGGCATTCCGCCACCCATTCCACCACCGTGGCCATGACCATCATCAGCTTTAGGAGCATCAGCAATCATAGTTTCAGTAGTTAACATAAGTGAAGCAACAGAAGCTGCGTTTTGTAGAGCAGATCTTACAACTTTAACTGGATCAATAACACCTGATTTAAGAAGATCTTCATACTCTTCAGTGTAAGCATTAAATCCCCAAGTAGGAGTATCATTAGACATCACTCTATCTAAAACAATAGCACCATCAAGACCTGCATTAAAAGCAATCTGTCTAATAGGAGCCTGACAAGCTTTCCATACGATATCAGCACCAAACTTTTCATTATCATCAAGTTTTAATTTTTCAATCGCCTTACCAGCTCTTAAAAGTGCAGTACCACCACCAGCAACAATACCTTCTTCAACAGCAGCTCTTGTAGCGTTTAGTGCATCTTCAACTCTTGCCTTCTTCTCTTTCATTTCAATTTCTGAAGGAGCTCCAACATGAATCACAGCAACACCACCAGAAAGCTTAGCTAATCTTTCTTTAAGTTTTTCAGTGTCATATTCAGAAGTTGTTTCTTCGATTTGATTTTTGATTTGACCACATCTCGCCTCAATTGATTTCACATCTCCAGCCCCATCAATTACAGTCGTGTTGTCTTTATCAATAGTTACACGCTTACAAGTACCTAGATCTTCTAAAGTAGCTTGCTCTAATTTTCTACCCATGTCTTCAGAGATAACAGTAGCTCCAGTTAATACAGCTAGATCTTCAAGCATAGCTTTTCTTCTATCACCAAAGCCAGGAGCTTTGACAGCAGCTACGTTTAAAGTGCCTCTTAGTTTGTTAACTACTAAAGTAGCAAGTGCTTCACCATCAACATCTTCAGCAATGATTAAAAGTGGGCGTCCAGCTTTTGCAACACCTTCTAAAACACCGATAAGGTCTTTCATAGAAGAGATTTTTTTATCGTATAAAAGTACGAATGGATTTTCCATAACAGTTTCCATTCTCTCAGCATCAGTGATGAAGTAAGGAGATAGGTATCCTCTATCAAATTGCATTCCTTCAACAACTTCTAATTCAGTTGCAGCAGTTTTGCTTTCTTCAATAGTGATCACACCTTCTTGACCAACTTTATCCATCGCATTTGAAATCATCTCACCAATTTCTGTATCGTTATTAGCAGAGATCGTACCAACTTGAGCAATCTCTTTAATACCCTTAATAGGGTTAGAGATTTTTTTAAGTTCCTCAGTTACAACTTCAACAGCTTTATCAATTCCTTTTTTAACATACATTGGGTTATGGCCTGCAGAAACAATCTTAGCACCTTCACCAAAAAGAGCTTGAGCTAAAACTGTAGCTGAAGTTGTTCCATCCCCTGCATCATCATTGGTTTTAGAAGCAACTTCTTTAACCATTTGAGCACCCATGTTTTCAAATTTATTTTCTAAATCGATTTCTTTAGCAACTGTAACACCATCTTTAGTGATAAGTGGTGAGCCAAAAGACTTTTCAATAACAACGTTTCTTCCTTTTGGGCCTAACGTAACTTTAACTGCGTTAGCTAAAACGTTTACACCTTTTAAAATTGATTTTCTAGCTTCTTCGCTAAACTGTAATTCTTTACTCATTTTAAAATTTCCTTTTTTTAGTATTTATAAATTTAAATTTAAAATATTTTTGCAATTTTTAAGTTTTTACTTACTGACAAATTCCTAAAACATCTTCTTCTCTCATCATAAGATACTCATGGCCATCAAGCTTTAGCTCAGTTCCAGAATACTTACCAAAAAGAATTTGGTCTCCAACTTTAACTTCTAAAGGAACTTTCTTTCCATCATCAGTAGTTCTTCCACCACCAGCTGCTACGATCTCGCCTCTTTGTGGCTTTTCTTTTGCTGAATCAGGAATAAAAATTCCACCTGCTGTTTTTTGATCTTCTTCTACTCTTTTAACCAAGATACGGTCGTTTAATGGAGTAACATTAACTTTATTAGACATTTATAAGCCTCCTATAGCGTCATCATGTTTATATTGTGTTTTCTTAGAGCTTTTAAGCTCAATTATTAAACTTCTTATTTTTTAAACATCCTCAATATGGAGGTGCCAGCCTAGGAGTCAAGGCCGGCTAAAGAGAAAATATTGTTTTTTTAAAAACTTAAATATTATTAATGGTTTATAAGCTCATGAGAGAATTGTTCAGATCTAAAATGATCATCAAAATCCCAGCCAAACTCTTTAAGAGGATCAGGCTCATTTAAGTGTGGTTTATTAAAACCTGTGTTCTCTCCCTCACCCAGAATATAAGCCGGACCATCAAAAGAAAGGTCAAAATAGTTTATTTCTCCCTCTTTATTTTCAAAAGGAAAGCATCCATTTTTATTTGCTGAGATATAAAAGCCTGCAAAGTATTTATACTGCTCTTCAGCTGGGAAATAAGCTCTTACTGTATTTCCTAACCCAGAAAAATCTGTAAGAATTTCAATGTTTGCATTAAAGTCTACCACAGGGTTTCTCGTATAAAATCTCCACTGAAGGTAAGTGTCTACATAAAGCTCTTTAGTCTCAAAGTCTCTTACTCCAAGCTGCTCAGCTGTGTGGTAAAGTGTTTTTAAACCTTTTGAGAGCATAGCTAAAGATGCTGATTTTGTTGCTCTATAGCCCTTATCTTTTATAAATTCGTTGTAATATGTCATGGGTATAAAAAAGTGCGAATGCCCCATATCTGAGTAATAAATATACTTAACGTAGTTTAGTCTTAAAAGGTTTTCTACTTGTTTGATGACTGATTTTATATAAGCTTCTGGAAAGTCACCTTGATTTAGTGTTCCTATTCTAGTGCTAAAACTATTTGTTTCTTCATAATAACCTACTCTTTGTGGAAGCCTTCCTTCACCTTCGTAAGTATTCTTATAAGTTTCTTCCATTCTTTCAGCTGATTGACCACTTTTATAATCTGTCATGTAAAGCAAAGGATCTGAATCTTTAAAAGGAGCACATCTAGTTTTAGCAATCTCTATTTTTTCATCGACCGTCATTGAAAATGCATCAAACGAATAAGTAAAACTAAATAAAATAATTAATAAAACCTTCCCCATAATTCTTTAGCCCCCTCAAGAAAGTCTTTATTAATAGGGTATTCATGGGTTTTTTACAAAAAAATATTAATCTATAACAATATAAGTAAAACTTATCCTAACTCGCACTTTGAATTTGTTTCTTTGCTTAATTTTTAAGTTAAAAATAAATGTGAGCGACTAAAAAACCAGCATCAACATTATCATTTAAAGCTCTTATCCTTTGCCTTTGCAGTTCAAGACTTAATTCAAAGTGCGGATACGGAAACCACTGAACACCAAAGCCCGGCCCAAAAGCTTCCGAGAGCGAGCTCTCAAGGTTTGCTTTTGTATAATCATAAAGTGCGTAGGCAAGAAGGCCTTTTAAAGGTTTATAGCCAAAGCGTGTATGCATAGTCACAAGCTCATTTGTAGATGGAGCAGACTTAACATCAGAGTTTTCATAATCTATTTCAAAAATTCCATAGAACTTTTTTGCAACTGGAAAAATACCATGAGCAGCTAAAACAAACCTATCTTCTGTGTCTTTTGTTCCATAAAGCAGACTCCCGCCTATCCTAGATTTTCCATTAATAAAATGTGTAAATTTAGCTGATAATGCGTCTTCATCATTTGAATTAGTTCTTTCTTTATCTAACCTTCCCGTTCCAAGGTTTATACTTAACTCCCAGTTCTCACTAAACTTTGTATACTCTAAGTTGTAAGTCTCAGATAAAAACCCAAAGTGTATTCTAGATTTAATTGCTCTTGTATGATTTGGATCGTTGATTCCAAAATTTGTTCTAAACTTACCTACTCTTATTCTTGAAGTTTGATTTGGAGTTACAAGAACATAGTGTCTCTCTGATATAAAATCTCCTCTAGCATCTGATTCATTAGGTCCACCTTGAACTCCAACAGTTCCAACAAACATAGCCTTTTCATGAAACTCTAAGCCAATTTCTGCATTTGCTTGCATTAAAAACAAACGTCCATTTGTGCTACCTGGAGTATCAACATATGTTTGAACAGTTCTTAAGTCTCCACCGTATTTTGCCCATTTTGATTCTTTAACAACATCAAATAACGGCTTTGCAAAGTTCTCATTTGAAAAGGTAGACATCATCTCATTTGAAAGTGATCTCCCATATTCTGTTAAAAGATCTCCGCCTGAAGGAGAATAATGACAAGATAAACAAGTAGGATAACCCTTTGTCACATTTTCAATATAGGCATATGAAAAACTTGAGCTAGAAAATATAACGCCAAATACAAAATACAATTTTAAAAGACTTTTCATAAATAATTTCCTTCTTAATTTTAAAAAATCTTTCTTAAAGAGATTTTATTGTTTTAGCTTTAGGTAATGAGTTTACTCTTTTAACATCTGATGAGATTTCTACTTTTACATCTTCTGCCACAGTAATACCCTTAAAAGAAGGAAGTTTAATTTTATAATCGGAAATCTTAATTTTAAAATTTGCCCTTAACGCGACATTTCCATTTAAAGTTTTTATTTTAGCAACACCTGTTATTTTTTTAGAAACTCCGTGAAGGTCCAGCACTCCTTCAAATTTTGCTTTTCCAGAAAGTTTTTTAGGCAGTTTAAAGCTTGAAATTTTTAGACTAGCTTTTGGAAATTTCTCAACTTCTAAGTACTTCTCCTTCATATGTTGGTCTCTTAAATCAATCCCTGTTTTTAATGTTTTCAAATCAAAATTAATTTTTCCACTTAAATATCCATCCGTTTCCTTTAAATGACCATAAGCCCCTTCCCCTAAACCATTGATTTTTAAAAGGCTTGGCCAGCCTTTAGCAAAAAATTCAATTTTACCGTCATTCTTTAAAAACTCATAATCAGCAAATGACTTTGCAGAAAAAAATAGAACAAACACACTCATTAATACTTTCATTTCCTTAAACTCCTTTTTCTTTTTAGTCTTTAACAGTTTCTTTTAAACCGTTTTTTATCCACTCCATTATAACACCCACTTCCTCAAGGCTGACACCATCTATATTTGAGTCACTTGGCGGCATAGGAAAATTTGGATCTGTAATAATACTAATGAGATAACTATTTGCCGGATTTTGAGTATCTAGGAATGGAGAAGGCTTGATTATAAGTCTATTTTCTGTATCTCTAAAAGTCTCTAAGGTTGAAAAATCTAAACCTCCAATTTTTCTCTCAGGGTTATGACAATCTAAACACTTAAGTGAAATTACGTTTTTAAAAATAGATTCCCAGTTAGGCTCTAAGGTTTCTTCAACAAACTCCCCATTAGCCTCTTTAAATTCAGGGGCCCCATCATTCACCCACTTAGTGAGTTTTTGTTTTTGTTCAAAAGAAACTGCCGGTCCATTTTTAGGCATTCTATTTTCAAGCACAGCTGATAAGATCTTATTAGAAAGCTTTCTAACTGTACTATAATCATTATATTGTTTGTGACATTCAGTGCAGTTATTAGGTTTAAAGACATCTTCTTTAATCGCTTCAAAATCAAACTCAAAGACCACACCTGAAGCTCTTGGGTTTGATTTTATTTCATCAAAATTTCCACAAGCAGAAAAGAAGAAGAGAAAAAGTACATTTAATAAGTTTATTGACTGCTTTAGCATCTTCTCTCTCCTTATTCTAAGTTTTTAGTTTTCTTTAAAAAAAAACTATTTTCTTGGCGTCTCTTTAGAAATACTAAACCACTCATCATCAGCCTTTTCTTCAAAACCTAAAATGTCTGTTGCAAAGTTTGCTCTTGCACGAGGAGCCACAAAAAAGTGCGCTCTATTACCTGCAATAATGAAATACTTTGGCTCTATACGGATTGGCTGACCTTGAACCATAGCCCATGCACACCAAGCTCCATAAGTTGGTTCATATTTAAGTGGATTAGATATAAACATCTCTTTATTATCTTCGCTTACAAAACGATACGTAATGCCACCATAAGTATAAGTGATTAAATCACTCCCTTTCATAGCCGCATTCCCGCCTTCAGGAAAATAGCCAACTGGATCATAACCTAAAAGACCAAGTTCTAGAGTTTCTGGATTATAAACTTTAATATTACGATTTTGTTGTTCTGGTGTTTTTTCAGCAAAAACTGGTGTTGAAAACATAAGTATTGGCAATAAGATTTTTAATAGCATTTTTAGCTCCCCTTTAATAGTTAAATCTCTGGGGATATAGTTAAGCTTTAAATCAAGAAAAGATTATTTGATTTTAACTACAGGTGGTATAGCTAAAACGCATTGATGATGTAGGCCTCTCTTAGCTATTAATATTTGATAACTTAGTGTTTTAAAACCATACAATAACACATGTTGGTCACAACATTTCGTTAAAAAAGTGCAACATTCTCTCTATTTTGTATCAATTTGAAGCTAAATTGATACAAAAAACTTTTCAGTTTTGAAATTTACAACACTTACCTCCGATTGGTTAGATGTAAACATAAACTTTAGTTGTGGAGATGAAATAAATGAAATTTGATAACTTTAAACCTTATTTATATAAATTAGTTACTCTATTATCAGTTGTTATCTTAGCTTTATGCTTTCAAAATTGTGGCGAGGATTTTAATAGTGCTCAAAGTGTCAATTTAAAAGAATGCGTGGATGATGCGTGTAGTGAACAAATTAATCCTGAGTTTGCATCTTGTACATTTAATGCAATCGAAATTCTCCATGGAGAATCTATCACAGCCCATCTATCTAGTACATCACTTGATTGCAGTGATACTGAAGAAAGACTTTGTGAAGATGGAGCACTTTCAGGAAGCTACAACTATGCTAGCTGCAGTACTGAAAGAGAGGCAAAAAAATCTTGTTTATTTAATGGAAGAACTATTGCTGACTCTGAAAAAGTAACAGCATACCTTAATTCTTCAGTTGCTAGCGACAAATCTTGTATTAAAGAAGAAAGAACCTGTAATGATGGAAGCTTATCTGGTTCACATGAGTATTCAAACTGTAAAGTAGATGCTCCAGAGTCTTGCTTGTTTGATGGTAAAACCATTGCTCACTCTAGTTTTGTTAAAGCTTATGAAAAATCATCTGTTTTAAGCCCTGCAAAATGTTCTTCACAAAACAGAGTATGTGATAACGGAGCTTTAAAAGGTTCGTATAAGTTTGCAAGTTGCACAGTTGATACTCCTAAGTCTTGTAGCTTCAACGGAAAAACTATTCCTGATGGTGATGGAGTTTATGCCTTTGTAAAATCTCGTGTTGCTTTTGGACAAAGCTGTTATGCAGGAGACAACAGGCTTTATAGAAAATGTGATAATGGAGTGCTAAGTCGAGATACAGCACGCTTTGCCAGCTGTAATGTTAATAAACCAAAATCTTGTTTATTTAATGGAAAAACTGTGGCGCATAACTCTTCTGTTAAAGCTTATACACATAGTTCGCAAAAATATAACGTTACTAATGCATGTAAAGCTTATACAAGAACATGTAACAACGGGAAACTAAGTGGTAATGCAAACCAAAAATACAGCTCTTGTAAAAAAATAGGGCAACCTTCATGTAAAGCTGGGGCTTATACAATTCCTCATGGTTATGAGTTAGTATATAATACAAGTTATATTGATCCAAATCATAACGGAGCATTTGCTGCTACTCAAATTAAAGACAGATACTCAAAAATACCTAAGGCTCATAGATCAAAGAAAGCAACTTGTACACACTATAAAGTCTATTGCCGTATAGGTAAAACATATAAGACGAGCTATAGCTATAGTGGAAACAACACTTCAACTGCAAGTAAGTGTGGTAATCCGGCGATGTATAAACCTGTAAAATGGACTTCATCACCATACGGAAATACCCCTTATATTCATAGCTCTTCTCATATATTACATAATAAGAAAGTACCTTACTGGTTTGGAAATAAGTAAATAAATAAAATATACCTAACTTTAAGGGTGTGTTGATAAAATATCGACTCACCCTTTTTTGATTTCATGTCACTATACCTTAGATATATAGCCCTTATAAAAAAAGTGTAAAATAAATATACAGTCAAAATCTTATTTAAAAGCAAATTAGAGTGCTCTAACTTGGCACAAAATATGCTCTTTAAGTTAAATGTCATCTTCTATAATAAAAAGATACTAAAGGGTTTAAAAAAAAATGATTAAGTATTGTTTAAATGTTATTTTAGTTTGTTTGTCAGTTTCATCTCAAGCTCATACACCCAAAACAAATGCCTGTAGTTCATTGTTAATAAGGGCTAACCTTAAAAATCGCATCACTCCTGCAGAAGCCGAGGTGATCAACGCACTTGAAACTGCTGTTCTCAAGCCTAAAGAGTTTGAGCAAAGGTCTGTTGACCTTTTAGACAGGTTTGACACACTTCTTAGTGATCCTAATTTTACTCCCTCTATCGCTCACCACGCAGCCATGTCGCACTTGTATTTAACAGGTATATTAAAAACTGTTGATTTGCATGAATCTTTAAAAGACCTTTTGATTCAAGTAACCACGAGAATTACAGGAACAAAACCAAGGCCTGATCAAATCGGCAAACCTCTTAAAAGAAAATATCTTAAAAATGTAAAACCTGATATACTTGTTTTTTATAATGCAAGTTTTCGAGATGTTGAAGGGCGTGGAAATGCAGACAGTTGGTCTGAAATTTTTAGGAGTTTTAATTCAACAAATCATATTACCTTTTCCCTAACTTTAACTGCTCTTACTGCTACTGCTTTTTATAATCTTGGATCAGAATATATTGCTGCAGCCCTAATGGGTTTACTGATCACAACAGTTTCTGAGTATGTTTTTCATAGAGTAGCTTCTCACGCAGATCCTAAGCTTTTTAAACTACCTCTCATAGGACGATTAATTCGAAGAATACAATTTAACCATGATGTCATTCACCATGGTGTAACCTTTAACAATTATGTGACTCAGTTTGATTCTCAAGAACACAAAGATAAAGTTGATAACTTTATAGATAAAGTAGCTGATCGAGAAGATAGAAGTGAGTTCTACAAATATAACTTAAGAGTAAACAACCGCTATGGTCTTGTACTTAATACTTTAGACTATCTCTCTATGGTATTACCCGTGGCTGTACCAACAGCTCTTGTAAGTTACTTTCTAGGTTTTGACCATCTCACTACAGTACTTGTATCAACACCAAGCCTTTTCTATCCTCTTGGAGTAAACTTAACACATACTTATAACCACACAGCTCGAACAGAAATAAAAAGCGATACTAAAAACAGACCTCTTCTTAGACGTTTTTTAAAAACAAGATTCGTTGCCCTTATGGCACAAGTACATTATGTACACCATGAAAAACCAAAAACAAACTTTAACCTCTTCTTTCTTTTTGCTGATGCTGTTATGGGAACATTAAAACTTCCCACTTTAAAAGATATTGCTGAGATTAGGGACTTTGATGGACTTGGCACGACTTGGGGAGAAAATAGCTTAGACTAGAAAAGGTCTAAGAATACTCTAAAAAAATTCGTTTCAATTTGTTAGATTTAGATAAAAATGGCTCAGGTGGAGAGACTCGAACTCCCGACAAGGTGATTAACAGTCACCCGCTCTACCAACTGAGCTACACCTGAACTGATCTTAGGTTATTACTTCATTTTAAAGCAAAACCCAGGTGATCAAACTAATGAGACGGTAAGAATTTGTCAACTTACAAAAGCGTTATCTTGTCGCTGGTACAGCGAATTTTGGTCTATAGTTTTTTCGTTTTTGCTCGGCCTCTTTCTTCTCATTCCACATATAGAGGCAAACAAGAAGGAAGGCCGTTAAAAGTAAAATAAGTTTGAAAAACCATGCTTTAACTGAAAAGTCTTCATGTTCTTTTGGAGTCATAGGCTAAATCATAAGCCAAATTTAGTAGAAAGGACAAGATTTAATGCTCTCTTTTTAGACATAAAGTTTGCCTCATTGACTCAAGCTCAATTTTTGTCAGTCTATTAGGGTGAAGTTCTTTAGCCTTTTAGTTATCTCAACCTGCCTTCTCATTTTTGCAGTTTTTTACTGGGCTCAGACTAATAAAATCCGTTTTAACTACCCCTCCCCTTCTCTTTATAAAAACTATGGTCTTGATGTTTCTCACCACCAAGGAGAAATAAACTGGAAAAAAGTGGATTCAAATAAATACAAATTCGTCTACATTAAAGCTACAGAGGGTGGAGACTTTCTAGATCCAAGGTTTAGAGAAAACTATGATGCCGCTATTAAAAATAATATGCTTGTTGGAGGCTATCACTTCTGGAATTTTTGCACCTCTAAAGAAGGACAGCTAAAAAATATTTTAAATACTATCCCAGCAATGCCTGGAACCCTTGTGCCAGCAATTGATGTAGAAAGTCTAAAAGAGTGTGATGGTGCTAGAATATCAGAAAAGCCTTATAATAATATTGCCTACATTAGTAATGAAATAGAGAAACACTATGGCGCTAAGCCACTTATTTACACTACAAATGAGTTTTTAAATCGCTATCCTAACCTGTTAAAACTAGAAAATAAATTCTGGCTAAGAAGCCTTGTCGGATCTCCAAGTACATACCACAACAAAGATTGGCTCATATGGCAGTATTATAATGCTGGTAAAGTAAAGGGAATAACAGGCCCTGCTGACTTAAATGTTTTAAAAGGAAGTTTAAAAAACTTAGAAGAACTTATTCTTTATTAGTTTTTATCATTCTAAAACTAAAACTGGCAAACTCTCTCTAGGAGCAAAAAAAGATGCTTCAATCAAAAGAATTTTTGCTAAAACTTCAAGGTCTTCAAAATCTATAACGCCACTCACATATCCAAGCTCATAAGTGTTAAAAACGTTTTTATCTTCCTCTTTTTTTAAATTAACTTCTTCAGTCTCACTAGAAAGTAAAAGTCTTTTGGCCCTAACTCTAAATTCTACTTTAAAATAAACTGAGCCTTTGTAACACTTATCAGTAGGTATATTTTTATCATTACCTTCCTTATAGTTTTCACTACATTCAGGAAAAGCTAGATAATCATAGATTTCAATTTCTTGAGGATCTTTTAATGTAGTTTCCACAAAAAAATCCACATCTTTTCTTGCATCGATGTAGACATCACTTGATACAAACTGCTTGTAAAACTCCTCTAAAGTCATGGGCTCAGAGGTAGCCTGAGATAAAGGAAAAAGCAAAACTGCTATGAGAAAAAAGGGCCTTAATAATGTGAACATATATTAGTACTACATATTACCGACTCTAGACTAAGAACAACCCTCATAGGCTGCCTTGAAAAAATTTCTCGTTAGTAAGATTTTAAAAAAAATGGCGCGCCCGGAAGGAGTCGAACCTCCGACCACTTGATTCGTAGTCAAGTACTCTATCCAGCTGAGCTACGAGCGCGCAAAAAATTTGAATAAATATCTATCTAACATAAAGAGATTGAAAATCAAACAAACCTCCTGCACAACTAATGAATATGTTAGATATTTGGAAAAAAAACCTAGAAGAAGCTCAAAGTGTTCTAAACCTCTTCTCTGAAAATGAGGACTTGTTAAACTCATGCCAGGAGTTTTCTAAGGCCCTCATAAAGACCTTTAAGGAGGGCGGAAAGGCTATGTCTTGTGGAAATGGTGGAAGCCACTGCGATGCCATGCACTTTGCTGAAGAGCTTACTGGGCAGTACAGATCCCCAAGAAAACCTCTTGGAGCTATAGCCCTAGGGGATCCTTCACACGTTACTTGCACGAGTAATGATTATGGTTTTGAGTACATCTTCTCAAGACAAGTAGAAGCTTTAGGTAAAAAAGAAGACCTTTTTATTGGGCTTTCTACAAGTGGCAACTCAAAGAATGTTATAAATGCTACAAAAGCTGCTCAAGAAATCGGTATGAAAACGGTAGGGCTTTTAGGTAAGAGCGGCGGAGAACTTGCTCAAATAGTCGACATACCGATAATAGTTCCAGCAAAGACTTCTGATAGAATTCAAGAGATACACATAAAGCTTATTCACACAGTGATTGAAACTGTTGAAAGAGAGCTTTTCCCAGAGAATTATTAAAAGTAAGCATCTCATCCAATAGGCTAATTTATTTGGGCAGAGCATTTCTTCTTCTTGATTGAGAAAAGGTTTAATGGCAGTGTTTTTTATTCAGCTATCGATTTCTTATATACAAGCAAAATCGATTCTTTTTTCTTCTTTAGTGGAGGAGTGGGTGAGTGGCTGAAACCAGCAGATTGCTAATCTGTCGTGCGGGTTATACCGTACCGGGGGTTCGAATCCCCCCTCCTCCGCCATTTAATTCTAAATACTTTGTAAAATCAGTAACTTAAAAAAAGCAAACTTAAATCGAAATGAACGTTAGTAGAAAAAACTGATCTTTGAAGCTCTGAGTCCAGGCTATCAACTGCCGCAAGACTTCCAACTTCCTGCCTTAACTCACCATCAAATCTAAAAGGCATTCTAACTGCTATAGCAAGCCAATCACTAACACCTACTGCTAGCGTTTGATTTAATGCCTGTTCTTCAGTGGATATTTCGATCTGTCCACCACCTATTTCTCCGCTAATTTCAACAGTATCTGAGTTAAAGACTGTTCTGCCTGCAACTTGTCCTTTTGTGGGAAGATAGAACAAGTCAGACACATGACTTTCTCCATAAGTAATATTTGAAATGCAAAACAACAGTGCAAAAGTAGCTTTTCTCATATATTTCTCCATAAGTTATTTTAAGTACGATCGAGCTTACACCTTATCGGACTTATTTTGAGAAACTAAATAGGTGAGTTTAACTAAAAAAGAAGAAAAGCTACTAAAAGACTTTGGTTCTAAATTAAGAACAATCCGAGAAGAGAAAGGGTGGACGCTTGAAGATGCTGAAGAAAAAGGATGGCCTTCCTGGCAGCATTTACAAAAGATTGAACTTGGTCAGAAAAACATTACGTTTTCTACAATAATTCGACTTGAAAAGTTATTTAAGACGAAGATTCTAAACTTATAAAACCTTCTTTGCGGCAACACATGTATTAATGGTAATTTTGAACTGCCGCATAAGTGAGCTTGTACAACACAACTAAGTTTAATTTAAAACACTCTCACAAGTGAGCTTAGGACTGTGAGTATAAAGCTCGCTAATAACACCAGGTGCTCTCTTTTGTAAAAATAAATCAACGGCATTTTCAAATTCTATATTAGTACTGCTATTCATAAAGCCTTCAAAATCTGATATTTTATTTGCTCTCATAAATCTGATATTTAAATCTCGCATATCACTAACATCTATTCCATCCCATTTAAAAACAAAAATAATGTCAGAATAAAACTCAAACATGTCTTGGTCTATTAATGCCATTTCTCGAATAAGTCTGAGAATTAAAACATAACTATGCCAAGAATCTTCATCAATTTTTTGTTCGAGCGATTTACTTTGAATTGCAATATTAATAATTTCAGAAACAATCTCTTCATTACTATCACTATTACGTAAAAGTATTCTAAAAAATTCTAAGAACAAGTTGCTCGTTTCGAATAGTTCATTATCACTTTTAGCACTTCCTATTAAGATTTGGTAAAACACTTTCTCACTTATAATCACTTCTTTCTCTATTGCTTTATTTAAAACTAAGAGCGCATAACCTCTAGATCGCTTTGAATATGTGGAAGTACTACTATACTTGTCAGTATAGGCTTTAAGAGCCTGTAGAAGGCTAACTATGCTGGAGTTTCTTGATTTATCGTTTAAAATCAATTCTAAGTTATCATTTTTAGTAATATGTTGAATCCCGACCAACATAAGTTCTCCAGAGCCAATATTTACAATTGTTCTAACTGCCAGAGAAGGAGCAAAAAGAAGAATACGTTTTGAAAGCTCTAGTCTTGCTTGATCGTTCATAGGGTTAGTTAATGCCAGATGAGTATATACAGCTTCTAAAAACTCTGTGTTTTCAGTAGCACTATCGAGTATTTTCTCTAAAATTTTCAACCTTATTCGACTATGCAGAGCAGGTAAATTTTCAATAAACTTCAGTTGATTAGCTAGATTGGGATCACCTAAATATGCTAGATAACTGACATAGTAATCATTTGCCTCGGCCTCATATATCTCCTCTTCAGTACGAGCGACACGTGGAGGCTCTGATTCAGACGTAACCAAAACTTCACCCACTGAATTATCTTCTTCAGTATCAGGTGCGGCTTCTCCAATATTAGGCTGAATTGTCGAGGTTTGCTGATTAGCTGAATTTATCACTAAAACAGCAGCTTCAGCTGAACGCAAAGAGGATTCTTTCCATTTTTCGGACCAATTGATCCCATTTGTAATATCTTGTTTCCACTCACTCATCCACGAATTTAAAACCTCAATCCATTGTAAATCTTTTGAACTTTTAGCTAAATCGATTAGTGCATTAATAACAAATGAGTTTTTATTAATTTTAGCAAATCTAATTATGAGGCTTTGCTCTTCAGGATTCAGCTGACTCCACTGCTGACTTGCTTCTAACTCTCTAATTAAAACAACTTTTACTCTAGGGTCATTTTCTATCATTAGAGCAACAGCTCTGCTATTTTGTGAATTAATATCTATCAAGTTTTCAATTAAACTCTCACCATCATTAAAAATCTTATAACTAAAATGAGTCTGTCCTTCAAAATCTTCGGTGACCTCTTCAAGGTCTTCATTTAAATAACAAAGTCTACCACAAGTGTTATTACTCACTCTAAAATAATGACCCACAGGATCTTCAATAACTGTATATTTCTCACTAATATAGTAGAGCTTCGATCCCTGTATTTGTAATTCGTACTTGTCACCAATCACATTTTTAATGAAGTCCTGAAGATCCAATTCTTGCCATGTTGCTCTATATCTTTGAATCCTTACTAATAATTTCAGATCATCTGAAACAAGCTCACCACCTGTAACTCTATTCATGAAAGAGTCGTATATAAGACTTCGTTTTTGTAGAGCTTCGTCATTGAGCTCAGCATAAGAGTAACTTGAACAAAAAATAGCTATAATTAAAATTAGATTTTTCATACTGTGTCCTTTTGATAAATAAGTACACTATCTATGCCAGCTCAGTTTCACCTAGGATTCGTTTAAACGTATAATGACTATTTACATGTATAGTTTTTATACGTCTCAAAATGAAACTTATTGGCTTTAACTTTCAAGCCAAATAAGATGATAAAAAAGTTCTCTAGATTTTAATCCTGATTTTGGTTAGATTGTCCAAAACTTTCTGGAAAAGTCCAAGTACCATATAAATTTTGTACTTTAGCTGCAACTAGATTAGGAATGTTCTTGAATGCTTGCTTAAAGAGTTTACCTACAAACTCAGAGGCTATTCCCTGCACAGTATCACTGGTAGCATTCATATCTTCACTTCTTTTTCTAAGCCATGTAATTCTTCCAGTCTCAAGAGAAATTTTAATTGTTTCCAAAACTACCCCGTTGCTTCTGTGCAGGCCTTTAGCTCTCGCATCTGGTGTAACAACTTCAATTTCAAGCTGATTACCAACAATACCAACGTGATCAAGATCATCAGGACCCAATTCAAAGGCTTCTGTTCCAAAAACACTACCAAAATGAGAATTTGAACCCATCCTCGGAGGTGAATATTGCAAGCTAAAAGCAGCAACTTCGACATGATCTGGGTTATTTGCAAAATCATCTAGGTTATTATAACTAGTTCTAAAACTTGAAGTGCTATATCGATCGCCATAAAACTCGCCATTAGAATCAATAAGACTTCTTTTATGATCATTAATTTCTAAGCTAATTTGAAAACTCAGATTACTATGCTCAAACACATAACTCATTATATCTTTTGTTTCACCTAAAAACATTTTGCATGACTTTGCTAAAACTAATTCGGGTACAATTAATAAAATAGAATATAAAATTATATATCTAAGATTTTTCATTTCTCTCCTCTTTTACCTTTATAATTGAGCAGCATCTATGCCAGGCTAGAACCAAATTTAAGGCAGTCTCATAAGAACAGTTTTGTAGAAGTTTTCGACGAGTGTTTCATTATTAGACGAATTATCTAGATAAAGAGATTGAGTGGATTTCAGACACTGGTCCTCAAATATCAAAAAGTAGTCATAATTTTTGATAAAAAACAGCAAAGTAAGCAGCTGAAGAATCTCAAGTTTAAATTTAATTTCTTATTTTTATTTGTTATTCCAGTAAGTTAGCTGACCAGAATAGAATGATTTGAATTGCATGAATTTAGCGCCAACCAATCCCCCCTCCTCCGCCATTTTCAATTCACTCTCAAACTCAATTATTTAAAAATTTACATTTTCTCTATATGCACTTTTACAAAGTGTTTTAACAAAAATCTAAGTTAAACAAGGTTTAATTCGCTTGCAAATTTTAAAAATGGAAGAACTCTTACGTTTGACTGTGGAGCGTAATCTTTTTCTCCTAAGTGAACTTGATAAAATTTAGGAATAGTTGTTCTCTCTTTAAAATAAGTAATATGTTTAGAGAGGCTCTTTTCCCCAGTTTTACATTCTACTGCAAAAAGTGGTTTTTTCTCTTTCATTACAACAAAGTCTATTTCTCTCTTGTCAGTATCCCTTAAAAAACGTAGCTCCATCTTAAAGCCTTGAGTATCTTCGATAAAATGACAATACTTTAATAAATGAGAGGCTACCATATTTTCAAATTTAGCACCCTCGTTCTCACACACGCTCCAGTCCCAAAGATAAAGTTTTTTCTCTTTTTTCACAGCTCTTATCTTAGGAGCTCCAAAGGGCATAATTCTAAAACAGTAATATACTTTTTCTAAAATTTTGACCCAAGACTCTATTGTTCTAAAGTTAAACTCTAAGTCTTCAGCTAGAGCATTGATTGACAGTGGCGATCCGACACGTTCTGGTAATGCTTCCGCTAAATTTTCAATAGAACTGTATTCTCTTAAACTTTCTAAACTTCTTATGTCATCATTAACAAGACGATAAAGCCTTTCTTTTTGCCATAGTCTCCATTTTTTCTCAGATCCACTTAAAAAAACCTCCAAACTTTAATAAGTCTCTCATATCTTTTTGAGAAGATAGTTTAAGTTCTGATATAGAAAAAGGGTGAAGTCTTAAATAGTAATACCTTCCTAGCAAAGAGTCTCCACCCCTACGATAATGATCAAGTCTTGCTGATCCAGTAATTATGAACTTTTGTTCTTCTTTTTTCATGTCATAAAAACCTTTTACTAAACCTCTCCACTTTCTGTATTTGTGGATCTCATCAAGAATAATAATCGGGTCAATGGGAAGTTCTCTCTTTTTAATGATCTCTTTTGATTTTAAATCATCCCAGTTTAAATACGCTGGATAAGAGACTTTAGGCCTCTTCAAAAAACTAAGGCTCAAGGTCGTCTTCCCCACCTGCCTGGGCCCTCCAATAAAAACCATCTTTGTCTCTAAGAGCTCATCAATGTCATTTTGAAGGTACCTTTTTTGCACTTTCACCACCTGAGTATTTTGTATATAACTACAAAATACTCATTAATTTTTTGTAGTTATATACAAAATACTAAAGACGGAGGCGCTCCAGACTAAGGCCCTACAGCACAAATACAAATACAAATACAAATAAACAAATGGCTTTTCTGCTAATTTTCAATTTAAATTTATGTATCAAAATGACGCACTTATTGGCATTTACTTCTGACCAGCCGCGACTGCTTCACAGGCTTTAAAGCTTCAGACATATCCATATTATATAAAACTAAAGGTAAGACCTAAGACCGCATTTTAGAAACTTCATTACCAGAAAAAAAAATATCTGAGATTATAGTTTTATCACAAACAGGAGTTTTAATATGAGAAATCTTTTTATTTTCTGCGGCATTCTTTTTTCTTTTTCATCTTGCACTGATAGCAGTAGTAGCGGCTCATCAATTGGAGCTCCAAGCCTAAGACCTCCTGTTGAAAGTGCTACTCCAACATCACTTAAAGGAAGTAGCACATCTTCAATTTTTAAAAAACTAGGGCTCATTATTCAAAAAGCACACGCTGATGGCACAGTAGAAGTAAATACCTTACAGTCAGAGATCTTCTCATCAACCGGAAGCGGGCCTTTACATATTATGAATATACTTGGACAAGTAGATGGACGAATGGATTCTTTAAATTCAAGAGCTTTAGAGTTTGATAGACTTTGCTTAACACAAACTGCACAGGCATTTACTTTTCCAACAAATTTTGAATTTGTTCATAACCCTTCTTACTCATTTGATATGTTTTTTCAGTGCCATGAGCAAATAAGTAATGAACTAGATATGGCTTTTGGTATTTACAATGAAAAACTTTATCTTATGGAGGCGCAATCCTCTCTTTCTGGATTTAATGGAGTTATTTTAGCTCAAGCTGATCTTAATTCAAACTTAATAGAGATTTGGATACTTTCTTCAAATACGAGTGGCCACTCAAGCTTCTTGTATATTTCATCTGAAGAAAATAGTGGAATTAAGTTTTCTATAGGTGGGCACACACAAAATAATGGAACCACATGTGGTATGAAGCTTGCTGCATCAGAATCTGTTAATAGAGTTCACCTAAATGGTATTTTCGCCGATTCTTTAAACGCAGGTGACTGCACTGGCACAAACCCTGTAACTACAGACCTATGCATAAGGTCAACAGATCTTAGCCAAAATGAGACTGATTGTGATGTATTAGAACCAGCTTCTATTACGAATTTACCAGATTTAAACTATACAACAATCTTTAATACTTCCCCTCCATCTGGGGTCAGTAGTTTGTCTGAGTTTAATACTTACGCACAAAATTCAATTGAAAGTCTTATAAGTGATTCAGATTTTTCAAACCTTACAGACTTTAATGAAAGCGTTCCAGATGAGTAATACTTAATAGTTTAAAAATTAATAGCCTGATAAATTTATTGTATCTGCATTTAAAAAATCTATTTTTAAAATAGATTTTAAAACACCAACTCTTGATTTCGCTAAATCTGAGTAATGAACACTAACCTCTTTAACTTCTTTATAAAGAATTTCACAAGAATTATCTTCTTCATTAAAAGATACTAATTCTTGTTTATTATTAATTCCTAGGAGTCTATTTAACCAAGGCTCTTGTATAATCTTAGTAACCCTACATTCTTTTTTAAAACCTTTTTTTATTTTCTCATCAACCAAATTTAAATTAGAATCTAACAACACATTATTTGTAAAAGCTAATGCTTTAAATTTTTCATTTAAAGCATATGGATTTAAAGTTGGACTATCTCCTGTATTATCTGTTTTAACAATTTCTAACTTACCACTTAAATCTAAATATGCTTTATAAGAGAAGCCTTCTGCGTAATCTTTTAGTTTCTTGGTTTCAACTTTTTTAATATCATATCTCTCAAAAGTTGATATTCCAGATGTTATCACTTTTTCAAGTCTCATAAGTTTAAAAAGCTCACCTTTATCATCTATATAAAAAAGACTTCTAAAGTTACCATCTACAACGAGT
>CALLAU010000004.1 GCA_938002015.1 uncultured Bdellovibrionales bacterium
ATAATGAAAACTTTTATACCTTTATTTGCATTTATTTTAATAACACAAACTTTTCTAAGTCATTTCTATCATCCTCTTAAAAACAAAAGTGAAGGACTAAAATAAACTCTATGTCTTTTTTCTGCCTCTTACTTTTATTAATTGTTATCTTCTCACTGGCCTCAGGCTACCCTGTTGCTTTTGCACTCGGAGGCGGCGCTTTAATCACTTCGTTCATTGGTATTTTAACAGGCCACTTTGAATCAGCTTTCTTGTTTAGCTTACCTGAAAGAATCTATGGAATAATGAACAACGAGTCTTTAGTAGCTATTCCTTTGTTTATTTTTATGGGACTAGTTCTTGAAAAATCTAACATTGCTAAAGATTTACTTGAAGCAATGGGTGAACTTGCTGGAGGATCAAAGACCTCATTAAGCCTTTCAGTTTTTGCTGTCGGTGCTCTTCTAGCAGCTTCTACAGGCATTGTTGGCGCAACTGTTGTCACCATGGGACTTATTTCGCTACCTAGTTTGTTAAAAAAAAATGTGCCACAAAGCCTTTCATGCGGAATCGTTGCTGCTTCAGGAACATTAGGGCAAATCATTCCACCAAGTATAGTTCTTATAGTCCTTGGAGATGTTATTAGTTCTGCTAATCAGCAGGCTCAAATTAATCAAGGAGTTTACAATACAACAGCTGTAAGCGTTGGTGATCTTTTTATCGGAGCACTTCTGCCAGGTTTTATACTTGTTGGTTTTTATATGCTCTATGTCACTAGTTATTTTATATTTAGTAAACAAAAAAATCTCAAAACCAAAGGGAATCTTTCTTTAAAAAACACTATTTCATTTAAAGAGCTCTTTAAACGCATTGCCCCTCCTCTTCTTCTTGTCATACTTGTTTTAGG
Organism: uncultured Bdellovibrionales bacterium; assembly: GCA_938002015.1. Lineage (GTDB taxonomy): Bacteria > Bdellovibrionota > Bdellovibrionia > Bdellovibrionales > UBA1609 > JALZUR01. The sequence goes on from CALLAU010000004.1 coordinate 887, forward strand.
TTCTATTTTATTTGGTTTTGCTACACCTACTGAAGCAGCTAGTGTTGGTTGTGTTGGAGCACTTGCTATTTCGTTTATAAAAAAGCAACTTGATTCTGACAAACTCTCTAAAGCTCTCTCTGAATCAATACAAACAACTTCTATGGTTTTTTTAATTCTAATAGGAGCAAATATCTTGTCTGTAGTTTTTAGAGGGTACGGAGGTGATGACCTTGTCGCCTCCCTGCTTTCTTCACTTGGAGATAATCCTGCAATTGCATTTTCTTTAGTTATGCTACTTATTTTTGTATTAGGCTTTTTTCTTGATTTCTTTGAAATCACATTCGTTGTCGTCCCACTCGTAGGACCTGCTTTAATTGAAATGGGGCTTGACCCGGTATGGCTAGGAGTAATGATAGCAATGAATCTTCAAACTTCTTTTCTCACTCCACCTTTTGGATTCTCTTTGTTTTACTTGCGAGGTGTTGCCCCAAAAGAAATCTCAACCACCACTATATATAAGGGTGTTGTCCCATTTATAGGTATACAAATATTAACACTCGTTTTACTATGGTTTTTTCCTAGTCTTGTAACCACTCTTCCTAAAGTACTACTTGGCTAAATATATGAAAGCAAACAAAAGGATTAAAGAATGAAACTCTACATCTATGATCACTGTCCCTATTGTACTAAAGCTAGGATGATTTTTGGATACACAAATACGAATGTTGAAGTCATTACTCTACTTAATGATGATGAAGAAACTCCAATAGGGCTGATCAATCAAAAAATGGTTCCTATTCTTGTAGATGATGAAAATCAAGCTCTGCCTGAAAGTCTTGATATCATTTCTAAAATTAATTCTACTGCGCAAAAATCAGTTTTACATGAAGCAAACTTAAATGAAAAATTAAGTACATGGCTCACTGACTCAAGACAGTATCTTTATAAATTAGCTATGCCAAGGTGGGTTAAGGCAGATCTTAAGGAGTTTAAAACTCAATCTGCCATAGACTATTTTACTAAGAAAAAAGAGGACTACATTGGCCCATTCAAAGATCACATAGAAAATACTCAAAACTTATTAGACTTAGCTCATAGCCACCTTCTAGACTTAAATAAATTTATTGATGAAGTACAAGAATCACCATTATCACTTCATCATATTAACCTTTATGCAAACCTTAGGTGCCTTACTATTGTTAAAGAAATTGAATTTCCAGATAGGGTTTTAAACTTTATGAAAACTCAAGAAGAAGCTTCTAAGGTTGCTTTTCATACACCAGTTTAGTTTCTAGTTATTAAGATTTTTTATTGAACAAGATCGTAGAAAAGATCTTCTTTAAGATTTATAAATCTTACAGCCTTATAAACACTTTGCTTAAGCTTAGTACCCCTTATAACTTTTGCTTCAGAAGTAACACCTTTTCTTTCAAGTCTTGCACTTAACTTACTTGTGCTTTCTCTAGTAGGAAGATCCGCAGCTGAAGCATACATCGTCATTCTTGCTGTCTCAGGTATAAACCTTAATCTATTTAAATCACTTGAACTAGGAGTTCCTGGAATAGAGGTAAATGAGTGAAAGCTATTAGGGATCATAGAAAAAATTCTAAAAGCCCCTTTGCCACCTGTGCCTAAGCCAAGTAAAGAAAACTGCGCCTCACCATCAAAACCACCAAGCTCATGACCCTCAGTAATAATTTTTAAAAACATTGGAACTATAACTTCAGCACCCCTGTGATACTGCTTTCCCTTTACAGCAGTAAGAACAAAAACATTCCAGTTTTCATTTTCAAGATCTTGCTCCCAGTGCTTTATGGTTTCATAAGCTGCTTCTAAGTCTTGTTTGCCATCAGGAATAATAATTACATTTCTATCTTTGTTATTATCATTTGCCATTGTAAAAAGATAACCTAAGGAGTCTCCACTAGGGATAATCGCAGTCCCTTCAGCCCACCTTCTAGCCTCAACTTCATAAGAAAGCGTCACTACTGATGCAAATGTTAAAAAGAAGATTAATAGCTTTCTCATAGATAATATATCGAAACACCCAGACTAAAGCCTAAGTAAAGTCGCTACCAATATGAGAAGATCTCAATTTGATAAAAATGAGCACTTATAATTGTCTAAGTTCTTTATACACTGAGATGAAAAAGCCTCTATTTATAAAGGCTTTGTTTCACTTTAAGATAGGTACTTTGACTCATAATCATTAAGAGAGTCTTTAACTTTACCTGTTAAAAAGTAAATTCCTAAAATGTTAGGAAATGCCATTCCTAAAATCATAAGATCTCCAAACTCAAAAATATTTGTAGCTGATGTGATAGCTCCACAGAAAATAACTATTAGTAAAATACCTTTATATATCATAGATGTTTTCTCACCAAAAAGATATGTCCAGCACCTTTCACCATAATAGCTCCAAGAAATAATCGTAGAAAATGCAAACAAAAATACTGCAATAGATAGAATCAGTGGGAACCACGAGATAACACTTCCAAAAGCAGCGGATGTTAAAGCAGCACCTTCTTTTGCAGCTCTTAAAGATTCATACTGAGGGTCACTATAAGCACCTGTAATAACAATAACTAAAGCTGTCATAGTACAAACAACAATGGTGTCGATAAAAGGCTCTAAAAGAGCAACAACACCTTCTCTTACTGGGTGATCACTCTTTGCTGCAGAGTGAGCAATCGCTGCAGAACCAACACCTGCTTCGTTTGAAAAAGCTGACCTTTGAAAACCTACAACGAGAACGCCAATTAAACCACCATAACCAGCTTCAGGAGTAAACGCTCCAGAAAAGATAGCACCAAAGGCTGCTGGAATTTGACCGGCATGTACTGCTAAAATGTATATGCAAGCGAGTAAGTAAAGACCACACATAGCTGGAACAATTTTTTCAGCAGTTGCTGCAATTCTTTTAATTCCTCCAATAATAACTATGCCCACTAAGACTGTAAAAATAAGTCCAAATAACCATGGCTGTTCTCCAAATACTGGAACAGATAATTTAATTGCTGATAAAGCTTGGTTTACTTGAAAAGAGCCTCCTCCACCAAAAGAACCACCGATACATAAAACTGCAAAAAGACCTGCTAAAAACTTACCTAATTTTGCATGTCCCATTTCAGCTAAACCAACAGAGAGATACTGCATAGGTCCGCCCATAACTTTTCCATCAACTCTTTGTTTTTTATAAATTTGAGCAAGTGTACATTCTGTAAACTTAGAAGACATCCCTAAAAAACCTGCAACAATCATCCAAAAAGTTGCACCAGGGCCTCCAAGACTTACAGCAACGGCAACACCAGCAATATTACCAAGCCCAACCGTTGCTGAAAGTGCTGCAGTAAGAGCTTGAAAATGGCTAACCTCACCAATATCGTCTTGCTTTGCTTCTTTACTCTCATACTTGCCCTGAACAATATTAATAGCATGCCTAAAAGCTCTTAAATTTATAAAGCTCATTCTAAATGTAAAGAAGATAGCTCCAGCAACAAGCCAAAAAACAGTAAAGGGAAGTTTCACTCCATCAATAAAGGGAAGAACATCAAAAAACAAAACTGTTGCTACAGCGTGATTTAAAACCCCAAAAAAGTCATTTACTGGATTTGAAACTGTCTCAGCAGCTGCTATAAATGGAATTAAAGTAAGTGCTGCCATAAAGATCAAAATAACTCGTTTTTGCATCTGTCTTTCCCCTTAGAAAAACAATAAGACTGCACGAGTTTTACCAATCACTGTACCATTGACTAGACGCTCATAAGCTTCATGCCTAATTAATCGGCGTTAAAAACAAAAAAGAGCGCGTACTGCGCTCTTAAACTGCCTTAACTACTTAACTAAATTTTTAAGAATTAAAAAACTAAAAAGCTTAGTCCCTAACCTTTTTATTCGCCTCTCTTACAGACTGTCTAGCTGACTTAGCTTTTGCTCTAGCTGCTGCTTTCTCAGCTTTAGCCTTTGTTCTTGCAACTTCTTTTTCAGCTCTTGCTTTGACTCTAGCCTCTTTTCTAGCCTTTCTTGCAGATTCTTTTTGATTTTTTAATAGCTCTCTAGCCTCTTTCTTCTTACCCTCTGCTCTTAAGCTTTTAGCTTCTTTTTTAGCACTTTCCCAGCTCTCTTGATTTCCTTTTCTAGTCTCTTGCCTTACATCTCTAGCAGTTTCTCTTCCATCTTTTCTAGCAGAACGAGCAGCTTCTCTCCCCTCTTTTCTAGCACCTTGAACAGCTTTACGTCCTTCTTGTCTATTAGACCTAATTTCCTGACGTTTTTCTTTTGCAGCTTTAGCTTTTCTTCCCCACTTTGCATGAGCTGAACCTGGCGCAAATGTAAGAACAAATGCACCGCCTATAACAAAAAATAATAATGCTTTCATAAACTCTCCTAATTTTTTTAACCTAATAAATATCTTGTCACTAATTTTAAAACTTAAATACATCTTTTAAGATAAAACCAGACTTAAGATTTTTTAAATAAGAAACTAAACCTTGTGTGGTTTGGGTTTATAATTTTAGTGATTGAGCATTTTAATGAGCCAAAATAGAGTTTAAAGTTACTACGCATCTCAGCTTCATAATCAATAGCTTTTCTTAAAGCTTCACTCTTTAATTTAAGAATTTCATCTTCAGGTTTTTTATCAAAGATCGAACAAACAAGATTGTCACTAAAATCGTAAAACTTTGACTCATAAAAAGATTTTTAAGGAGATCTTCTAGTTCAATGTCTTTATGCTCTTTTAAACTAAAATAATAGTCTCCACCTGCATTCATTGCACGTTTAAAAAATACTGGAAATCACGGGGTACAATTAGTAAAGACAGGCTTTTCGCCGCTTGTCCATGATACAGATGTATTTGCAGAGAAGTTTCCACAAGATGTAACTGACCCAACACTCCAGCCACTTATATCTCGATCAAAACTCACTGCTGAATCAAACATAGAACTCATATCACTAATGCTTGATGTGTCCCAGTTAGTAACGTCCGGATTTGCTGCTACAGCACCTGAGAACATTCCAGCTGTTGAGCTTAGTCCAGATATGTCCCAAGAGCTTACATCTGGATTTGCTACTGTAGTTCCTGAAAACATGTAGCTTGCATTAATAAGATTTGATGTATCCCATGAACTTACATCTGGATTCGCTTGTGCTGCGTTCCTAAACATTACCGACATTGAAAGTACACTTGAGGTATCCCAAGAGCTTACATCCGGATTAGCAGTTAACGCTTCTTCAAACATCGTCGTCATATCCGTTACGCTTGACGTGTCCCAGGAGCTTGTATCTGGGTTAGCAAAATCTGTATTTCTAAACATTGAATTCATGAACCTAACACTCGATGTGTCCCAATTAGAAATCTCAGGTTCAACATTAGTCGCTCCTTCAAACATAGAAGCCATATCAAAAACTTCTCCTACATTTCCACCATTAAAAACTGTTAGGTTCGTATTTCCTTCAAAAGCCGATTCGAGCCCTAGCCAACCAGAATTATCTCCAAAATTTATAACTTCAATAAGATTATCAGCATAGACGCCATCATTTCTAAAAGACTGTATGAGACCTGTTATTGTAATTTCATATGTTCCTGCAGTTACATAAACATGTGTTTTATCTGTGTCATCAAAAGATGTTACTTCACTAATTTCGCTTCCATCGCCCCAGTCTACTTCAAAATCATACTCATAGCCTCCACCTACAAGTGGAAGCTCAAAGCTGTAATTATCTGTTGGAAATGTCCACTTACTTATAAATGGAGAAGAACTTGAAGAAGCCGTAGAGCCCCCACAAGCTGTAAGCATTAAAACAGTCGAACTAGCCAATATCATTAATAATTTATTGAATCTCATAAGCTATATTATAACCACTTAGTTGCTAAAGTTTCTATGGACAAAAGCTCTGAACTTCTTTACCCACTGCTCAAAGTGTTTCAAAAATAAGGGTCAGGTCTTAGTAAACTCACGCCTCCCAGCTTTTGGTCGAGCTCAAGACTCACTTTAAATATCATAACAAAGTTAAAAAATAAACCAGACTAAGGCTGCCTACTACCTTTAATATGATCAATTCGGCTAACTTGTCGCAAAATACAACTCAAAGATTCTACCTTCAATTGTTTTAAAAATTATATTCTGTATTCCATTACCCCAACAATTAAAGCCGATAATTTCTATAACATCTGTTTTAGAATTTAAAAGCAGAGGCCAGCTACAGCCATTTTCTTCATCAAATTCCAGAGTTAGTGTATAGTTTGAGTTTATAATTCTAGTTATCGAACAAGTTAAAGAACCAAAGTATAATTTAAAGTTGTTATGCACTTCATTCTCAAACTCTTTAGCATTTTCTAAAGCGGTATTCTTTAATTCAAGAAGCTCATTTTCAGTTCTTCCGTCACGAATAGCACAAACAAGCTCATCACTATAATCAAAAAAACTCTGACTCTTAAATAAATTTATAAGAAGCTCTTCCGGCTCAATTTCTTTATGCTCACTTAGTAAAAAATAATAGTCTCCACCAGCTTTAATATTTTTTATGTATTTACCAAAGTCACCTTCTCCAAAAACAACCTTCTTAGATGACACACTTGCCTCAAGGACCAAACTCCCTTCAGCACGCTTTAAAAAAGGAGGTGGGTTGTCCGCCTCATAAAAACCTCTATGTTTTTCAATGTTTTCAATTACGAGTCGTTCACTATAAATCATAAAGCCCTCAACCTACAAAAAAAAACTAACTAAATTTTTAGTTTAAATTCTCTCCGCCGTCTTCCATAGTTTCAGGTCTTTTCCAATAATCATACTGAGGCGTCCAAGTTCCAGCATTCTCCCCAGCTAAGCTTAAGAAATTCCACGCAGAACAAAATTGATCATACGGACCAAAACCGGTTCTATTCTTTAAAAAAACTTTGCCCTCTTTTAATTCATAAACTGAAACACCTGGAGCGTTAGCTTTAGTCTCAGCATCTACAGATTGCTCTGTCATATAAGCGCCACCACCATGAGAAACCATCCTCATTCTCCAATTTCTAGAGTTAGCAAATTGCCTTTGAACTTGAGGGCTGTCTTTTGAAACAAGAACAACTGACATTGCTGTTTCTAAGTGCTTAATAAAAGGATTGATCCCATCAGCCCATAAAGTACAATACCTACAAGCCTGACCCATATTATGAATCACCATAAGCTTATCTTTACCTGCAAATAGGCTTTTAAGGTCAACTTGTCCTTCAAGACTCTCAAATTCATAATTTGAAACCTCTTCACCCTGAGCCTCACTGCGAAGACCATTGAGCTTTTGCGTTAACTCATAAATCTCCATTTCCACTTTTTTGATTTCGTCAAAAGACATCTCAAACTCCCCCTTAAATGGCCCGCCTGGAGAGACTTGAACTCCCAACACCCAGATTCGAAGTCTGGTGCTCTATCCAGTTGAGCTACAAGCGGAATAAAAATATTACTTTTAAAAACTTAGTTACTTTCTTTAAACTCTTTATGCTTGTGTTTTGCTGTCACAAGAGTGTGAACATTTCCACGAACATTAAAGTCTGAAACAACTTCTATATATTTTGGATCAAGTAGCTTAACTAAGTCATCTAAAATAAGGTTTGTGACATCTTCATGAAAGATTTTTTTATCTCTAAAGCCGTTGATATAAAGCTTTAAAGACTTAAGCTCCACACACTTATCTTTTGGAATATATTTGATAAAAATTGTAGCAAAATCAGGGAAACCACTTCTAGGGCAAATACATGTAAATTCAGGACAAGAAAACTCTACCTCATAATCTCTATGCGGGTTTCTGTTATCAAAAGACTCTAACTCATTATTTTCAATGGCTATTTCGCCGTATAATTTTTCATCACTCATAGAAAGCGGTTTAACTGATCTTTAAGCTTTCGTCACACAAAAGAGTTAAAAACTCACTAAAAACCTAACAAATAAGATTCGACTTCATTTTGATAAGCTGCTAGCTTTTACCTATGCTAAGAACTATAAAAAATGCTTTGATTTTAAGCTCTCTGGTTTTTCTAACAACAGCGTGTTTTACCGCAAAAAAGAAAGCCTCTTTTTGTGATGTGGTTAAAAATGACCTTAACAATAAAGGCCAATGCTTTTACTCAGCAAAAAACTTTAAACCAACAAATCTTCATTAATTTTATATTAAAGAACTCAACTTACCGTTTGTATAGAACTTAAAATAAAACCTAGTATTCCTGTAGAAACACCAATTGAAGTTACTATGATAATGCCAAGCTTTTTAGTTAACCTATATTCTAAAAGCCTCATCTCTGCCCTAAGTTCTGCAGCAGTAGTTCGTAGCTCTACCTCAAGTCTATCAATTTTTTTATCCAAACGACTGATATCATCCTTAAGCTCTATCCTTACATCATCAATCTTCTTATCAAGACGATTAATATCTTCTTTAAGTTCAGCCTTCACATCATCAATTTTTTTATCAAGATAACTAATATCTTCCTTAAGCTCAGCCTTCACATCATCAATTTTTCTATCAAGATTACTAATATCATCTTTAAGTTCAGCCTTCACATCATCAATTTTTTTATCAAGGCGATTAATATCTTCTTTAAGCTCAGTCTTCACATCGTCAATCTTCTTATCAAGACAACTGATATCTTCTTGAAGCTCGCCCTTCACATCGTCAATCTTCTTATCAAGACAACTGATATCTTCTTTAAGCTCGCCCTTTACACCATCAATCTGTTTACCAAGCTTCTTATCAAGTTGATCTATATCATCTTTTGTTGCAGCATTATCCATA
>CALLAU010000005.1 GCA_938002015.1 uncultured Bdellovibrionales bacterium
TTAATAATATATAAAATTTAAGGTTTATTTGAGGTCTTAAAGTGGAGATTTATAAATTCTTTCTTTTGAGGGGATTTGTAATTTCTGAAAAAATAGCTTCAACTGAAAGCTCTAAAATTTAAAAAAATAAAAAAAAGTTCACTTTTCGCAAAAAGAGTCTACTTTACCATTTACATTATCCCTGTCTGGTTGAAAACAGCACTAAAAAAAACCAAGCAACATTACATTTATGTCCAAAGATAAAAAAGATTCCCCCTCTCCGAAAAAACCTAACGAAGAGAATAATATTAACTGGAAATCGTTAATACTCATCTTTATTGGCTTGGGCATTTTCTCTATAATTTTATTTAATCCTATGGAGAATGATACTGATAAGATTACTTTTAGTAAGCTTAAGGTTCTAATGTCTGAAAATAAGGTCGTTCTTAGCGAGAAAGATGCATTCCCTCTTGAGATTATTGCTGATACTCCATTTACGCCAACTCTTTCGGGTTATCATGTTAGTGATTCCCTTGTCAGATGGAATGGGGAGAAAAAGTTTAAAGTGAAATTTAATCCAACTTTGCAGTCCGATTTAATTAATCCTCTGAATGCGGAGATTAAAGGGGCGCGCTTTGAAACATTGAATAGCTCAACCACTCCTGAAATTTCATTAAAGGAATTTAAAGAGCTTCTTAAAATAAATGCTATTATTGTTGATCAGGAAGAGAAGCCTCTTTCTGGAGCAACTTTGGCAGATGAAGGAGTGCTCGTTGGTTATTATCGTGTTCAAGAGGTGCTTTCTGCAGAAAAAAAGGATGAACTTTATAAAGGCGCTAGAAAGTTTAAGGTGTCTCTTAATGCCGTAGCTCAAGCGGAGGAAATTAATAAACTCTTTAATAATTATGATATTCCTAATCACCCTAAAGACGGAACTTTGAATTCTATTATTATTAGCTTTCTTCCTATTCTCATTTTGATCGCCTTACTCTTTTTCTTTTTCAGGCATCAAATGAAAATGGCAGGGAAAGGTCCAATGGGGTTTGGGAAAAGTAAGGCAAAGCTTTTATCTATGGATAAGAATAAGATCACGTTTAAGGATGTGGCTGGAATTCAAGAGGCAAAGGAGGAGCTTTATGAAATCGTAGATTACCTAAAAGATCCTAAAAAATTTCAAATGTTAGGAGGCTCTATTCCAAAAGGGGTCCTTATGGTTGGTTCTCCAGGGACGGGGAAAACTCTTCTTGCTAGGGCGATAGCCGGGGAAGCAGATGTTCCTTTTTTCTCTATCAGTGGCTCAGATTTTGTTGAAATGTTTGTGGGGGTAGGCGCGAGTCGTGTGAGGGATATGTTTGAACAAGGTCGGAAAAATGCGCCATGTTTGATTTTTATTGATGAAATAGATGCAGTGGGACGACACCGAGGACATGGGTTAGGAGGCGGTCACGATGAAAGAGAGCAAACTCTCAATGCTCTTCTTGTTGAAATGGATGGGTTTGAGGCTCAGGAGGGGGTTATTATCATTGCTGCCACTAATAGACCTGACGTGTTAGATCCTGCGCTATTGCGTCCAGGAAGATTTGATCGCCAAGTTACAGTTTCTTTACCTGACGTAAATGGAAGAGAGGAAATTCTTGGTGTGCATATTAAGAAGATCAAGCTTTCCGAGGGTGTTAATCTTGGTGTTGTTGCGCGTGGGACACCTGGTTTTTCAGGTGCAGAGCTTGCTAACCTTATTAATGAAGCCGCTTTGTTAGCTGCTCGTAAGGGTCTAAAAGCTGTCACTCTAGCAGAATTAGAAGAAGCGAGAGATAAAGTTCGCTGGGGAAGAGAGAGGCGCTCTTTAGCTTTAAGTGAAAAAGAGAAAGAAAATACTGCTTACCATGAGGCTGGTCATGCCATCCTTAATATTCTCTGTCAGCATACAGACCCGCTTCATAAGGTAACAATCATTCCTAGAGGCCCAGCTTTAGGGATGGCGATGTTTCTTCCTGAAGAAGATAAATTTTCTTATCGTCTTAATGAACTTAAAGATAGTTTGGTTGTAGCAATGGGGGGACGTGTCGCAGAGGAACTCATATTTGGAAATTATACTAATGGCGCGGCTGGAGATATTCGACAAGCAACTCAAATGGCTCGTCAAATGGTGTGCTCATGGGGAATGAGTGAAGAGTTAGGAATGGTGGAGTATGGAGAAAGTGAAGGAGAGGTCTTTTTAGCTCGCGATATGGCAAAGTCTAAAAATTATTCTGAGGAAACGGCAAAAAAAGTAGATCAAGAAATTAAACGTTTTATTGATAATGCTTATAAGAGCGCCACTGAAATGCTGACTGAGCATCGTGATAAGTTAGACTTGATTGCCAAATCTTTGATTGAGTATGAAACACTAAGTGGAGACCATGTCAGAGAGCTTATGGATATTGGTGAAATGAAAAATCCACCTAAATCTCCAGAACCTCCACAGCTGCCGAAAACATCAAAAACGAAAGAAAATAAAAGGAAGGAGTCAAAAACTGATGATGATGAAAATACTTTTGATCCTGAAATAGTAGGTGCTCCTGCATAGAGATCTCTTTTGTTTGAACGAATGCGCTATGGACTCCGTATCAACATTCACTAATAACTTCATTCTGAGCAATTACCGAGCCGTAATAGAGATTCTAATTCTGTGGATTTTACTTTATTTTCTGTATCGAGCATTTAAAGCCTCACGGGGGGCAAATATATTTCTCGGAATTGGAATCACTTTGCTTTCTCTTACTCTGACAACAGAGTTGCTAGATCTTAGAGTTGTTGAGTGGATTCTTACTAGAATCGTTGCTTTATTGGCGTTTAGCTTAATTGTTATTTTCCAACCTGAGTTGAGGAGCACTTTTGCTAGAATTGGTAGTGCGAGTTGGTTTGGGGTGAATTTAGCGAAAGATAATCTTTTTTTAGAGGAACTTGTTGAAACTGTAGAGTCCCT
>CALLAU010000006.1 GCA_938002015.1 uncultured Bdellovibrionales bacterium
GTATATAAATGGCGTTCCCTACGGGAGTCGAACCCGTGTCTCATCCGTGAAAGGGACGTGTCCTAGGCCTCTAGACGAAGGGAACAGGACAAAGTTTTTTATTTTTTCGGTGAAAATCACACACAAAAAACTTAGTAAAAAGTGGTGACCCGTCATGGGCTCGAACCATGGACCCTCTCCTTAAAAGGGAGATGCTCTACCAACTGAGCTAACGGATCATCCGAAGAATAGGAATCTAGTTTTTCATATTGATTACGTCAACTCCTAATCTCTAAAATATTAGTTCTAGTCGTTAAAAAGTGGTCTTACCCAGATGGTCTCTTTTCTTCCTGGGCCTACACTAACAACATCAATTGGTCTTTTTACAGCACCCTCAATCTTTTTGAGGTAATCTTGTGCAGTCTTAGGAAGCTCTTCTACAGATTTACACTTTGTAATGTCTTCTTGCCAGCAAGGAACAGTCTCATAAATAGGAGTCATCTCCTCAATTTCTGTCGAATTCATAGGGTATTCATCAACTAAGTGACCGTCTTTATCTTTATAAGAGACACAGATCTTAATCTCATCTAAACCACTTAAAACATCCATCTTCATCATAGCTAAAGAAGTAATGCCGTTGGTTCTAATTGCATACTTTAAAGCTACTAAGTCTAACCAGCCACATCTTCTAGGGCGCCCTGTCGTGGCTCCAAACTCACCACCTTTTTTTTGAATGTCTTCACCAACAGCATCAAAAAGCTCTGTTGGAAAAGGCCCTGAGCCTACTCTTGTTGTGTAAGCTTTTGTAATACCAATTACTTTATCAATGGCTGTTGGCCCCACTCCAGCTCCAACACATGCAGAACCAGCAATCGTTGAAGAACTTGTCACAAAAGGGTAAGTCCCGTGAGCAATATCAAGTAAAGTTCCTTGAGCTCCTTCAAAAAGAACGCTTCTTTTTGCATTTAGAGCCTTGTGAATGAGAAGAGAGGCATCTTGGCACCTAAATGCTTTTAAAGATTCTCTAGCAGTTGCAATAACACTCATCACATCATCAAGCTCAACAGCGTCTTGCTTATAATAGTTCTTAAGTAAAAAGTTAGTTTCTTTTAAAGAGTGCTCCACTCTTTTTCTTGTTTTTTCTTCCGGAGCAAAAAGGTCACCGAAAAGAAGGGCTCTTCTAGCAGCTCTATCTTCATAAGCTGGGCCAATACCTTTTCCAGTTGTACCAATTTTTTCATTCTTTAAAGCAGCTTCTCTGGCTTGGTCTAATTTCCTGTGATGCGGAAGAAGTATAGTAGCTCCATCAGATATAAGAAGCTGATCTGTTGATTTTAAAATGCCTGATTCTTTTAAAGCGTTAATCTCTTTAGTGATTTGTTCTACATCTAAAACAACACCTGCAGAAATAATACACTTTGTTGTGTCATGTAGTATACCAGAAGGGACAAGATGTAAGACGGTTTTTTTTCCATCAACTACTAAGGTGTGACCTGCATTTGCACCACCTTGATATCTTACGACGTAATCTGATTCAGCAGAGAAAACATCTACAACTTTTCCTTTACCTTCATCTCCCCACTGAGCTCCTACAACTATGATTCCTGACATCTTAAATTATCTCCCTCTTTTTTTTAAAAAATATAAAAACAAATTAAAAACCTTAATTAAAGGTCTGCTGCCCAAGCTGCCCTAGGCGGTAGTGAATGTAACATATCTTGATCACCTTTAAACCAACTTTTAATTTGCTGGGCCGCCTCTAAGGCAGATTTTATCTGTGCTTGCTCAGTGTAGGCTCCAATATGTGGAGACCAGCTTATAAGTGGGTGATCCCTAAGCAATGAAGTTAAGGAAAGAGGCTCTTCTTCAAAAACATCTAAGCATGCTCCTAAAATCTCTCTTTTATCTAAACTCTCTAAAAGCGCTCTTGTATCAATGAGCTCACCGCGAGCACAGTTAATAAGCAAGGAGCTTGGTTTTAGGTATTTTAAACTCTCTTTGTTTATAATTTTTTGAGTTTTTCTTGTAAGCGGGCAATGTAGGCTGATTACATCTGATGAGAGGGCATCTTCTAAGTTAACATATTTAAAGTTTTTATTTACAGCAGAGATGTCTTCTTTGCTGAGATAAGGGTCATAAATTTTGATCTCTTCACAGCCTAGGGCATCTAAAGTTTTTGCAAGCTTAGACCCTATTCTGCCAAAACCAATGATAGAAACAGTTTTGCTTGTTAACTCTGAAGAAAGCATCTCATCTTCTCTCCAGCTTTTAGGGTTTAAGACTTGATGCCCTTTTTTTAAAAAATTTAGAATATGAAAAAGGCTAAGTTCAGTAGCACTTTGGGTGTTTGCTTCTGGGCAGTAGTAGGTAGGTAAGCTTATGTTTTTATACTCAATATGATCAAAGCCTGAAGTAGCTGATACAACAAGCTCTAAGTTTTTAAATTTTTCTAAGAAACTACTATTGATCTTATCTTTACTTCTTATAACTAAAGCGCTTGCTTCGTTATTTTCTTTATCACTTTGCCAAGCGTTTGATCTGATAACATCAAAGTCTTCAACAAGGCTTTCTTTAATTGCTTGATAGCCTGCTTTTGAAAAAGTTTTTGAGACTAAAATTTTCTTCTTAGCCTTCATTTTAATCTCGTCTGTCTCTTAACTTTTTTAAAACTTTTGAAAAAACTTTTAAAAAGTCTTCCATAAGTGAAAGGCTGATATGTCCCATATGACCAACTCTAAAAAGAGAGTTTGTATACTCGCCTTGTCCACCGGCTATAAAATACCCTTGATTTAAAATTTCAGTTCTTAAATCACTTAAGCTTATATCTTTAGGGCAGTAAACTGCTGTTAAAGAAGGTGAGGGGTTTGATGAAAAAAGCTCTAAACCTTCTTGTCTGCACCAATCAATCATCATTTTTTGAAGTCTTAGGGTATGATTGTGTTTTTCCTCTAAATTATTAAAAGATTTAAGTTCCTCTTCAAGGCAGAGCCAGAGTTGAGTTGGACTGCTAAATCTTGTGGTTCCATTTTTTAAACATTTCAGTTCTTCAAGATAGTTAAAGTAGTACTTTGGAAGGTTTGATCTTTCACATGCTTTAAGTGCTTTATCTGAGAGCCCAACAAAGGACATGCCTGTAGCTAAGCTTAAAGCTTTTTGTGAGCCAGTTATGAGAACATCGATTTGATCATCAGCAACTGAAATAGGATAGGCTCCAACAGCAGTGATCCCGTCAACAACTAAAAGGCTTTCAGGAGAAAAGTCTTTAATAAGTTTTGAGATTTCTTTAATTGAGTATCTTGTACCAGTGCTTGTCTCACAGGCTTGTATAAAAACAGCTTTATATTTGTTAGTTAAAAGCTGTTCTTTTATTTGATCAAGCGGTGGGGTTTTACCCCACTTAAAGCTTATAAAATCATGCTTAACACCATAAGCTTTAAGAATCTCTTTCCAGCGTTCACCAAATTTTCCACCCTCAATACAAAGCGCCTTGTCTGTATTTGATAAAGTATTAACGATTGAGCTTTCAAGTCCTCCACTTCCAGTAGAGGTAAAAGCCAGGCAATGGGGTGTTCCTAAAAGGCCTGAAAGAGAGCAGTGAGCGTTTTTTAAGCTTTGAGCAAAGCTCTTAGACCTGTGGTGAATAGGTGGAGTGCCCATGATTTTAAGTGAGATCTCACTCATTGGAACTGGTCCTGGAGAAAAGAGGGTAATAGGTCTATCGCTCATAAGTGGCGACTATATTGGATTTTACAGTCTTCTTGCAAGATCCTTGTGGTTTTTGGTAGAGTTTTGGTAATGAAAACACGCCAAAACCTTGTTATTTTCTCAGTTGTTCTAGTTTCGATTCTCTTATCAAGTGGCTGTGCTTACAGAGTTGGATATGGCAACCGTGTTATGCCTCATAATATTAAGAAAGTTTTTATTCCTGTATTTTTAAATGACACTTTAGAAACTGGGCAAGAGGTCTCCTTTACAAACCAACTTGTTAGAGAGCTAAAAAGATCTGGTGCTGCTCAGATTGTTTCAAAAACAAAGTCTGAGGCTACACTAGAGGGAAGAATCATGAGAATCACAAACTCTCAGTTCTCAACAGATGTAAGAAAAGTGAGTGGTCCAAAAACCTCAGGTTTGGTTTATCTTCCTCTTGGGGGCTCACTAACTACAAAGTATTTGATGAAGATAAGAGTTGAATTAAGGCTAAAGAGTAAAAGTGGTAAGACTCTTTGGAAGCAGTGGTTGGATGATGAGAGGCTTTACTCAGCTCCTGTGATTACACTCCCTGAAGTGAATGCATCAACACCGCTTTATAATATTTCTGAAAGACAAAGAGTAACAGAAGAGCTTGCTCAACTTATGATGCATGAAGCAGTTGGAAGATTAACAGAAAGCTTTTAAGAGATATATCAAAAAAAAGATAGTAGAGTAGAGCTTAAAGGGGATTAAGGTATAAAAGATCAGCATGGACATTAGGGGCTTACAATTAGAAATTAAAAAAGGTATTAAACAGCCACTTTATATGGTGATTGGTGAAGATCTTTTTTTAAAGAATGAGGCTGAACGTCTTATAAAAGATTTTATTTTATCAACAGAAAGTGGTGAAGAGTCTAACCAAGAAGTTTATTTTGGTTCTAATATAGACTTTGAAAAGTGTTTGGACTCTCTTCATACACTTCCTCTTTTTAGCTCTGAAAAGTTTATTCATATTAAAGAAGCTGAAAAGTTAAATCAAAACCATCTTGAGGCGCTTTATAAGTTTTTTAATCAAATGGAGCCAAAAGGACTTACTCTTCTTTTAAGCTTTTCAAAAGCTGATAAAAGAAAAAAAGCGTTAAAAGACCTTTTAAAAATAGCAACAGATGTTGAAGTGAAAACTCCTTATGACAGTCAACTTACAAGCTGGGTAGATTATATTGCCAAGCTAAAAGGTGTAAATATCACAGCTCAAGCAAAAGCTCAGCTTGCTTTTATGGTGGGACCTTCTTTATATGAAGTGGCTCAAAGCTTAGATAAGTTAAGCGAAGTTTTTAAAGATAGAAAAATTGACTTAGCTGAAGTAAGTGAAGTTGTTCAAAAAACGAGAGTGCAAGATATTTTTCAAATATGTGATCTTATTGGTTATGGGAAGATTCCAGAAGCACTCCAGCAAACAGAGCACTCTATTTTAAATGGTCAAAGCCCTATAGGCTGTTTGCAACTTTTCTTTAGGCACTTTAGAATTTTAGAAATTATACTTAAGAATAAAAACTCAAGAATAAGTGCTCAGGACCTTGCTGTAAAAGCAGGGGTTCCAAAGTTTTTCCTGGGTAACTACCAGAAGCAGGCTCAAGGTTGGAGCCTTTTAAAGCTTTCAAAAGTTTTTAAGTCTTTAGAAGCGGCTGACATATCTTTAAAGTCTACTAGGCTCAGTGTAGACTCAGTTTTTTCTGCAATGATGTTAGAAATCTATGGAGTAAAGGCTATAAAAAAAGGGAGTCGAATGACTCCCAGTTCCTTATCTCAACTTTTTTAGTTAAGAAACACTTAAGTTGTTAAATAGAGTTTTTAAGAAGCTTTAGTTAATCTTAAAGCTAGTCTAGATATTTTTCTAGCAGCAGTGTTTTTGTGCATAACACCACTTTTTGCAGCTCTATCAACTTTACTAGAAACTGTCTTAAAAAGATCTTTTGCTTCATCTAGTTTTCCATCAGAAATCATTGATAAGAACTTCTTCTCAAAAGTTCTAACGCTTGATTTGATTCTTGCGTTAACAGCAGTTTTTACTTTTGTTTGCTTTGCACGTTTTTTTGCTGATTTATGGTTTGCCACGTATTTCTCCTTAGGCCATCATTAAGTAAGGGATTTTAGTAGCATGCTGAGTTTTAGGTGGCAAGATATAAAATGCCAGAATAGCTAGCATTTTAATGCTTCAAAGCAAAAAGGAAGACAAATGAGTGAGAAAAAGCCTCAAACCCCTGTAAAATCGAATTCGCAGGCTCAATCTAAGCTCTTTAAAGCAGCGTTTGGTATGGGGTCTGGAACAATGCTGAGTAGGCTTTTAGGCTATTTACGAGATATTCTCATTTTTAGCTTTTTTCCTAAATTTGTAACAGATTGCTTTGTGGCAGGCTTTAGGCTTCCAAATTTTTTCAGGAGAGTCCTGGGCGAAGGAGCTTTATCGGTAAGTTTTATTCCAAGTTATTTAGAGCTTAAGGAGTTGGACCCTGAAAAAGCAAAAGTTTTAAGAAATACAGTTTTTTCCTTCTTATTTTCTGTTTCAGTAAGTTTATCTATTTTAGGTATTATCTTTATGGACAGTATCATGGGGGCGGTGCTTTCTTATGGTGATTTTCAAACGGATTCTGAAAAACTAGGTTTAGCTATTCAAATTGGTAGGTGGATGTTTGCCTACCTTTTCTTAGTAACACAGTTTGCTTTTTCAATGTCAGTTTTAAATGCTCATAAGAAGTTTTGGGTTCCAGGAGTTGCACCTGCATTTTTTAACTTAGGCTTTATTTTGTGTTTCTTCTTGCCTGAGAGCATCTTAAACTTTCAAGGGCAGCAACTCTCAATTGGTGTGCTTTTTGGTGGTTTTCTTCAAGCTGGCGTTGTTCTGTTAACGTATGTAAAACTTGTAGGGTTTCCAAAATTTAATTTTAGCTTTTGGTTTAAGCCTTTTAAGCGAGTGCTTTTAGCGACTTTGCCAAGTGTTATAGGTATTGGAGTCTTGCAACTTATTGGGCTTATTAATTTAAGCTTAGGTGCAAGAGCTGGAGAAGGAGCACTCTCCTACCTTTATATAGCTGATAGAATTATTGAGCTTCCTCAATCATTAATTGCAGTAAGTATTGGCACAGCACTTCTTCCAAATCTTTCTGAGCTTTGGATTAAATCTAAAGATGAATTTAATGACAGTGTCTCTAAAGCTATTCGGTTGTTTCTTTTTTTAGGACTTCCATCAGCTATAGGAGTTTTCTTTTTAGCAAGCCCGATTGTTCAAATGCTTTTTCAAAGAAGAGAGTTTACATATTTAGATGTTATAGCAGTTACGCCGTTAGTTAAAGTTTATGCTCTTTTAATTTTAGTGAGTGGATTAGCTAGAATTATTCTTCCGATATATTATTCCTTTAAAAATACGTGGTTTCCTGTGGTAAATGCCGCAATTGTTGTGATTTTTCACTGGTTTGTGGGTACTTATATGGTAAATAACTACGGTTTAGAAGGAATAGTTTATGCTACTCTTTTATCTGGAGTGGTGAGTTTTAGTGTACTGGGGTTTGGTTTAAAATACTTTATAGATACTTTTGTTTTTGGATCTGTTGCTAAGGCTTTGATTTCTTTTTTTATACCGAATTTTTTAATGGGTTTTGGTCTTTATATACTTTCTGGCTTTATTCCAGAAGATAAAAGTATTCTGCAAGTAGTTTACTTATTTATTGTTATTTTAGTTTCAGTAATTATTTACTTTGGAGCAGCAAAGCTTATTAAGTTAAACGAAGCAGAATCGGTACTTTCAATTCTTAAGAGAAAAAACAAGTAGTTATGGTTTTAGTTAAGTTGGTCGTACGGATAATTTTCAACTAAACTCAGGCTAAATTCAGAATTAGATACCAAATTCAACTAAAAAAGTGTAAAGAAGTTAGACACCAGAAGAGCTATAAACTTTAAAAAACCGGCTTCAAGCTGGCACCAAAGATGCAATGTTTATCAAAGAGTGTCATTCGACAATTAATGAGGCTTTTGAAGGTTTTATATTTTGATTTCTACATTTATTTTTAACTTTTTGGTTTCTTTTTCGATTTCAATCTCTGCTTTTGGACAGATAGCTCCGCAAGTTATATCTCAAGAGACAGCTGCGCGTTTAGAACGTGTCCCAGAGTTTAAATTCATCAAAGAGGAAGCGAATAAGCTAGGTGTAAAAGTCTATCTCTTTGGCGGCACAGCCTCAGCTTTTGCTCATTACGTAAGATGGGATTTAGAGCGAGAAGCAGGAGATGAGAAATATCAGGCTGAGCGTTTTGATTACGATTTTACAAATATTTACCGCGGCAACCAAGATTTAGACATCGTAGTTGACGGCACGGCTGAGCAAGCCGCAGCTTTGCAACAAATTTTAAAAGAAAAATATCCACATTTTGTTGGCTCAAAAGATGCTTGGGAGGTTCGACTCTTAAGAGCAGAGATTGGTGATAAACTGCCACTTCTTGATAACCCCGATTTTTTAAACCAGCACACGGATACAAATTCTACAGGCATGGTTGCCGTCAACGCTGATGAAAACGAGATTGTTTTTAGAGATCTTTTTGCCTGGGAAAACCCAGATTCTGTTTTTTTAAATGATGTTGCAGCTGGAAGAATTAAATTTTTGTTTTCTGATAATCATGAAACTACAACACGTTTTAAAAATGGACAAAACCCTCCTGTTTTTGCAGCGATAAGATACCTGGCAAAACTTGCGCAGTATGAAGTGGATGAGGCTGAAGGTGATTTAGAAATTATAAAAAGAATTGTTGAAGGTGCAAATTGGAATACAATAAAAAATAATGAATATGTAAAGTACAAATTAGAGGAGTTTGGGAAAAAAGCTTTACTTAACGCACCGGATTCAGAGTATGCGTGGAATTTGTTAGAAGATGTGGGTTTAAGAAAGCGCCTGATTGAGATGGATGGCAGTAGAATTAATACTGAAAACTCTCTTTCATGGTGGATGAATAAGGAGCCGCTTCGAACTAAGCCTTTGGGTGAAGGCAGTTGGCGAACCGCAGCTGAAATTTTTAAAAACCATATGAACGAGAGTGGAGAGATTGTAGTGGCGCATGAGACAAGGTCTTTTGAGGCTTATGAGAATATCACCCGCTCCTCTCACGGTGCTGCAAATGCTTTTATTTCAAGGAAAGGTGTGAGTGGTGAAGGGGCTCTTCATGGCGATGGCTTTTATACTAAGCTTGGCACGAAGGGGGCTGCAGGTACCAACTTAACCATTAGATTTAAGCTAAATCCTAAAGCAAAAGAAGGTGCGGATTTTACTTACAATAGTATCGGTTATATTGTTGTGAAAAATAAAAAATCTTTGGAATTGATTCAAGAAGACTTAAATATTTCAATCGTTGATTTTTTTAAATTAACGATTTCAAATTCAATTTCGGAAAGTGATAAAGGGTTAAAGGAAAAACTATTTAGAAAGTTTAATAGGAAAAGCGTTTCAGATATGGATTTTCAAGAATCAAAAGATTTTGTGAAAGATTTTTTCTTTATAGCAAGTGATTTCCCAAGTAATTTACAGTTTGACTTTTCAAAGGTAGATGAAATTGATAATTTTTCAGATTTATATGAATTTTTTATTGCAAACACGAGAAGTTATTATGTCTATCTAATAACAAGAATTGATAATTCAAAAATAGAGTTAAAAGTAGAGTGGCTAGAATCTCTTATTGCTAAAGGTACAGTTGATGAATGGGTGGCAAGGGTCATTTATTCAGATAAATACTGGAGTAAGCACCCAGAGCTTGTCCAGGCTCTTATTGATAAAAATCATACTCAAATGGAATTTGAGATAGTTAAAGAGTTACTCTCTCAAGAGCATTGGGCTGGTCATTCAGAACTTGTTCAGGCTCTTATTGATAAGGGTGATGCTCAAATGGATTTTCACATAGCAATATATGTGCTTTCAAAAGAGTATTGGGCTGGTCATCCAGAGCTTGTTCAAAGCCTTATTGAGAAAGGCAATGCTGATGCACTAATAGCTGAGTATGTGCTTTCAAAGGAGTATTGGGCTGGTCATCCAGAGCTTGTTCAAAGTCTTATTGTGAAGGGTAATGCTGATGCATTAATAACTAAATATATTCTTTCAAAGGAGTATTGGTCTGATTATCCGGAACTTGTTCTGACCTTTATTGATGTTGATGGCGATAAAACAGCACTTAAAGACCTGTTTTTGCAGGAGCATTGGGCAAGGCATCCAGTTCTTCTCGAGTATTTGAATTATCAATTTGAGGATAAGATTACAAAAGTTACTCTTGATGATCTAAACGAAAAGAAGAATCAAGTTTCTTTTGATGAATGGAGGAGTTTGACTATTCACGAGTTTTTTCTATGTAAAGAGGTGCTAAAGTGAAGCTTCTAGTTTATTTTATCTTCTGCATCTAAGTTCTAACCTGATTGATTTCTTTATCAACTGAAGCTTTAAGTCGTTTAGAGCCTGTTCTAAAGTTTTTGGGTAAGGTACTAAATAGAGATAACTAACTTATAATTTAAAGTAATTTTTTAGTAATGACTGTACATTCAGTGCTGTCATCTTTTTAGACTTGATCCAATATGGATCAAGCTCTCCTAAACTCATTGTTGTATATACTTTCTTATCATTTTTAATAAGTTCTAACATTTTATCATGTCTTAGTTCATGCTTCTTAATTGCAAACTCTAATGTATTATCAGGAGAGAAGTTTAAATGCCTTGCAAGTTGTGCGAGAGTGAAAAGAACGTCGCCCATCTCATCAAAAACATCTTCTTTTGTTTTCTCTTGGATGGCCTCCTTAAGTTCATCGACTTCCTCTAGCACTTTATCTAAGACTTCTAAATGATTATCCCAGTCAAAATGATCTTTGACGTTAATACCAACGTCTACGGCTTTAGATAATGATGATTTGCCTGTCTTTTCCACTAGACTTTTGTTATGCATTGCAAGCTTTTGGTCAAGGTGTATGTTTGTGCTAATGGAAAGTAATTCCGATAAGTCAGCTTAGAGTAAATTATACTTTGTTTAATTAATAAATAAAAATTTAGTGCTTTTAAAAAGAGATTAATGAAATGAAAAATGAAAATTCAAACAATAAGAGCCCATTAGGTACGAAGACCTCAAAGGCACCTAAGGCAGAATTTAGAAAAAGGCTGGTGGCTTCAGAACAGAGTTCAACGTTTTCAGGTTGGGTTAAAGACTGGAATTTTGAAAATTCTTTTTTTGGTTTACTGGGTTCTAAAACAGAAAAGTATAGAATTTCTAGAATTGCGTTTTGCTTTTTATTCTCACTCGTTTTCTCTTTGGTTCTTACGATTGAGGGAGCTTTTAATCAAGGGTTGAAGCTTGGTGAAATAGCGCAAGAAACAGTAAGATCTCCTTTGGATATAGAAGTAACTGATCATGAGGCAACAAACCGTAAAAAGGAAGAGGCGGCCAGTTTAGTTCCGCCTGTATATGATTACTTCCCTAATAGATATGAGAAGGATTTAGATAGCGTTTACTCGACTTTTTCAACTTATAGAGCAAAGCTTAGAAAATCGAAAGCAAATAAAGAAGAGACTTCAAACTTTAAGCTTGTGGAGAAAAAGAAATTTCAAGAAAGCCTAGGAGTGAAGTTAAACGACAGAACGTTTGGTTGGTTAGTCGATCAAGGTTTTGATTTTAAGATTGAGCAGACCTTAACGTCATTGGTTGAGAAGTGGTCAACGTCATATCTTGTTGAAAAAGGAAAGGGTTTAAGCCCTAAAATATCTATAAGAACTATTGGCTCTAAAGGAGATGTCGTTTTAGAAGAAAGACTTGTGTCAGAAAATCTTTTAACAACAGTAACTGGTTATGAAAGTATAGAAAAAGATTTTGCAAGTTTTGAAAATAAGTACGATAGAAAAAAACTTGCAAGTATAGCAAGGCAGTTTAGAAAGCCTAACCTTATTTTAAACCCACAAATCTCAACACAAAGGATTAATGAGGCGATTGTTAAAGTATTGCCAGTAGTGATACCTGTTAAAGCCAATCAGGTGATCATCAACCAGGGGTCATTAATTCAAGAGCAAGATATTTTATTAATGAATGAGATTAACTTAAAGTTAAGTTCCACTCAGCAACAAACTCGATTTGTTATTTTGACAATGATTTTGAGTATACTCTTATTAGTAGGCGTATCACTTCTTAAAAACGGTTTTGGTTTTGAAATTGATAAGTCTAAGCAAGATCTCGTTATATTAGCCTCAGTAAGTATTCTTGGAGTGATTCTAGTTAGATGCTGTCTTTTTCTTTTTGAAGGAGCATTGATAGAAAAATTTGGTAACCAGATACCTGTTTTAGCTATTATGATTATGTCACCCGTTGCTATGAGTTCAATGCTTGCTACAATGCTTGTTAAATCTAAGAAGCTTATATGGTTTTACATTATTTATTTTTCATTTGGTTTAAGTTTTTTAACTTCTGATAAGTTTTCATTTTTTGTTCTTTTAATTATAGCTGGGATCACTTCTGTAAGAATGTTAGCTGCATGCAAGAGCAGAAAAGATTTTTACTTTGCAGGTTTTGCTACAGGTGTTGTTATTGGGGTGGCGTCTGTTTTCGTTCACCTTCTAACGGTTGATAGTATTATTAGCGTTAAAGTAGCCTCTTTGGGTTGGTTGCTTGGTTCAGGCATTATAGGTGGGTTTTTAAGTGTCATCTTTACAGTCACTCTAATTCCGCTTTTTGAATCTATTTTTGACGTTATGACTGACTTAAAGCTTTTAGAGCTTTCAAGCTTATCGCACCCTCTTTTAAAAGACTTGATGGTTAAAGCTCCGGGAACTTATCACCACTGTGTAGTTGTTGGAAGTATGGTTGAGGCTGCTTCAAATGAAATAGGCGTTAATGGATTGTTAGGAAAAGTGATGGCTTATTTTCATGATGTTGGAAAAATGAGTCATGCTGATTATTTTATTGAAAATCAAAGAAAAGGACGAAATCCGCACGACAGCATCTCTCCTCATTTAAGTAAAACCATTATTATTGCACATGTTAAAGATGGAGCGGAGATGGTGCTTAAACATAAACTGGGAAAGGCGATTTTTTCAGGTGTTGTGGAGCACCATGGAACGACTCTTATCTCATACTTTTTTGAAAAAGCTAAGAAAGAAGCTGAAGATGAAAAGGTTGTAAAGGAAGAGGAGTTTAGGTACGCAGGTCCAAAACCACAGTTTAAAGAGTCTGCCATTCTCATGCTTGCAGATAGTATCGAAGCTGCAGCCAGAACAATTGATGAACCTTCTCCTTTAAGAATTCAAAACCTTATAGATTCTATGGTTGAGAGAAAGTTTACAGATGGACAGCTAAATGAATGTAACCTTACATTTGAAGAGCTTACACAAATTAAGAAGTCTTTTTATAAAGTTTTAGTTGGAGTTTACCATCACCGAGTGGCTTACCCGGATGATAACAAACAAAGTAAACAACAAGATAAGGGTGAAAGGATTTTAGAAAATGGAAGTGCTGGGAGCGAAAAAAGTATTAAAAATAAGTCAAACGGCATAACTTCTAGTGTAAATAATAATACAAAAAGAAATAACATAGATAAATTATAATTCTTCAAGTATACTGTTAAAGATGGAAATTAATTTAATTAAGCAAGACTCGTCTCGAGTTCCAAGAGCTTTTGTATCTAATTGGTTTAAAGAACTTATATTAGTTTTAAAAAAAGAGAAGACAACTAAAAATAGGAAGAAACTATCTTTAAAAGAAGTCTCTCTTGTTTTTGTAGAAAAGAAAGTAATTAAGTCACTTAACCTTAAATATAGAAATGTTAATAAACCAACAGATGTTCTCTCATTTAGTGGAGATGACTTCTTTATGTTTGGGGAGCTGGTTTTTTGCCCAGATGTAATTATAGCTAAGGCTAGGTCTTTAAATCTTTCCTACCGTCTCTACCTCTGTTTTTTGATGACTCATGGAACTCTACACCTTCTTGGTTATGAACATGAAGAAAGTCAGAAAAAAGAGCGTGAAATGTTTGCTTTTCAAGACAAGATCTTTAAAAAAGTTGCGGCAAAGCTTGCCCCAGAAGCTAAAAACGACTTTCATATCAGTTTAGCGCATTAGGAGAGAAAGTTATATGTCTATTACAATCCAAGCAACAGAACTTTCTAAGACTTTAGAGGCGATGCAAGGAAAAATGGCAGACTTACGGGGGTATCTTTGAAATACCTGATAAGCAAAAACGTTTAAGTGATTTAGAAGAGAAGTCTCAAAGCCCTAAAATATGGGGTGACCCAAAAGAGATGAGTAAACTAAATAAAGAAAAAGCAACGCTAGAATCAGTAGTTAATCTTTATTTAGACTTAAACTCACGTATTGAAGATGCTGTGGTTTTACTTGAAATGGCTGTTCAAGAAGAGAGTGAAGAAGACTTTGAAGAGGCAAAATCTGAGGTTAAAGCTGTAACTGTATTGCTAGAAGAGATGGAGACAAAGAGGCTCTTAGGTAAAGAGACAGACCCTAATTCTGCTTACATGTCGATAAACTCTGGAGCTGGAGGTACTGAAGCCTGTGATTGGGCGGGTATGCTTTTTAGAATGTATTCAAGATATGCAGATGCATCTGGCTATAAGCTTGAAGTTTTAGAGTCTACAGAAGGAGATGAGGCAGGTTTTAAATCAGTCACTTTCTTAGTTGAGGGCCCTTACGCTCATGGCTTTTTAAAAAATGAAATTGGAGTTCATAGGCTTGTTAGAATAAGCCCATTTGACTCAAATGCGAGAAGACATACTAGCTTTGCTTCAGTCTTTGTATGGCCTGAGGTTGATGATTCAATTGAAGTAGATATTAAAACAGAAGATTTAAAAATTGATACCTATAGAGCAAGTGGAGCAGGTGGGCAGCATGTTAATACGACTGATTCAGCTGTTAGGATCACCCACATACCAACTGGAACAGTTGTTCAGTGTCAAAAAGAACGTTCTCAGCATGGTAATAGAGACAGAGCTATGAAAATGCTTAAAGCTGCCATTTATGAGCTTGAAATGAAGAAGCTTCAGGCTGAAAAAGAAGAAGCAGCTTCTGGCAAAAAAATTAATGAGTGGGGTAGTCAAATCAGATCTTATGTTCTTCACCCTTATAAAATGGTTAAAGATCATAGAACCAACCATGAGTCAGGAAGTGCTGAAAAAGTTTTAGATGGGGATTTAAAAGGTTTTTTAGAAGCTGAACTTAAGAGAGTAGCTAAATGATGGTGAAGTTTTGGTTAATAGAACTTTGTTTAAAACTAAATGGGATCTTTAAGTTTTCGATTTCAAATACACTTTCAATTCTAGGCTTATCTGTTGGTGTTGGAACGCTGCTAGTGGCCTTATCTTTAGTTGAGGCTTATGAGGACTCTTATAGTGACAGTGTTTTTAGTGTGTATTCACATGCAATTATAACCCCTTTAGGCTCAAAGATGAGCGTTAAGGAAGTTAGAAAAGATGTTAAATCAGTCTTAGGTAGTGAGGATTTTTCAATATCCCCTTTTTCTAGACAAGAGGGGTTGCTGGCGACTAAAGGTAAGGTTTCAGGAGTAAATATTGAAGGTGTAGATCCAGACACTGTTTTAAGTGTTGTAGACTTAAAGGCTAAGATTATTGAAGGCGAGTTCTTGATAGAGGACTTAGAGAAGAACTCAAGAGTCATCATTGGAAGAGGGCTTGCAAGTCGTTTTTCTTTAAAGCCTGGTGATAATTTTGCTATAGTTATACCGATAAAAATCTCTCAAAATGATCAGAGCTTATCAAGAAAGGTTTTTACTTTTAAAGTTGGTGGTGTAGTGGACTATGGAAGCCACTTCGTTAATAAAAGAAATATTGTAATGCATAAAAACATTGTTGCTAGAATGGTTAATGCTTCAGAAGATTTTTTTAGTGCTGTAAGGATTAAATTAAAGAATGAGAACCAAGTGAATGCTTTTACTCAAAATTTTCGTATAAACTTTGAAGAGAAGTACTGGCTAAGATCATGGGCGGAGGCAGCAGGTGGAATCTTAAAAGTTATTAAGTTTGAAAAAATGATTATTTTCCTTGTTACTTTGATTTTAGCAATTGTTGCCTCATTTAACGTTTCTACAAATCTTTTTTTAAACCTTGTAAAAAGAACTAGAGAGATTTCTATACTCATGTCGCTTGGGGTAACAAGGCGACAGATATATTTAATGCTAGTTTTAAACGGTCTTTTTGTTGCTGTCCTAGGTATTCTTATTGGTTCAGTATTTGCTGTAGGTTTAATGATACTTGTAAATTATATTTTAAAGAGCGGTGTTTTTGTGCCGCCAGAAGTTTATAAGCTAACTTCTATTACACTGAGTTTATCTCCAACGGTGTTCTTACTAGTTTCAGGTGCCGCTTTATTACTTTGTCTTATTGCTTCTATGGCTCCTGCAAGAACAATAAGAAAATTTTCTATAATAAAAGGACTAAGATATGGATAGTGAATTAGGTGCGACTTTACTTGAGGCTAAAAACATTAAGAAGTCTTTTAAGCTAGGCAGTGATAGCATAGATGTTCTTAAAGGCTTAAACTTAAGCCTTTCATCAGGAGAGTCTTTATCTATTATTGGAGGCTCTGGAGCAGGAAAATCTACGTTCTTACATACTCTTGGAACACTTGAGCCGCCAACTGAAGGTGCCGTCTATTATGGTGGAGAGGATGTGTTTACTTGGGGGAATAAAGAGCTTTCAAAATTTAGAAATGAGAACTTAGGCTTTGTTTTTCAGTTCCATTATTTATTAAATGAATTTACTGCAATACATAATGCCGCTTTACCAGCTATAGTTGGTGGGGTGTCAAAAGATGAGGCTTTTC
The DNA here is from genome assembly GCA_938002015.1 of uncultured Bdellovibrionales bacterium. Classification (GTDB taxonomy): domain Bacteria; phylum Bdellovibrionota; class Bdellovibrionia; order Bdellovibrionales; family UBA1609; genus JALZUR01. The sequence continues at coordinate 16,517 of CALLAU010000006.1, forward strand.
AAAGGGCTTCTGAAATACTTTTTAAAATGGGCTTGCAGGACAGAATGGATCACTATCCGTCACAACTAAGTGGTGGAGAGCAGCAAAGAGTTGCTATAGCAAGAGCACTGATTATGAGACCAAGGTTAATACTAGCTGATGAGCCAACTGGAAACTTAGATAAAAATAATTCTGATAATATCCAAGAGATTTTTTTACAGATAGTTGAAGAATTTAGTGTTGGGCTTATTGCTGTTACTCACGATGAGAAGTTTGCAAAAGGGTTTTCTAGAATTAAGAATATGAAAGACGGTCTTTGGGTTTAAGACTAAGGCTTAAGAGGTCTAGTCTAGAGGACAACGTTTTAAAAAAGTTTTATTTTATAAACTATGTCAATGCATGAAATAGAATCAATAGTAGAAGACTCAGTCCGCCTTATTCTTGACTCAAAATTTAGTAAAGATAAAAAGCTTAGCATTATATATAATCTTTATGATTTCCAAATTCGGTTTGATACAAAATACACGACGTTTCGTATTTATAAAGAATTAAGAGAGCTTAGCTACCTTTGTTCTTATAGTGAAAAAGAAATGCTTGATGCGGGCCTGATAAATAAAAAAGAAATAGAATCCCTAAAAAAAGATGGCTGGTGTAAAATTAAGGGCAAAGAAGTTCTTTATAAAAAAGAGGGAGAGGAGAAGTTTTTTTACAGTGAATACGGGGATTTTTTGTGGGAGAAGTCGGTCGAAGGACTATTAAAAAATAAGAATAGCAAAGTAAAACCTGATAAGCTTGGTCTATTAGAGCTCATGCTTGTTGTTAGTGAACTTGCTTTTGATAAAGGTGATCACTCTCTTGTTTTAGACTGGGGGAGCTGTTTTATTTCAAATATTTTATTCTTAGGAATTGATTCTAAGGAGGTTGCTTCAAGTGTTGAAAGTTTTTATTTAAATAAAGAAGCTAAAAAGATAAGAGCTATTTTAAGTAAAATAAAATCTAAATACAAAAATGCAAAGCCTAGAAGTTTTCCATGGCCATTAAAAGAAGATTTTTTCTTAGATAAGAAAAATATTGACCTAGATTATATAGGATTGTTTTTTTACAATTTTAAGAAAAGTGAGTCGAAGCTTTTAGAGGAGTATAAAAAATCTCTTAAAGGTGCTAATTTAGACAGTGGAGCTTTAGGAAGAATACCCGAACTTATGCAAGGCTTTAATTTCATTAATAGCTATGAAGAAAAAGACTCAAAGTACTGGATATTTGAAGACTCTGACTTTCTTAAAGGTGTAAAAGATAGAAATAAAAAATTTATTGTTATTGAACATAATGATGAATTTGATCTTTTAGAGGTGCATATATGTTATCAATCTAGTTGGCTTTTAAAATGGCAAAACATTGAAGGTGATCTAAAATTTAAAAATCTCCATTTCAGATCAAAGCTCATGCATCAAATGCCGGATGAGGAATTAGATGGGAGAAATAAAAATTTAAATTATATGGGTGGGTGGAGTTTTAAAAAGAAGCAAACATTTAAGCTTTTAACCAAAAGGGTTGAAGATATTATAAGAAACTTACAGTACACCAAAAAAATAGATGAGTTTTACTCTACACCTCTTAATCAAATACTATTAAACAGTGATTTAGACCTTATTAGTTCACGTGAAGTGAGGATGAAGAATATAAATAAGTATAGATTTTTTAGTAATGATATGGATTTCTTTTATGCATATGCTTGTTTAAAGTGGGAGCAAGATGGCGAGGCCCCTTTAAAAATTATTGAGAAGATTGAGAAACAAATTCAGCTTGTGTCTGATAGGTACCCACTTAAAAGAGAGTGGGAAAATGGTTTGAGCATTATTAAGCAAGAGCCTTGGTTCTCAAAAACAACAGAGTTTTTACCTTATAAGGAGCTTGATAAGCCCGCAAAGTAAGCATTCGGTGTTGGTCCTTTGAGCGCTTGTATTAAATCTTATCAAACACTATTTTTTGAGAAGAGACACGCTGTCTCTTAATGCAAGTTTTTTAAGCTTAAATAGTATTATGACGAGCCACATTAATACCAATTAGAAATACCTGTTCCTTAGAGTCATTCTTAACTATAGTCTAGTCCGATATGCTTAGGGCTAAGAATCTTACTGTTTTCCTATATTTAGCGCTGTTTTTAGTGGGTGGTTTTGCACAGGCGAAAACTATCATGTCGCTAACAGTTAAGGGTAATAAGAGAATTGAACAAGCCGCTATTTTAAATAAAATTCAGTCAAAACCAGGAAAAGAGTTTTCAAGTAAGCGAATCACTAAAGATGTTAAAGCGCTTTTTGAAACAGGCTTCTTCTACGACATAGTTGTTGAAGATATTAACGGTGGCCTTGTCTATACTGTAACAGAAAAGCCGGCAATTAAAGAAATAGAGTTTCTAGGTAACAGAGCTTTTAATGATGATGATTTAAATGAAGTTTTAAAGTTTGATGTTAATGAGCTTTTAGATGTAAAGAAAATTAATCAGGCTGTAGTTGATATACAAAAAAAATATGAAGAAAAAGGCTATTATTTAGCTAAAGTAAATTATGAGACTAAGTCAAAAGGCGTTGGTTTTGAAAAGCTTGTTTTTAAAGTCAAAGAAAACGATAAAGTAAAAATACGTAGAGTCCTTATTGTTGGTAATAACAACCTATCTGAGCAAAAAATTAAATCCGTAATGGCAACTAAAGAGGTTGGCTTTCTTGGAATGGGTGGCTCATTTCAACAAGAGGCCCTTGATCGAGATAGAGAGATTATTAGGTTTTTATATATGGATAAAGGCTACGCTCAGGTCAGAGTTTCAAAACCTGTAGTATCACTTACTCCAGATAAGAGGGGGATTAATATTACGTTTAATCTTAATGAGGGATTAAGGTATAAAATCGGTTCAGTAGAGTTTACTGGGGACTTACTTTTTGAGAGTGACGAACTTTTAAAAGAGACCAGCGTTGATGAAGAGGAGTTTTTCTCTCAATCTAAACTTTTAAGAGACATCTCAAAACTTCAGGCTAAGTATGGTGATGAGGGTTATGCTTACGCAAACGTTGTGCCTGCACCAAGAGTTCCACCTGGTAGTGATACAATGGATATTATTTTTAAAATGTCTAAGGGGGAAAAAATTTTTCTCGGTGAGATTAACATGAAAGGTAATACAAAGACTCGTGATAAGGTTATAAGAAGAGAGCTGCGAATTTTTGAAGGCGAGCTTTATAATGAGACAAACAAAAGAAAATCTATTGCAAATGTAAGAAGGCTAGGTTTTTTTGATAATGTTGATTTTCAAGCTAAGCCTAATGAAGACGACCCTAATGTTATGGACATGGATATTAAAATTGAAGAGCGTTCAACAGGTCAGCTAAATCTAGGGGCTGGCTATGGTGGCTTTACTGGTTTTTCTATTCAAGGATCTGTTCAACAAACAAACTTTATGGGTAAGGGTATTAACCTTGGTGTTAATGTAAACTGGTCTGAAGAGCGACAACAGCTTTTTAATATTAACGTAACAGATCCTTATTTTAGAGATACAGATTGGTCTCTTGGTTTTGATGGGTATCAATCACTTCAACAGTTTATTGATTTTCAAGAAACAAAAGTTGGTGGTGGCATTAGAGCTGGTAAGCGCTTTAGTGACTACTTAACTTTAAGTTTAAGATATAAATTAGAAAAAGTTGAAATTGAATTAGACAACGATGCTTTTTTAGATGTCTATGAGCGTGACACTAATATGGATGGTAATGCGGACCGTTTTTTAGTTGATGAAGCTGAAGGCCTTTCTAGTTCAGTAACAGCTACCATGACTTATGATAAAAGAAATGACAGACAGTTTCCGACAAAAGGGTTTTTTACGCGTTTCTCATTAGAGCAAGCAGGTATAGGTGGGGACTTAAAATATACGAAGGGTTTGGTTGATCTAAGGTATTATAAGCCGTTATTTGGAAGCTTAGTTTGGAGAAATAGGTTGCAGTATGGCTTTGTTGGTGGGGTCGGTGGTGATGACCCTCCATTTAATGAGCTTTTTAGATTAGGTGGACCAAACACAATAAGGGGTTATGACTTCTTCTCTATAGCTGAAAGGGTAGATTCAAATGATGCCTTTAATGCTAGCTTCCCGTCTGATGACGCTGAAGCAAGAGGAACAGTGCCTTTTGGTGGTAAACAACAAATTTTATATAACTTAGAACTTCAATGGGCATTGATTAAAGAAGCGGGTATCAATGGGGTTGTGTTTTTTGATGTTGGTAGTGCAACTGATAAGTTGCTCGGTCAGGTAGAGAGCAGTTACGGCTTTGGTGTGAGATGGATATCTCCACTTGGGCCTTTAAGATTTGAGTGGGGTTTTCCAATTAATCCAGATAAAGCATTTGGAGAAAAAGAGTGGGATTTCGATTTTTCAATTATTTCATCATTTTAGTTCCTTTAGGAGGTTAGTATGAAGGCGATGACATTTATTTTAAGTATGGTTTTATTTTCAACTTCAGCTTTTGCTACAGCAAAAATAGGTTATGTTGATATGCAAAAAGCTGTTAGCCAGACTAAGTCTGGTAAGAAGGCTTTTAATAAGCTTAAGAAAGTACAAAAATCTAAGCAGTCTGAATTAGATAAAAAGAAAAAAGAGATTGAGAGTAAAAGAGCATCTCTTGAGAAGAAAATGAGTGTTTGGTCTGATGAGAAAAAAATTCAGGAACAACAGAAATTTCAAAAAGAAGTTTTTGAAGCTGAAAAGCTTTTTAGACAATCTCAAATTGAGCTTGCTAAACAAGAAGAAACTTTACTTAAACCTGTACTTGAAGGCCTTAGAGCTGCAATTTCAAAATACGCAAAAAAAGAGGGTTACACTATGATTCTAGAAAGAGCTGGTGGAACTGTTTTATTTGCCTCTGATGAAGCTGATTTAACTGCAAAAGTTGTGAAAGCTTATGGAAAGTAAAACAAAGATAAGTGATAATTTTGATTTAGGTAAAATTAAAGAAATATTACCTCACAGATATCCCTTTTTACTTATAGATAAGGTTCTTGAAGTACACTCAGCCATTTCTAAGGTTAATAGTGAAGGTGCTACAGTTAAGGCCCTTAAAAACGTGACAGTTAATGAAGAGTTTTTTAATGGCCACTTTCCTGAGAGGCCAATTATGCCTGGCGTTTTAATTTTAGAAGCGATGGCTCAAGCTGGTGCATTAGCAAGTTTTAAAACAGAAGACCCTCCTATGGAGTTTATGATAGCTAGTGTTTCTAACGCTAAGTTTAGAAAGCCAGTGGTTCCTGGAGATCAACTTGTTTTAACTGCAAAGGTAGAAAGAGATAAAGGCAAGATGAGGAGAATCATCTGTAGAGCAGAAGTCGATGATCAGTTGGTTGCATCTGCAGAAGTTTTAGCTGTTGCCCAACCAAGATAAATAACTATTAAAGGCGTGTTAAATATATGATTAAGAGTAATATTCATTCAACGGCATTTATTGATAAGGATGTTAAAATTGGAGCTGGGACCTTTGTTGGCCCAGGAGCTGTGATTTTAGGTGACACTGAAATTGGAGAGGGGTGTTACATACATAACCATGCAACTGTTGGATCTAGTGAGTGTCGAACAGTTTTAGGCCAGAGAAATGTTGTTTTTCCTGGAGCTGTTGTAGGGGGTATCCCGCAAGACTTAAGGTATAATGGTGAAAAAACAGAGCTTATAGTTGGAGATGACAACTGTTTTAGGGAGTGTGTTACCGTTAATACGGGAACTAAAGACTTTGGAGGAGTAACCAAGATTGGTAACAAAAATCTATTTATGGCTTATTGTCACATAGCTCACGACTGTATGCTTGGGGATCATATTGTTATTGCTAACTCTTCAAACTTTGCAGGTCATGTGACAGTAGAAGATCATGTTAAAGTTGGTGGTGTTTGTAATTTTAATCAGTTTATAAAACTTGGTGAGTACAGTTATATTGCGGGTGAAAGTTCTGTTAATAAAGATATAGTGCCTTATACCATAGCTAGAAACGGTGAAAGCTATGCTGTTTCAACTGTCACAAATAAAATAGGTTTAGAAAGAGCTGGAGTTAAAAAAGAAGATATTGAGAATATTCATCGTGCGCTTCGAGTGATTTTAAAAAGTGGTGAAACAGTAGAAAAATGTATAGAGATGGTTAAAGAGTCTAATGAAGGTAAGCTCTCTAAGTATCTTGCTCACCTTATCAGTTTTATTGAAGGTTCAGAGCGTGGTATCGCTAGATAACACTAGCAAAAGGCTAAAAGTTTTTGCTGTTGCTGGAGAAGAATCTGCAAACCAATATTTAAGTAAAATTATTGATACGTTTGGTAGTAAAGCCGAATTTAAAGGTATTTCTTTAATTAATTTAGCTGAAAAAATGGAGATACTTGTACCTGCTGAAAGTTTATCAGTTATGGGTTTTATCGAAGTGTTTTCTAAATGGAGAGTTTTAAGAAAAGCCTTTAAGACTTCTCTAGATTATATAAAGAAAGAGAAGCCTGACCTCGTTTTACTTATCGACTATGGAGGGTTTAATTTAAGACTTGCTCGAAAGATTAAAGAGGCTTCACCTGAGACGAAAATACATTTTTTTATTTCACCTAAAATTTGGGCATGGGGTCAAAAACGAGCATTAAAAGTTAAGAAGTATGTAGATAAGATGTTTGTAATACACCCATTTGAAGTAGATTTTTATAAGAAGTGGGGAGTTGATGCCAAGTTTGTCGGCCATCCACTTATTGAGAGTCTAAACGATAACTTCTTTGACGGTAAGTGGGTTGAGTTAGAAAAAAGTCGCTGTGGTCTTTCCTCAAGAAAGCGACTTTTTGGAGTTTTGCTTGGGAGCCGTAATTCAGAAATTGTCAGACATAAAGAGCAGTTTTGTGCAGTTGCAAAAAAAATACTTAATCAGTTCTCCGACTTTGAAATTGCCTTTATTATTCCGCCATCAAAATCTCGTAGTGAGTATAAGGAAATCTTAGAAAACGTGGATTTTCCTTTTATACTTTTACAAGATGAAGAGCCAATGTCTAGGATAGCCCTTTGTGACTACTGCCTAGTAGCTTCAGGCACAGCAACACTTCAGGTTGCTTTACTTAACAAGCCGATGGTTGTGGCTTATAAAATGAATGCGTTTACAATGTGGCTGGCTAGAATTTTTGTAAAAGGAATTAGACATGTTGGTTTAGTAAATATTTTACACCAAAGAGAAGTTGTTCCTGAGTTTTTACAAAATGAGGTTAAAGCTGATATCATTTTCGATTATTTCCAATCTTTAATTCTTGAAGAAGCAAAGAAGAGTAAAGTAGTGAGCGAGTTAAAAGAAACAAGAACACTTCTTACTGAGCAAAACACTTATGAGACTTTAAAAAATGAAATTATTGCTCATATTTAGAATTATTCTCTTTCCAGTGCTGCTACCCGTGAGTCTTATCTATGGCTTTATATGTCTTATTAGGCGAGTACTTGGCACGAGTAGAGTTAAATTACCTCAAACTGTTGTATCCGTTGGGAATATTCAAGTTGGAGGTACAGGAAAAACACCAATAGTTGGTCTTTTATGTAGTTACTATAAGGAAAAAGCTGTTGTTATATCAAGAAACTATGGAGCTTCAAAAAATGAGAATATAAAAATGCCTCAAGAGGTTGAACTAAACTCTAAAATTAGTGAAGTAGGTGATGAAGCTTTAGAGATTAAACATAAGCACCCTTATTCTCGAGTTTTTTCAGGACCTGTTAAATCGCAAACAGCTTTATTTGCTTCTAAAAGTGTTTCTAAAGACAGTGTTTTTATTATTGATGATGGAGCTCAGCACTTAAAGCTTAAGCGAGATTTAGATATTATAGTTTGGGATGTAAGCCGACCTTTGATTGATTTTTTTCCTTTCCCATTCGGTATGTCTAGGGAGTTTTGGTTTACAAGATTTAAGAAGAGAATTGATATTATTAATCGTATTGATGAAAGCGGTATGTCTTTTTTAAAAAAAATGATTCTTCCTAAGGAAAGTCACGCTTCTGATTATTCTATTTTAGACATTAGGAATTTAGATAAGAGGTTTTCACCTTTAACCTTGATTAGTGGTATCGGAAATTATGATCAGCTAAAAAAAGAAGTTATATGTTTTTTAAGTAAGAAGGAAATATTAATTGATAAATTTATTCGTGGTAAAGATCATGATGATTTCAAATGGTTTAAGCCAGAAGATGAGAGTTACTATATTGCTACTTTAAAAGACAAAGCTAAGCTATTAACAGTCATTGATAAAGATAAACTTTTTATTGTTGAAAGTGGGTTTTCAAATAGCTTTAGAGAAAGCTTTTTTAAGAGTTTAAAAGAATCGCTTTTAAATTGAACAAGCATGCACTTTAGTCTGCTTTTTTTAAATATTTTGGGTCAACTTGATGTATAGATTACCAAAAAAAAAGCCATACATGTAATATAGTTAACAGAGGCTTAATAAATGAAATATATTATCTTACTTTTTAGCATGTTACTACTTTCATGTTCTTCTTCAAAAAAAGACGTTCAAGACATTATCACATCAGATTCTGATTTTTTAAAGAATGGTCAACAAATAGAAATTTTTGATTCAAGTAAAAAAATAAAAGTACAACAAAATGAAAGTAAAGAAAAAAAAATAAAAAAAATCTCTAAAAGTAGTACCGAAAAAAGTAAAAAATCAGGTGAAATAAAGAAAGATTCAAAAAAAATTGAAAGTGACAGTAAGAATAAGCAAGCTTTAACAAGGTCTAAAAAAATTGAAACTATAAAGAACACTGAAACGTGGAAGTTCCCATTTGTTCCTGGAGAAAAAGTCGTTCTTTCTGCTAAGTACTTTGGTGTTGAGGCTGGAAAAATAACTTTAGGTATGTTTGAAACAAAAAAAGTTAACGGGAAGAAGGCTGCCCATTTTTATGCTGAAGGACATTCGTCATCAATATTTTCAATGGTTTATAGGATTAAGGATAAGGTCGAATCTCTTTGGGATCCTGTGAAACAGCGTCCATTCTTAATAGCTTTTCACATTGATGAGGCGAAGCAAAAAAGAGAGATAAGAACTCATTTTAAATGGAATGAAGGTATTTCTACAATGGTTGAGGAAGGGTGGACGAAAAAAAAAGGAGACTATAAAAAAAGCCTTAAGATGAATATACCAGGAAAAGGGCAAGACATCATGTCTGCTTTTTTTTATATGAGAACTTTACCATTAAATGTTGGAAAAACTTATACTTTTGATGTTTTTGAAGAGGATAAACTTGTAAGAGCGAGTTTATCAGTTTTAAGAGAAGAAATTCTATCAACTAGACTAGGTAAATTTAACACATTAGTACTAAGTCCTAACTTTAAAGTTGAAGGGAAGTTTAAGAAAGTTGGAGATATCAAGGTTTGGATTACGAATGATAAATATAGGCAGATCATTAGAATAGAGTCTAAAATTAAGATTGGTACTATAGTTGCTAAGCTACATTCACTAACTAGACCTTAACTAATATCTTGTCAAAGTTCTTAAATAAGTTAAACACTTTCAAAAAAAATAAGAACCACAAGAAAACATTAATTTAATCTATACTAACCAATAGTCTGGCATAAACAGCCCTATTATTAGTACTTTTAAGTCTTTCGCCGAGAAGTTTTCATGAAAAATTTAAAAGAAATAATGATAAGTGTACTTATTTTTAATCTCTTGGGATGTGCTGGAGAGGAGTTCTCTGCTGACAAAGAGCTCTTTAGTCAAAGGCTTAATCAAATTGTCTTAAAGAAGAAAGTAGATATTATTATTGTCGTTGATAATTCACTTAGTATGATTAAAGATCAAAGAAAATTATCTAGAGAGTTTGGCAGCTTTATTTCAGCGATTGAAGGAGCTGACTATAGAATAGGTGTTATAACAACAGATGCTAAATCTCCTAATAAACAAAATGTACCAGGGTTTTATGGAAACTTAGATACTATTGGCGATAATGGAGAGCTTTTTATTTCTCCTGAATCAAGTGATCCAGCTGAGCTTTTTAGACTTGCAGTGCATCGAGAAGAAACGCAAAAATGTATAGATGAGGGTGATTTTTTAAACTGTGTTACTCCACATGAAACTCCAATTAAGGCTCTAAAACTTGCCTTAGATAAAAGGAATTCAGAAAATAGAGGTTTTTTTAGGAGAGATGCAGAGCTTGGGGTTGTAATAATAACTGATGAAGATGAAACAATTGACCCTGATGATGGCTCATATACATCTCCTGCAGATTTTATAAATTATTTTAATAGTGAGTTTTCTCAAACTAAACTCTTACAAGTTTTTTCAATTTCAATACCTGATGGTGATGTGGATTGCTTAGAAACTCAAAAAGCTGAAACCAACACAGGTGCGGCAGTGTATGGTCTTGCAGTTTCTCAATTAGCTTCTGTTACAGATGGTTTTAACGCTAATATTTGTTCTGATAATTATGGGAGTGACCTTATAAGAATAAGCGAGTACGTAGAATCCTCTTTGCTAATAACAAGAATTGCATTACTTGGTGAGCCTGTGACATCTAGTATCAGTCTTATCGTAAAAGACCGTGATGGCAATGTGCTTGATATTGATTGGAAGGTGAATGGTAACTATTTGGAGTTATTTCCAACACCTCCAGAGGGAAGCGAAATAGACTTATCTTTTCGGTACTAGTCTGTATGAACTAGTACCAAAAGCAAAACTAGAGCTACTGGTAATCTTTAACGTTAATACCGTATTTCTTAATTTTTCTAAGTAGTGTGTTTTTTGGAATGTTTGCTGAAGCAACGGTTTTGTTAATTCTGCCACTATTATTCTTAAGAGCCTGAACTATAAACTGTTTCTCTGACTCTTCTTTAAATTTATCAAAGTCCATCGGTCCATCAGGATTGCTTGGACTTGAATCTAAGTGATTTGTTTTTTGTGGAGTATTTCTAATCTGTTCAGGTAAGCTTTCAGTAGTTATTTGTTCTGTTTTTTCAACAATAAAAGCATGCTCTATTACATTCTCAAGTTCACGAATGTTTCCTTGCCAGCTATACATTCTTAAAAGGCTTAAAGCTGACTTACTTATTCCTGTAATACTTCTGTTGTGTTCTTTGTTAAATTTCTTAACAAAGAACAAGGCAAGGTCTTCAATGTCCTCTAATCTATCTCTAAGTGACGGCAAGAAAATAGGCATAACGTTTAAGCGGTAAAAGAGATCTTCTCTAAAAGTACTTTCTTCAATCATTTTTTCTAAATTTCTGTTAGTAGCTGCGATAATACGAGCATTTGATTTTATTTCTCTACTTGAGCCAACAGGTACAAAAACTTTTTCTTGTAAAACTCTTAAAAGTTTTACTTGAAATTCAGGTCTTAACTCACCAATCTCATTTAAGAATAGGGTTCCATTATTAGCTGTCTGAAAGAGCCCTATCTTTCTCTCAGTTGCTCCTTCAAATGCACCTTTTTCATGCCCGAACAGTTCTGACTCAAGGCTTTGTTCTGAAGCAGCTCCACAATTAATAGATATAAACTTCCCAGACTTTCTTGAAGAGTTATGGTGAATAGCTTTAGCAACTAGTTCTTTACCTGTTCCATTTTCTCCTCTAATAAGAACAGTTGTATCAACTTTAGAGAGTCTGTAAACAAGATCAAAAACTTCTTTCATTTTCTTAGAAGAGCCTATGATTTCAGAATCAATATCATCATCAAATATAGGTGAAGATATTGTTAAATCAGAAATCATACGTTTAGCAATAACTCCCTCATTTAGTATTTTTAATACAGCAGGAGCTTCCACTGGTTTTGTTAGATAATCATAAGCTCCTTCTTTAATAGCATTTACAGCGTCTTGTAGATTGCTATGAGCAGTCATAATTACAACAGTTATTCTTGGATCAAGTGCTTTGATCTTTGTAAGCGCTTCAAGCCCACTAATTCCAGGCATTCGAACGTCCATAAAAACAAAATCAAAATCCTCTTGATCAATAAACCTTAAAGCTGTTTCACCATCTTCAGCTTCTTTAATTTTTACTGGTTGAAGAAAATTTTCAGTGATTATTGAACTAACTGTAGCTCTTAACTCTTGTTCATCATCAACAATAAGAATATTTAGACTGTTGTTTTCATTACTAATCATTCAACACCTCATTATGTTTTTGTTCGAAAGGAAGTTTGATTTTGAACTTCGTACCCGGTGTGTGCTGTTTATCTAAGCTCACACTACCATGATGAATCTCAATGAAATATCTTACAAGGTAGAGACCTAAACCGGTTCCTTTTTTGACCTTTAAGTCTCTTTTTGAGCGATAAAACTTCTCAAAAATAGCCTCCTGCTCCTCTTTAGGAATGCCGGGCCCATTATCAGCGAAGCTTAATAAAACACCGCTTTCTGAGTCTTGAGACTGAATTTTTATATTGGACCCATCGGGTGAATATTTGATGCTGTTTTCTAAAATATTAATGAAAACTTCCTTAATAAGTTTTGCATCAAGTTCAATTGAAAAGAGAGGCTCACTCTCAAAAGAAATAGATATATTTTTTTCCTGAGCTAGAGGTTTCATTAACTCTATAGCATCTTCTATGAGTTCATTTATATCTATTGGTACTGTATGTAGATTGAATTCACCAGCTTCGATTCTTGTTACCTGAAGGATCGATTGGATATATCTATCTAGTTCTTTCGTTTCTTTTTGAATTTTATGTAGATCTTCTTTAATTTGGTCTGTTGCGTGTATGTCTCCAGCGACCCTTGTTGCAATAGATTGGATTTTTGCTAGTGGAGTTTTTAAATCATGGCTAAACAAACTTACGAAGTTATTTTTAAGTTCATTCATTTCAATTAAAGATTCTTCTTTCTTTTTAGATTTCCAAGTTAAGTATTCAGACTGTGAAAGTAATTGGTTAAGTAAAATTATATAACTTAATAAGATAGTTGCTAGAGTACTAACAATTGGGAGCCAGATATTAAAGATATCAAATAAAATAATTGATGCTGACGTTAGTAAGACTGATAGCAGAACAAGAAAGCTAATGGAAATTGCTTGAGGGTATGAAGATATTATTAAGAAGCAAATTCCAGCAACTAAGAGTAAATAAAACACGTAAGTTAAAGGGTGAAAAAAATTAATCCAACGCTTGTTCTTATAACTATCAATAACATTTGCGTAATACTCAGATCTAGTAAGTTGCCCTACTGGTGTATTAATAAAGTGTTCAGCTCTAGAATCAGATCCTATAATTACTATTTTATCTTTAAAGAAATCAGTTCCTACAGATTTTGTGAGTACTTCACGGAAAGAAACTTTTTGAAAGCTGCCAGATGTGCCTCTAAAGTTTATAAAAAAACGTTTTCTTAATGGAATGCTCTCAATTAGATTTGGATTAGAAAACTCGATAACTTTTTGTGGAACATCAAGTGCTCTAGAATACCTTGGGCGAATTCTTTCATATTTTCTAGCAACACTATCATTGTCATGAAAAACTGCTCCTGTACCAACATTATATAGGTAGTTTGATCTAAAAGTTTTAGAGTCTCTGTATCTAGATTCGCCAAACTTGGGGATAAGAAGGCTTCGTCTAGGCCCTGTTTCTCCTCTCCAAATAGTTTTTGGGTTTATGAATATGTTGTCGCCTAAAAAACCAGCTCTAACACTTTTGTCGAAGAAAAGGTCAACTAACACGCTTTTAGGATTATCTTTTAAGATATTTCTTAGGAATGGGCGCCAGTGTCTAGAGTCCCAAAAATAGGAGTCTGATATGGGAGCTTCACGTCTGAGGCGCCTTATAAAGGCAGGGTTTTGTGTATAGTCCCATTCCTCTTTAGAGATGTTAACAAGTACAATAGAGTTATCGGTGGGCTGATCTGATCGAAGCTTAAACCTGTAATCGAAGTTGTTTTCATCATAGTTAAAAATAAGAAGCCCTAAGCCCCAAACTAGAAAAAGCCTTAAAGCGAGCTGCTTTTTTCTGCTGATGATGGACAATAGTTTTGATAGCCTTTCCATTAACGCTGTGTAGCAAGTTATTGTTCAAACTTCAACTAAGAAGGTGTTACTTCTTCATTATGAGAACCATTTTTTTAAATGAAGAAAGCGAGTGTGAGGCTCTAGGTGTCTCAGCTTTAGTACTTGGAAACTTTGATGGGGCTCATATAGGGCATAGGGCCTTATTTGACAGGGCTGAAACTATTCAAGGTAAAGCTGATGAAGACAAATGGGCGCTTATGACCTTTGAGCCCCACCCAAAAGACTTTTTTAAGCAGCCAGGTTTTATAAGGGTTTTTTCTCCTGAGGATGGAATTAAATCTCTGGAGAAAGCAGGTGTTCATTTAAGCCTTATCTATGATTTTACTCAAAACACAGCATCAAAAAGTCCAAATGACTTTTTGAGTGAAGTTATTCAAAAAGTGAAGCCCACTGCGATTGTAGTTGGTGAAGACTTTAGGTTTGGGAGTCAAAGGCAAGGGTCAGTTTTTGATATCAAACGGTGGGCAAGTGTAAATGATACCGAAGTGATTGTTGTTAAGCTTTTAAATCATTCAGAATCAGAGAAAATATCTAGTACACAAATTAGAGAACTTTTAAGTGAAGGTAAGGTATTTGAAGCAAATAAATACTTGTTAAGTCCATTTTTTATTAGTGGTTTTGCAAAAAGAGAAAAGGGTTTAGCGACTCAGTTAGGTTTCCCAACTATAAACGTAATTTTAAATAGGGTTTCAAATTTAAAGTATGGAGTTTATTGTAGTCGAATTAAGTTGCAAGATAAATACTATGAAGCTGTTACTAACTTTGGTGTTCGCCCAACAGTAGAAAGTGAAGCATTAAAAACCTCTTTAGAAACCCATGTGCTTAACTTTCCAAAGAATCTAGAGGGCGTTAGTTTTGAAGCTGTTGAAATTGAATTCTTGGACTTTTTAAGACCAGAGTCGAGGTTTGCTGATATAGCGAGCTTAAAGCAGCAAATCAAGCAAGATGTTGAGCGTGCTACTTTATTTTTTAGCTCCTAAAAAGTATTTCTACTGGATGTAGGCCCATATATTTTTCAGGCTGTATTACCGATAAAAACCTATGGCTGCAAGAAAATCCAATGCTTCATCTTTATTAGTTCAGGATAATTTAGTATCTCCAGATCAACTCGATGAGGCTATAAAACATCAAAAACAAACGGGAAAAAGTCTACAGGCGTCTTTAGTTGAGCTTGGTCATGTTAATGGAGAAGAAGTTGCAAAACTTTTTTCTAAAAAGTATTCAGTTCCTTACTTAAACCTTGATGAGTTTGAAATTGATGAAAGTGTTATGGAGCTTATCTCTCCTTCTTTTTGTAGGAAACACACGGTGATCCCAATCTCAAAAATTGGAAGAAACCTGGTTGTGGCTTTTGCTGATCCTAGTGATATATACGTAAAAGATGATTTAGCTATTGTAACTCAAATGTCTATTCAAGTTGTAGTGTCAGATGCTTCAAGTATCGAGTCTGCAATTGCAACGTATTATGCGCCTAGAAAGGATATGTCTGAAGCTGTCACTGATCTTGAATCAGTCGAAAGTGAATACACGAACTCAAAAGAAGATAATTCAATTATTGTTGATGCTGAAGAGATGAGTGCAAACGATGGGCCTGTCATTAAATTTGTAAATGCGATTTTAAATGAATCAATCCAGACAAAGGCTTCAGATATACACGTAGAAGTTTATGAAAAAAGATGCCGCGTTAGATATAGAATTGATGGCAGATTACAAGAGAAAATTACTCCACCAAAAGGAACTGCTGGAGCAATAGCGAGTAGACTTAAAATCATGTCTAAGCTTGATATTGCAGAAAAAAGAAGACCGCAAGATGGACGTTTAAAAGTAAAGCTTTCTTCAGGTAAGGAAGTAGACTTTCGTGTGAGTGTTATACCAGTCTTATTCGGTGAAAAAATTGTTATGCGTTTACTTGATAAGTCTAACCTTTCAGCAGATATAAATGCTCTTGGTTTTACTGAAAAAGAGATGGAGCTTATCATGGAGGTTATTCACAGGCCTCAAGGGATGATTCTTGTAACAGGCCCTACTGGTAGCGGAAAAACGACAACAATTTATTCTGTTTTAAATGAGTTAAATACACCGCTACAGAATATTTCAACAGCAGAAGATCCTGTAGAATTTAATTTAGATGGTATTAACCAGGTTCAAACAAACTCAGATATTGGCTTTGATTTTTCTTCAGCTCTTCGATCTTTTTTAAGGCAAGACCCTGATATTATTATGGTGGGTGAGATTAGAGATAAAGAAACAGCTGAAATTGCATTTAAAGCAGCTTCTACTGGTCACTTGGTTGTAAGTACACTTCATACCAATAACTCATTAGCTACAATCACAAGGTTAGTAGACATTGGAATACCAACATATATGGTTTCAGAAGTAGTAAGCTTGGTAATGGCGCAAAGACTTGTGAGAACAATTTGTTCAAGTTGTAAGGCTCCTTACTCAGTTCCAGAGGAAACTCTTATGAAGCTTGGCGTGAAAGAGGAGGATCTACCTTCATATCAAAATACTATGAAGGGAAAAGGCTGTAATAAGTGTGATCAAACCGGCTATAAAGGAAGAATGCCAATATTTGAAATTTTAGCCATGACAAATGGTGTTACTGAAGGAATACTTAGGGGAGAGACGGCTTCTTCTCTTAAAAAAATTGCCCTTAAAGAGGGGTTAGTAACATTAAGAGGCTCGGCCTTAGCTAGACTTAGGGACGGGTTTACTACAGTAGAAGAAGTTATAAATACATCGGTGAGGGATGATTTATGATTTTAGAAGACTATTTAAATAATATTCAAAATGGACAAAAACTTGTTTTAGCTCAAGGAAGGTCGCCTTTTATTTTGATGTCTAATCAAGATAAAAAGCTTATTTCTAAAGAAGTTTTTTCAAGAAAAGAAATTTTTAACCTGATGTCCTATGTCGGATTAAATTCAACAGCTTTAAATGGTCAAAATCACTTTTATAATGATGGAAAAAAATATCAGGTTAAATCACTTATCTTATCTGATAATATGCAGTTAGAGATTAGTTTAGCTGATACTTCACTTTTTACTTTCTCTGATCTTGTTCTGCCGGGCTATGTGTTTGACTGGGCACAGTCAAATAAAGGTTTAGTATTTTTCTATGGCTCAGATAGTGAGGCTGTGAGAAAGTTTAGTTTATCTTTTTCTAAATTTAGGGCAGATCAGTTAAAAGGTAGTAGTCTTATTTTTAATGATTCAGACACCATTTTTGCAGGTCGTCAGGAGCATCAGTTGATGTTTAGTGAAGATCAATCTGATTACTTGAATCTTAAACAAGAGACTAAAAAGTTTGATCATATTTCTTATTATTCAGAAATCAATAGTAGCGATACTAAGCGTGTTATGAAAGATGTAGATCAAAACACACTGGTGACAGCACCATTTAGCTGGAGTGATGTTAGCTCAGTTTGGGGCGAGCTTAGAGAAGTTTTTAGTAATGATAGAGATATGAAGTTTATGCTAAATAACTTAATTGGTTTTGTTGGTATCAAGAGTGTAGAGACTCAACTTGGTCAATATGAGTATTTGTTCGAAGCAGTGCCATTTCTTAAGTCTGATACTCAGTTTTATAAGAGAAATTTTGATGAGCAGTGTGCTGAAATTGAGAAAATGAAAGAACAAAAAGGGTACTCATTTAACCAGTCCATACAAGCTCTTTTGTTAAAAAGAAGAATTATTTTAGAAAGTGCGTATGAAGCAAGTCCTGATCCAAAGGAACTTAATAGTATGCTGACTCAGGTTGGATTTTAATGGCCTCAAATTTTGCGTTTAAAGCAAAAGATCCCTCTGGTAAAATAGTTTCAGGTACAGTAACGGCTAAGTCTGATTTAGAAGTTCGTGCGCGTTTAAAGGCTGGTGGTTATCACCCTCTAACTGTGGATGCTGCAAAAGCAAAACCAGGCTCTACCAGTGGAAAAGTTAAATCAAAAGACCTTCAAATTTTTATGAGACAAATGTCTGTTCTTCTTAAGTCAGGAGTGCCTTTAGCTGACAGTTTAGAGAGCTTATCAGACTCTGCTCCTACTAAGGGTTTTTCAGATATACTAAAAAAAGTTTTAAATGATGTAGAGCAGGGGCGACCCTTAAGTGACGCTTTATCAAAGTTTCCTAAAGTTTTTGATGAGATGATGGTGAACTTAACGAGGGCTGGTGAGCAGGCTGGTATTTTAGAAGAAATTTTTGATAGAGTTTCAGTTTATTATGAAAAAAGAAACAAATTAAAATCAAAAGTAGTTGGTGCTTTAATTTATCCAATTATAACTTTAGTGATTTCTTTTGCTGCTTTTTTTGCTATTTTGATTTTTGTTATTCCTAAGTTTCAATCTTTGTTTAGTTCTCAAGGAAAAGAGCTTCCAATGTTAACACAGAAGGTAGTTGGGCTGAGTGATTTTTTTATATTAAATTGGTATACAATATTTCCAACTTTATTTGCAATTCCTTTTTTCTTAAGTATTTATTATAAAACTCCAAATGGAAAAAGAGTGCTAGATAACTTATTTCTAAAAGTACCTCTTTTTGGTAGTTTAATTAGAAGAAGTGCTATTGCAAGAATGAGTCGAACAGTTTCCACATTATTAAGAGCAGGTGTTATGATCAATGATGCTCTTGAGGTTACTTTTGGAACTACAGGTAACGTTATTATTGAGGATCATTTAAGAATTGCTCAAAATTCAATTTTAGCAGGTAAATCATTCTCAGAGCCTCTAAGACAGTCGGGCTTCTTTCCTAAAATAGTTACTCAAATGATCGTTATAGGAGAGCAGACTGGTAATATGGATGAAATGTTAGAAAAGGTTGCCGACTTTTATGAAGATGAAGTTGAAAATACTGCTTCACAGCTGACAGCACTGATTGAGCCTTTTGTTATTGTTTTTCTTGGTGGAATGATCGGTACATTAGTGATAGCGATGTTCCTGCCAATAATGAGTATGGGAGATGCTTTTCTTTAATATGGAATCTAGTAACAGTTTAGATATAGATTTAGATTTATATAGTTTTTTATCGAAGTTAGGCTCATATATTTTTCTAGCTTTTTGTTTTTTATATCAATTCCAATCTCAGCCTTATATTATTAACCAAAGTTTTTTATACTTTAATTTAAGTATTGTTGCTTCAGTTTTCATACTCATTTTTTTAGTTGCCCTTGATATTTTTGGAGAGCGTAAGTACAAATCTTTTTTTTGGCTTATGTTTGTTGCAGATGCTTTTGTATTATTTAGTATTGCTGAGTTTGGCAGCCTATCCCCCCTCATTTTTAGCTTTTTACTTTGTATAAATATTTTGGCGAGCAGTTTAGTGGCAACTCATGCATTAACTAATATTGTTGCCGGTGTATCTTGTCTTTTGTTTACAATATTTTTTATTAGGAGTGGGTACTCTGACTCTACGGCTTCAATGGGATTTTTTATTATCAACTTAATGGGAATGTCTTTGTTGTCTTTTATTGGTCAGAGCCTTAAAGATAAGATTTTTAATGTTAAAGAAAAAATGGACTTAGTTTTAGAGAGTTTAAAAAAGCAAAGAACTCTAAATCAAGTTATATTTGATTCAATGAAATCTTGCATATTTGTTTTAAACCCTAAAGGGAGCTTGATATCTACAAATACTAAAGGTGAAGAGCTTCTTGGAGAGTATAAATTTTTAATATCAAGGCTTAAATCATTATTTAACAGTACAAATAATACTGTTACTGAAGCAAAAGTTGAACTTGGTGAGAAGTATTTTGTTATTCAGAAGTCTCCTTTAAAACACAGGGATCACAGTGTACCTCTTGGTGATGTGTATTTGGCGACAGATGAAACTTTAAAAAATGAGCTTTCAAAGAAACTAACTGAAGCGGAAAAGCTAGCGGCAGTTGGAAGACTTTCAGCAGGTTTAGCACATGAAATAAGAAACCCATTAGCTGGTATTAGTGGTAGTGTCGAGCTTTTACAAGATGGCTTAAATGCTCAAAGTGATGAAGATAAAAAACTTTATGGAATAGTTTTAAAAGAAATCGAAAGACTTAATAGTTTAGTTACTGAGTTTTTGACTTTTGCTCAGCCAGAAGTTGAAAAGAAAGACTCTGTTTCTATGAAAGATTTTCTTTCTGAAATAGTCCATCTTCTGCAGCAAGACTTTAGATTTAAGAGTTTAGATTTAGAAATTGATACAAAAATAGAAAATTATCTTTTAGTAATTGATAGAGATAAACTTAAGCAAGCTGTAATGAATATTATTGTTAACGCAGCTCAATCAATGGAAAAAAAATCTGGACCTAAGGTTGTAACAGTTAAAGGGCTTGTTATTGATGACGGTTATGAAATTCTTGTTTCTGATCAAGGTGAAGGAATTAAAGAAGAGCATTTAAATAAAATTTTTGAGCCTTTCCACACGACTAAAGTAAAGGGAACTGGACTCGGGTTAGCAATAACTAGGCGTATTATAGAAAGTCATGATGCTGAACTTTCTGTTAGTAGCCAAGTAGGAAAAGGCACAAGTTTTTCTATAAAAATTCCGAAGAAAGATTATAAGAATAAGTTTATAGAAGAAGTTAAATAAGTTTAGGGGGAAAAATGTCAAAGCAAAGAATTCTTGTAGCTGATGATGAACAGTCGATAAGAGAATTTTTAGATATAATGTTAAAAAAAGAAGGGTATGAAGTTACTCTGGCAGAAGACGGCCAACAAGCTCTAGACTTACTTGGTAAAAAGACATTTGATCTAGTTATTTCAGATCTTCAAATGCCCCATAAAACTGGAATGGAAGTTTTAGAATATGTTAATCAAATGTGTCCACAGACACTGTTTATGCTTATAACTGCTTTTGGTTCAACTGAAACAGCAGTGGAGGCGATGAAACTTGGTGCATATGATTATATTACTAAGCCGTTTAAGATTGATGAAGTAAGGCTTAATATTGCTCATGCACTTGAAAGTGTAAAACTTCAAAAAGAGAACAGAACATTAAAAAGAGAGTTAAAGCAAAATTACAATTTCAGCAATATAGTTGGCAATAGTGATAAAATGCACTCTATTTTTGATATGATTAAAAGAGTCTCACTTGCTCCAACAAATGTTTTAATAACGGGAGAAAGTGGTACTGGTAAAGAAGTTATAGCTAAGGCTATTCATTACAATGGTCCAATTAAAGATCAGCCTTTTATTACTGTTAACTGTGGTGCTATACCTGAGAATCTTATGGAATCAGAAATGTTTGGTCATAAGAAAGGTTCATTTACTGGAGCTGTAGGTGATAAGCAGGGTCTTTTTGAAGCTGCAAATGGTGGTACATTATTTTTAGATGAACTTGGGGAATTGCCACTTAATATTCAAGTAAAGCTTTTAAGAGCAATACAAGAAAGAATTATTAGGCCTGTTGGTTCAACCGAAGATGTAAAAATTGAAGTAAGAATTATTGCTGCAACTAATAGAAATTTACAAGAAATGGTTAAAGAATCCACATTTAGGCAGGATTTGTACTACAGGTTAAATGTAATCAATATTCATGCTCCAACTCTTAGAGACAGAAAAGATGATATTCCTTTACTAGCTCAACATTTCTTAAATAAATATAATGATAGATTAGGTAAAGATATTTTAAGCATAAGTGCTGAAGCCATTGATAAGCTTAAGTCATATTCTTTTCCAGGTAATGTAAGAGAATTAGAAAATATAATTGAAAGAACAGTTGCTCTTGAAGTTGGTTCATCAATTTTACCAGAGTCTCTACCTCCTCTTGTAACTACAAAATCTGGAAAAAAACTAGAGTCCTTTCATGAAATAGTTATAACTGATGAAGGTGTAGAGCTTGATAAAATCATTGATCAGATTGAAAAAGAACTTCTAATAAAAGCAATTCATGCTTCTAACGGTGTTAAAAAGCATGCAGCTAAGCTTTTAGGGATTACTTTTAGATCGATGAGATATAGAGCTGAAAAGCATAACTTAAATGCCAACGATGATGATGCTGAAGTAGCATAATAAATAATTTTTAAATTTAATAATCATTTAAGCCTCTGTTAATCCAGAGGCTTTTTTATTTATACTAGAAATAAAGGTGGGTTTGAAACTGGATACTGTTCCAATCAGCTTCTCCATCAAATTCATCATCATTAGAGAAAGTACTATAAGATAAATCAAATTCAGAGCCAGCTAGAGCAAAGAGTTTATAACCAATAGTTAGTTCTGAGGAGCTTCCTTCAGCTTGAGTTATACTAGTGTTAGAAGAGCCATAAGCAAGAACTAAGTAAGACTCTCTCCATATTTTTTTTCTAATTTCTAGTGTCAAAGCTGTTCCACTATTATCTTGAGTTTGAACACCGCTTGGAGTACTAAAATCAGATCTTTGATCAAACGTTAAGACTTCAGCATTCATAATAAAGCCTTTATAGTTCATGCCTCCTGTTATAGAAAACATATTATTTTTATGCCCAGTATTTGCCTGCTCAGTTCCCCAGTAAGCTATATGACCAGATAAACCTAAAGTTACAAAGCGTACCCCTGCATTTGCAACAAGACCTTCTGTTTGAATACCTATACTTTCAGTGCTTGTTAAAAGGTTGATATTAAAAAATGGGGTACTTGGAATAGTTGGAGTTGCGCCAATTGATACACCAGCAAACCTTGCTGCTGCAGAGCCACCGAAACCGCCATAGTCACCAAAAGCTATAGTTTCTCTAATCGACCTGTGGTTTGAAGAATGGTGTCCAAACATCGGTCTATAAATACCAGCCATCGCATATGTATTATAAGGGAGTTCATCAACTAAAACATAAGCAGATCTAGTGACTCCAATACCAAAAATTGAATCCCACTCTGAGTTATAAGGCGAGTTCAAATAACGTTGCTCAAAAACAAATGATAGTCCTTTCTTTTTTGGTCTCATGCGTAGCCCAAAATCTAGAGCCATAAAACCTTGTCCAGTGTCTTCAGAAAAACTTTGCCTGTTTTGATCTCCATCATTAGACAGGTATAAATATCTTAGTTCAGTATTTGTTGTAGTTGAAAACTTTCTCTCTGTGACGTAAGGATCTTCTCTTGTTAAGAATTTAAAAAACTCGCTTTTCTTTTTTGCTTCATAGTGGAAAGCCGTATCGTAGCCCTTGCCGTAAACTTCTTGTTTAAAAGGAGCCCTACTTAATTCAACAATACTTCTTCTTTTTTTCTTTGGTAAAACTTTAGAATAATCTGGTAATGGTGTTTTTTCAGGAGCGACACTCTTTGGATAAGCTTTAGCATATTTCTGGTGATCTCTTGGAGCTGGTGTTTTTTTACCATGTAGCCAACCTTTTGAATCAAATGACTTAAGCCACCGTTGAGAGTTCCATTTTCCATAGTGGTTTCTTATGCCACCTCCATTTGGATTAACATGGCAACCTTGACAGGAAAGAGAGCATCTACGCTTAGCAGGTTTTAGGTTTACTCTTCCTGGAGAGTGACAGCCTGCACAGTTATTTGAAAATCTTGTTGAGAGCCAAGGCTCAGCTTTGATTTGCCATACAATTAAAGAGCTACATATTAATATTAAAGATGATATGAGTTTCATAAAGCCTTTTATTTCTTATAGTTAGTTAAGTGCTTATTCATATTATCATATGCATAAACTAGTGCTCCATGTTCACAAGACTTTAAGACCTCTTTTCTATACGCAGGTATTGTTATACAGCCCTCACTATTACCAACTTTTGGATTACTCTCTTTTTCATCTCTACTAGGAACATACATGGCTGTGTGAGCAACGATCTGTCTCATTCTTGCATTAGAGTTTGTGCAACTGATACCATCTAACATTAGACCGTTGTTTGGACCTGGGCCAAAAGTTTTCTTTTTGCTGGTGATGAGAAAATCTGTAAGGTAGAAGCCTAAAGATGTCATATTTGAGCCAGAAACATTACTATATCTAACTGTTTCAAGACCAGTTTCACGTTCAGCTGGTTTGTTTGAACCTTTTCCATGAGCAGTAAGAAAAATTTCGTTATCTCCTGTTTTTGGATTTATATACAAAAGTCTAGGGGTAGTTTTTTGCTTAGAGTAATCAGCAATGATCATACAATTTAAGTTTCTAATTTTTTCTTTGTTTTTAGTATTTGTTTTTGCAAAGCATAGGTCTTCTTTTTTTAATTCTTTATGATTTTGATCCAGAAAGCTAAAAGCCTTAATAAGGGCTTCCCTTGAGAATGAGGGCTGCTCCTTTAAAGCCTTGCTAAGCGCATTTTTAAAGGGAGATTTCTTTAAAAGACTGATTGTCTCTTTTTTTACAAAGCTTTGTTTTTCTACTTTTTCTGGATGTGTTTTAGTATTGGCGTAAGACAGATTTGAGATTAAAAAAAGCGATCCAAACAGATACATAAGTTTCATAGGCTGGTCTCCTGATAAAAGGTTTAAACTCTTAGAATTATTAGAGAAAAATACGAGTTTGTCATACTAATCACTCTATTTAGTCGAGGTAATTTTTGTCAAAAGGCAAATCAAAGTTTAAACTTATACAAACAGCTTTGAGGATGGTTATGAAAGATTTTTTAAAACTGCTTATAGCTTTGGGTATACTCTTAGCTGCATTTTCTTATTACCAGCCAAGAACATATCAAGTAAGACGATCTAAGCTTATATATAGTTCTAATTCTAATGTTTTTGCTCTGATTTCTGATTTAAAAAAATGGGAAAGGTGGAGTCCTTGGTACCAGAAAGATCCAGATATGTTAATTACATACAGTGGTGCAACTACAGATGAAGTTGGTTGCTTTGCTGAGTGGTCAAGTTCTTCTGAAGGTAAAGGAAAGAAAATAATATCTGATATTGAAGAAAACAGAGTCTTAAAGATTGAACTTGAGTTTTATGAACCTTTTGAGAATAAAGCGAAGTTACAATTTTTTTTAGAGGATTTGTCAAATGAGCAAACAGAGTTAACGTGGGTGTTTCATGGGAAAAATGACACTTTACTAAGTAAACTTATTTATTTAGTTATGAAAGTTGAAGAATCTATTGGAAGAGACTATGAAGTTGGATTAGAAAA
>CALLAU010000007.1 GCA_938002015.1 uncultured Bdellovibrionales bacterium
GGAGGGCTTCACGGAAGTGTTCGAACGGGTTACTTAAAAGATGTTGCGCCAAAGGCTTTAGGCTGTAAGAAAGCTAAGCAAAAGTGCGTGTATGGAGCCTGGAAAGGGCCAAAGCTTTATAACGAGTGTAAAGAAATTGAGCTTAGTAATTTCTAGTTAAAAATTAAGCAGTAAAAGGAATTTAGCTCAACAATAAGGCTTATTCTCCATCTTAAAGCGAGTAAATATTACATCTAGGCTTTCATGAATTTGAGTACTCAAGTTAGAAGTTCTAACTTTTGTTTACAACGAGGGGTGTGGGGTTATGAAAGAGTTTATCATATTTTTATTTTTTGTATTTTTTGGTTTTCAAGCTAGCGCAGTTGAGACAAAATTTTGTCCTCAAAGAATGAGTCTTGAACTATCAGAAGTGCAAGTTTTTTCTAAATCATTCATCAAGAGTCAAATGGATGATCTTATAGGTCGCTTTAGTCCAATTTTTTTTGATGATGATTCAAACCAGTATTTTCTTGAGAAAAATTTTACAGGATTTTCTCTAAGCCTTGAGCTTAAAAGCACTGAAAAATCAGTTTGTACTTATCAAGAGCAAGGAACTACTAACAGTAGGTATAGAGTAGTTATATCAGGTACAGATGCTGATCCTATTCTTTTAATAGATTATTTTTTAAATGATGTATTTGTAAATGGTTTAAGAACTGATGTGAGTTATAGAATGTTTGCTGATATTATTACAAAAAGGCCTTTTTATAACCTTGAAGGATCAACCCTTCAGATTAAAACTTTTGCAAGTTATAGAACTCAAGGTGAAAACTTTATTGATTATGTATCTGTTGGAAAAGGAGTTTTTGAAAACAACTTTATTATGAGTGATTATAAAAGCTCTGCAATTTTTGAGCATCAAATAGAGCCTGCCTTTTATATTCGTACACAGGATAAACTTAAAGAAGATGAAGATAATAAGTATGGAAGCGGTGGAGTTTATGAAGTTACTGAAGAAAGTTATAAGGCTTTAAACTTAAACCACTTTCTTTTTACAAATGAAGATAAGTTTGTAACTAGTGGTCACTGCTATGTTGGTGATCCGGCTTATACAATTGATCTTATATCAAAAATCATTCGTGTTCCAACAGATAGTACACGTTTAACATTGTTACCCGAACTAGAAGTAGAAAGAGGTTCAATTGTTATAGCGTTTTACTACGTACCTTTAACTCAAGGTGGCGGTGAGGGCAGTGAAGTTTTTATTTTAAGAACGATTGAAGAGTGTTAGTTGCTAAAAACTATTTCTAAGGATTAATCCAATTTTTAAGATCATTTTTAGCTCTTAAAAGCATTTGATCTTTTCTATATCTCTTAAAATCAGTTTTCTTTTGCTTAGAAAGCCTTTTAACCTCCATTGGTGGTAGAAGGGAGAAGTTAATATTCATAGGTTGATATCTCTCTCGCTCTTCGTTTAAAAAAGATAAAAGAGAGCCAAGTGCAGTGGTTCTTGGTGGTGGGTTGCTTGGAAGGTCATTTGCTCTTTGATTAACAAAGTGAGCGACCATTAAAGCTGTACAAGTTGATTCAAAATACCCTTCAACTCCTGTGATTTGTCCTGCAAAGAAAAGACTGGGGTCTTTTTTTGAACATAGAGTGGAGTCTAAGACTTTTGGAGAATTGATGAACATGTTTCTATGAATACTTCCAAGTTTTAAGTACTCAGCATTTTCTAAACCTGGAACAAGTGAGAAAACTCTTTTTTGTTCTGAGTAAGTCATTTTCGTTTGACAGCCTACAAGGTTATAAGCAGTTCCTTCTTTGTTGTCTTGCCTTAATTGAAGAACAGCATAGGGCCTATTTTCTTTAATACTATCATCTTTATGTGGGTTTTGACTTAAGCCTTTTGGACTAAGAGGTCCAAACCTAAGAGTTTCATGTCCTCTAGAGGCCATAACTTCAATTGGCATACAGCCTTCAAAGTAAGTTGTATTTTCAATTTCTTCTTTTTCAAAATCTTTAAATTCCATGGTAGGAGCATGAGTGAGTTCATTTATGAAGTGGTCATACTCTTCTTTGCTCATAGGGCAATTGATATAGTCATTTGTTCCTCTACCGTAACGATCTGCTTTCCAGCAGATGTCCATATTAATAGACTCGGTATCAACAATAGGGGCGATGGCATCAAAGAAATAAAGTGAGTCTTCTTCAAAGTGCTTCATTAGATTTTCTGCTAAAGCTTTGTGAGTAAGTGGACCTGTTGCTATAATCTTAAATCCTTTAAGATTACTCCAATCAGAGATCACCTCGTTGTGTAACATAATATTTTTATGACTCTTGATGGCTTCAGTGACATATTCAGAGAACTTCTCTCTATCAACTCCAAGGGCCATTCCTGCAGGGACGTAAGCTTTTTTAGCACATGAGAGAATAAGAGAGTTTAGCTCTTTTGCCTCCCACTTTAACTGTCCTGGAGCAGAATAGTCTGTTTGGCTTCCAAATGAGTTTGAGCAAACAAGCTCAGCAAATTTATCTGTTTTATGAGCAGGAGTAGAGGACTTTTTATTTCTTCTCATCTCATAAAGGTGAACTTCAAAGCCTTTTTCTGCGAGCTGATATGCAGCTTCACTGCCTGCTAAGCCTCCGCCTATGATATGTACTACCTTTTCCATTAAAGCTCCTTGGGGTATGCTTTTACCCGTAGTTATGTCTGATAAAAATAATAAGCCCTCTAAGTATAAATTCTCAAAGCATCCTGGAGACAGGAGTAGGGAGTCTAATCTAGAGACGGCTATTGATGTATTACAGACTGTCTTTAAAAAGAGCAAGGGGGCTTTTTCAGATGAGTTCTCTAGATTTCAATTAGAGAAGAACTGGGAAAAAGTTATTGGAAAAGATATGGCCTCTGAAGCTTTTCCAAGAAAAATTTACAAGTCGACCCTTTATCTTTCAGCTTCATCATCAGAAGCGCAGCACCACTTTAGATTTTCTCAAGATATTATTATAAAACAAATTAATGATTTCTTTGGTGAGAAAAAAATTGAGCATTTAAATTTTAGTCAAAAACCAAAAACAAAAGAGCAGTATTCTATTAAAGCAAAAGAGTGGATCAAGAAAATTAAAGAGTAACTTCAAAAGCTCAAACTAACTCTTGCCATAATAAGGTATCAATTATTTTAATAAACAACACACTAAATCGATAATTGCTTTAAGCTTTTTTACCTAATATCTAAAGTTTTTAATAAAAATAAAGTCAAAAAGATTTAAAGTTTGAGGATTTTTTAGTGACATAAGTTGTCAATAAAGTGAGAATTTGCAGCGTAAAGAATCAAAAGTAGAAGTTTACTCTCGTTTTTACAAAACAGAATTAACAGATTTAACCAAAATCTTATTTATCTAAAAATGATAGAATGAATATCGAGAATAGGTAATTTATTTTTTTAAATTAAGCATATTGAGTTTAGTAGATTTAAAGAAGGCGCAAGAAATATTTTAGACTCTACTTTAGATAATTTGATTTTTAAATTTAGCAAAATTATTAAATGAAAAATGACCTGGCATATCCGATGCAATACGTTTGGTGCAGATGACTTAGTATGGTGGTTACTTCGTACTAGTTTATGTATTGGTAATTTACAAATTAAAGGAGGTTGTAATGACTAAAAAAATAGTAATTCTACTGGCCAGTGTTTTTTTTGCGGTTGAAGCAAGCCAAGCAAAATCTTTAGCGTGTATGCAAATATTAGGCAATAAGTTAGATCTTGAGGCCCGGATATCTTTGTATAAGAACAGTTCTACTGACTTCGTAAAATTAGTGCCTATATTTGAAGATTCAAGTTTGCCAATGGATGTAAGAATGAATGCTCTTGAAGGGTATATAGGAAGCTTAAATCGTCTAAATAAGAAGACTTGGTCAAATATTAAAGAGCTTGATGAGATATATCTAAACTCTGATTATTTAATTGAAAATAGAGTTTCAGCTTTTAAAAAGGCATTAAAACTTCAGATACGACATGAGCAACCCTATAACCCTAATCGGAATACGTTGGCTTCAAGGGCATCCAATATGTTAATGACCTTTTTAAGGACTCTTGCACCAGAAGAACAGCGGTTTTTATTAAGTAATAATGACATATTCTTTATTAACGGAGTATATCAAGATGAGAAGCCTCTTGCAGGTTTATTTTTTAAAGAGTTGGTTGAAAGAAATGTAATAGAGCTTATAGAAAAAACGACTTTTTTCTCTATTATTGGTACTGACTATAAATCAATAGTGAATTATTTAAAGGTTGGTCCGCATATAGGTGGTTTCGATACTCCATTTATAGGTGTGGGTTTAGCTTTACTAAAAGCAGTAAAAAAGAGCGGTGGAAGTTTACAACAACCACTTAGTAGATTAATGAGTATAGGCTTTAAACTAGAAGGTTCTCGTATTTATTGGAGAGGGCTTAGACGTAACGAATCTCTTCTTAGAGCTGCAATAGATATTGGGCTCCCTTATGAAGACATAGAAACCTTATTAAATTTTGATTCAAAACCCAATTTTATAGATGAGGTGATAGGGGATTTTCATGCTATAGAGATAGATACTCCTTTAGCTGCTGCAGTAAGAAGAGGTGATATTGATATTATTCAATTACTCATAACTCATGGAGTGGATATAGATGATGAAGCGATAAAGTTGATAGTTGTAAAAGCAGCGTTAGAATCGTCCGATACTATGAAAGCCCTTAAATTAGTAGAGGGTATTGGAATTGATATTAATGTTGACTTTGGTAATGGCAATTCTGCGTTACACTATTTAGCAAGCCTTAATAATTCAAGTATGGAAGATATGACGTACTTAGAGAATGAATTAAAAGGAAGTTCTACCTTTCGATCTGGAAATAAATTCTTTCAAACTCCAGCAGAAATTGGCCTTGCGACATCAAAAACTCCAGAAGAGTTTTCGTACTATATGGAGAAGATGGATTATAAATGGAGTGAAATGGGTGCTAACAGTACTGTAAATATTTATTTACAGTCAGTATTAAGCTTAATTAGAAATCTCAGAGCCAATCGAATAAACTATTTTGGTGGAGAAGAAAATATTTACGAGCGTCCTGATCCAGTCATGGTATATATTCATAATATGATAGACTATATTTGCAGACACTTTGATGTTAATCTCTCTCATAATAGATTAGAACTTACATTTTTTAAGAATGATTTAAAGGATATACTGGATTATTCGCTAGGAGAATATCACAAATCAGAAGATATTATTCATATAAAAAACTTAGCGTCTCTATTTACAGTTATTGATCAGTTTAAGGGTAGTAAAGTATATATCGATGATGTTTTACAAAGAGTTGAGAGTTTGAAAAGTAGTCCTAATAATCAAGCTATTAATGATTTAAAAATGAATGCAAGAAAGACTCTAACATCTTGGAGGATTAGTCCGAGCTCTAGACCTTCTTTAGTTCGCAAAATAATGGATCGCTTTTTTTAAATTAGAATTAGGCCATTTAATAAAACCTCAGTTCTCTTACTTTTAACGTGAACTGAGAAGTATGGATTCGATTTGAATATTAAATCACCTATGCTAAATCGGTATTTAAATTACATTAAGTAGGTTGCCAGTAATTTTTGGAAATTATTTTTTTATAAAGTCTAATTTCTGTTAGCATATTAATTTTTTAAATTAAAAATATCAATTGCTAAGTAAGTCAGGCGATCAGTCGATGAGAGCTCGACACTATCAGCTAAATTTTTTAGATCTCTATAGAAGTTTTTTGTTAATTCGAAGACTTTTTGATCTAGATCTTGATTCGATTGATAAATTAGAAATGCCTGTTTAAAGAAATTAGGGTCTGTATTTTTTTCAGCACAAGCTTTGAGTATTTTTTGATGCCAAAAAAAATTAAGTGCTGTAGACGCACTTTTGTCTTCTGCCCCTAAATCAATATGTCGCTCACCAGTATTTAAAAGATAGAGATTATCTTTTTTAATAATTATATTCTCATTCTCTAGATGCTCGATGCGAAACTTAACATGACTCTCATCAATATCAAGAATATTACTTAAAAAAGAATCGGAGTGTTCACTCAAGCTTTGATAAGATCCCAATTTTAGGCAACTTAAAACCATAGAGTATAAAGGATCATTGCTAATAATATTCCGATATTTTTGTCTAATTTCAAAAGATTGGTCGATCTGCATAAATAGTTTGGCGGCTGTATCTTCGCCTAAAAGAAGGTTCAGGAATCTATCTACCCTGCCATAGATTAAGCTCAAAGTTTGTAGAAATTCAAAAAGTTGAAGTTTTACCTCGCCAGATTTTAATCTTCTTATTTTTTGGTAAGAAAAAATTTTTCTCGCCTCTAGAGTAGAGTTGTCATTTTTTAACAAGCTATTCATTACTTCATTTGATTCAGGGTGTTTAGAGTACTTTGAGTGAGTGACCGATTCTAAAACAGAAGAGATATTCCAATTAAAATGCTTACAAAAAACTATAAAATCATTCCAGGAGAATTTTCTGTGATTGCCTTCCCATTTTGAAACAACATTAAAATTATATCCCATTTTTTTGCTAAAACTAATTTGATTTTCATTCCTTCGAACTAGCTTTACTAGTACTGGTGGAATGGACTGATAATAATCCATAGATATACTTTAATACATGATGTTTGTTTAAGAGAAGTAATTCATGCCTCCAACTGGACTTCCTCTTTATGGTATGTGTTTATATTTTGAGACTGTTTTTTATAGATAAATAGCTTACTATTACCATGAATAGAATTACTTAATAATAGTTAAAAATGAAATATCAAACTACAGAAATCGACATTTCTAAATTAAGAATGGCTTAAATTAGGGTTATATCAAGAAGAAGTATGGATAGTTGTAGATCAAACAGTACAATTTTAATCTATCAATGGATAATAATTTAATAAAAAAAGTATTTGAATCTAATAAGGACTTTTAGATATATTTGAATAGATCTGGCTAGCTGAAAAGAACTTCTACTCATCGATTGATTGAGTTATTTATATTCAATATTAAAGATTATGAGCTTCTAAAATTAAATTCTCATGTTAAACGAAACTTAAAACTTAAATGATTTACTATTACTGATAATTCCTTATTCATAAAAAACTATTTTTAATAAAATTTGATATTAACTTGGACAAAGTGTTCATCAGGTACTATTGAGTTGAGATGACAGTTCACTTTTTTAACTATCGAACTGTAAAACTTAATTAAGGAGATAAAAATGATGAAAAAAATTATATTGTTAGTAGTGACAGTTGTTAGTATGAACTCTAAAGCTAATGTTTCGATATCTACTAGTTGTTTAAATGAAGATAATACTTTGGAGCTACTGATTGATCAAAATTATAGTCAAGAAGCTTCATACTCTGTATTTGATACAAAATCTGGGAAAGAACTTGGAAGTGGCACTTTCACACTTGCCATTGCTGGGTATGACTCTTTCTTAGAAACTGTTTTTTTTGCATATAGTAATGGTGATTCAATAGTGGGTATATCCATTGCGACAGAAAAATTTGAATCCCTGGAGTCTATTCCAAACGGTCTATACAAAGCTTATTCAGATGCTTTTGTAACTTATGAATCTGGAGCATTCGATGGCAGTACACTGAGTTGCAAAATGAGTATAAGTCATCTTAACTAGAGGTTGATTTGTTTAAACTCAACACATCAATTACTTGAGTTATTTGATGTGTTGTTATTTTTTTTGACTAATGGTGTAGTGGACTGTGATCTCTTGAAAATTTAAGGCTTATATTTCTTAATCCTGACTTTCAATAGATTTTCTACCAAGTTTTTTAAGGTAACTTGAGGGGCTACTTCCGCCAAGCATTCCATTAACTTTGTTAAATAAACTAGGGTCAGTAATGAGCTTCCCTAAAGATCCCTCGCCTTTATTTACTTTATCTAAAATAGAGTCGAGCTTCTTCATAGTTTTCTTAAAGTCTTTTCCTTGATTATAGCCTTTAACAGTTGATCTAAGCTCAGGAACTGTTTTTTTAAGCTCTTTTATAGTTCCTTTTAAGCCTTCTTCAGAGTTTAAAAAGAGTAATAATTTTTCTAACTCTTTAGCTGTTGCCTCAAGATTTGGTATTCCATCAATTTTTTCTTGAACTGCAGCGAATATATCGCCAGCGTTAGAAGACTCTATTTCTGTTCCGGCTTGGATGCCTTTAGCCTCAATGCTTCCTGAAGTTATAAAGATAAATCGATCTCCTAATGCTCCTTGAGTTTTAAGCTGCGCTTTAGAGTCTGTTTTAATATATGGAAGAAAACTCTTTTTAATAGAATACTCAACTCTTAGCTGCTTTCTTTTATCATCATATTGAATTGCTTTAACATTTCCAATATTAATCCCTGAAAAAGAGACCATACTTCCAAAAAGGAGTCCTTGTGTATCATCAAAGTATGAATAAACTCGAGTTCTTTTGGCAAATATTGATTCATCATTTCCTAAAACATAGATACAAATCCCTAATAAAAAGATTCCCATTAAAACAAATATACCTGTTCTCGTGTAATTGTTGTTCATTAGTTTTCTTCTCCTGTCATAAATTTAAATATAGGGTGGTTTTTGTTTTCATAATCTTTTGATGTAGCCTCACTAATAATTTTTTTATTCTTTAAAAGTAGGATACGGTCACAAACTCTCATTGCAGAGGCCATATCATGTGTAACAAACACCGAGGTATATCCAAGCTTTTTTAATTTTAAAATGGTATCCTGAATAACGATAGTATTTTTTGGATCAAGCCCAGCAGTTGGCTCATCAAAAAGCACTACCTCTGGCTTAAGCATAAGTGACCTTGCTAAGCCAACTCGTTTTTGCATTCCCCCAGAAAGTTCAGCAGGAAAAAGAGCTGCTGCATCGGGTAGATCTAGACTTGTTAAAATGTTTTGAATGCGTTTACTGATTTCAGTTTCTGGTAAGTCTTGATGCCGTCTTAAAGGATAAGCTAGATTTTCATAAACAGATAAAGAATCAAAAAGAGCGCCATTTTGAAAAACATAAGCAATACTTTTTCTATATTCAAACCAGTCCTCTTCAGAAAGACCTGATAAGGTTTTTCCT
The DNA here is from genome assembly GCA_938002015.1 of uncultured Bdellovibrionales bacterium. Lineage (GTDB taxonomy): Bacteria > Bdellovibrionota > Bdellovibrionia > Bdellovibrionales > UBA1609 > JALZUR01. Next base: position 9,083 of record CALLAU010000007.1, read on the forward strand.
TTAAAAATAACTTCACCACTGTCAGGAGTTTCAAGTCCAATAAGAGCCCTTAAAACCACGGACTTTCCTGTGCCAGAGCCTCCAAGTAAACCAAGGCATTCTCCTTTTTTTAATTTAAAAGCAGTTCCTGAGTGAATCTTTTTTTCACCATATGATTTATGAAAGTCTCTAAGTTCTAAAATTGTTTCCAAGTTTCTGTCATCCAAAAAAGTTTAGTCATAAAATAATCAGTAATAAAAATTAGTACAGAGCCTGATACAACAGCAAGTGTCGTTGCTCTTCCAACGCCTTTTGTTCCTTCTTTAACATTAAAGCCAAAGTAGCAAGCTGGAATACACACACAGATTGCAAAAATATATGACTTTAAGAAACCTGAGGAAAACTCCCAAAGAGTTACTGTATCAACAACTTTTTGATAGAAAAAAAGTGGGTCTAAACCAAGCTCTAAGTATGCTACTGAGCAAGAGGCAAAAAGTGCTAGAAAACTTGTTAGCATTGTAAGAACTGGAAATGAAATAAGACAAGCAATTAACCTTGGTGAAATAATTTCTCCAACAGGAGAGCTGCCAAGCGCTCTTAAAGCATCAATTTGCTGTGTTACTTTCATTGAGCCAACTTCTGAAGCGATACCTGCTCCTACTCTTGCCGCGCACATGAGTGCTGTAAATACAGGGCTGAGTTCCATAAAAACAGCAAGAGACATAACTTTTGGAACGTAGGGTTTTCCGCCAAATTTTTCTAAGCCTAATCCAAACTGAAGAGTCATTACAAAGCCTGAGCTAAGAGCTGTTATTACAATCAGCGGTATAGAATTAATACCGATTTCTTTTATTTGATCTGTTATAAGGTGAGCTTGTACTTTGCCTTTAAAGCATTTTGAAAGAGCTTCTTTAAAAAGATAAAAGCACTCTCCAAGAACAGCAAGAAACTGATTTATTTTATTCATAACTTATTGACAGAAAAAGACTTTAAGAATGTTTCAAAGTCTTTTTGCGAGTCACTAAACCCTTTTTTTAGTCCATTTCTAGTAATAAGAAAGATGCACCCATATTTCTTAAAAGCTACTAAGTCGAAAAAAGTGTTAACACCATCAATTTCAGCGGTGAAGACTTTTCGTTTGCCTGGGCGTCCATTAAAAGGAGCAGATTTTTCAATTTTAATGTTTACATCAGGAAGATCGTTAATGATATTGTTGATAAAAGAGTTTAGAGAAGGTGTGTCAGCTGAGCACTCAGATTTTGAAGAAATAATAGTTCCATTTTTTCTATGTATCCAAATACTATCTGTTTGGTTTGATTCAATTTTTTTATAGTTTTTTGATGAAGGGCTTAAATAACTTATACTCTTATATGGTTTAGCCGAAACATCTTTTAAGGGAATGTTAACACACCCTGAGAGAGCCAATACAGAAATCAAAATTAAAATTTGAGGCATATCTCTAAAATACATGCTGACAGGGAAAAAGCTAGTAAAGACTAGTCTCTTTTATGCTAAAGTATTAAAAGGCTTAAGTTTTTTTAAAGAGTACTTCTTGTTTAGATAAAAAGTGCGGCTTTTAGCACACATAAGAGTTGAGTGCTGCTTTATTGTTATACATGAATAGGGCATAAAAAAAGGCCAGTATAAAACTGACCTTTTTATTAAATCAAAAGATTTAAAAGCTTATCTTAAAAGACTTTTAAACTCAGATCCAGCTCTAAACTTAGGAACCCAAGCAGCAGGAATTTTGATTGGCTTACCAGTTTGTGGGTTTCTTCCAGTTCTTGCTTTTCTTTTGTTTTTTGTGAAAGTTCCAAAACCTACTAACTTAACATCAGTACCTTTTTTAACGTTCTTTTGAACAGTATCTACGAAGCAGTCGATGAATCTCTCAGCTTGAGCTTTTGTAGTTTCCATTTCTTTAGCGATTTTTTCGATTAGATTAGCTTTGTTTAAGCTTCCCATGGTATCCCCCTTTAGTGGTGTACGTTACAGATATAATTTGAAGACGGAAAAGTGCTTGGGTCAATAAAAAAATTAAAAAAAATACAAAAAAAGGAAATTAAATAATCCCCTTTTTTATTATTAGTCTCTTTTTTAGTGTCTTTTTAAGTTTTAAAAAAATCTTAAAAAATAAATTTACTACTGAATATTAAGTTTTGCTGAACCTATTCTTTTATTATCAAAAAATAAATATGCTCTCATTGAGTAATGGTTTTTATGACCGTACTCATTAGGAACAACAATAGTTACATAACCATAATCACCTGTATTTTGGTTCCATGATAAAGCATTGATTGTTAGGTCTTCTTTTGTGCAATCAATGAACCCCTCATACTGCAGCTGTTCTGTTGGAAAACCTTGTCCGCCCCAACCTGCAGGGAATCCATCTCCTGTTGTCTTAATCAGTATCCCTGCTTTTGTGCTACTTGTTGACTCAAACCCTAAAGTGATTTCAAAATTTTGATCCCAGTAACTACAATTAGATGTTCCAAGGTTGTAACTATACTGAGCGTTGTAGTAGTTGCCGTAATTACTTTGTGTCCATCCATTTTCTAGGCAGACGCCGCCAATCTTTAGCATCTCTCTATATGCTGATGAGTTATTACTTACCGCACCATCACCAACAAAATAATTTGCATTGTTTCTGCTTGAATACCGGTTTTCAACGACAGCCTTACAGTGCTCTGTTACTAGACTTTCCTCTGGTTTATCATTGCCATCAGCAAATGGATCAACCAGATCATCTATATTGGCTGGTACTATCGGGTCGTTAGACGCTCCGTACTTACTGTCTCCACAGCTTACTAGTAAACCTAAACTTATAAATATTAGTAAAAAAACTTTCATTTTCCTCACCCCTGTTACTTACTACTTATTCAGGAACTGTGCCATTTTTGGTCACTTCTAATGCGAATAGATTGCTTCTGAAGGCTTTTGTTGACTCTCAAAGAGGTTTTGTTAGTCAATCAACCTTATGACTGACCAATTATTTTACACTTCTGCTGCAGGAAATAGCTTTCTTTTAAGCTTTGACATGAACGCTTCTTTTGAAGCTTTAAAAGGCTACGCTTTAGCTGGTGGATACAAGCCAGATGGCTATATTTTATTTGATGATATAAATGAGTCCTATTTTGAGTGGCGTTTTTTAAACAATGATGGAAGTGAAGTTGATTTTTGTGGAAACGCTTTAAGAGCTGTCGGTGTTTGCGCTAAACAAGCTTTTGGTTTTGATGAAATCAATATCAATACTTTAGCTGGAATGTTTGAAGTTAAGGCTTTATCTGATAACGAGTTTAAAGCACAAATGCCAACCCCAAGTTTAAGAAAGAAAATTAAAGTTGAAGGCTTTGGTGAAACGCTCTTAGTAGATGCTGGTGTTCCTCACCTCCTTCTTAAAGTAGGTCAGTTTGATCAAGAAGTGTTAAACAAATCTGCTCTATCTATTCGAGGCCTTAAGTTAGAAGATGACGCTCAAAATTATAACCTTACTTTTTATACAGAAGGTTCTCCAGTTCCGTGTGTGACTTTTGAAAGAGGGGTGGAGGGTTTTACTAAAGCTTGTGGGTCAGGAGCATTGGCGGTTGCCTTCTTAAAAAGTTTTGAAGCTGATCAGAAAATGGATGTTGATTTAAAAATGCCTGGTGGCACTTTAAAAGTAAACTATGAGGGCGAGTCAGTGTTTATGACTGGCCCTGCTCAAATAGATAAGACAATTAAGTAACTAAAAGAAGAGCTTAAAGATGGTAAGAAAAGAGTTTGATTTAAAAATTACAGAAAAAAGAGATGAAGCTACAGATGCAGTAACTTTAAAACTTGAGATTCCAGAAAATCTTCAAGAAGAATTTAAGGCAGAAGCTGGTCAATTTATAGGTGTAACTGCTCAAATAAATGGAGAAGCGGTTCATAGAAGTTATTCTCTTTCTTCAAGCCCTTTAGAGGGTAATTTTCAAGAGATATCTATTAAAAAAGTTTTAAATGGTAAGATGTCGACTTATTTAGTTGATGAAGTAAAGGAAGGGCAGACTTTAAAAGTTGTTCCGCCTTCGGGGCATTTTTATAAAGAGTCAGAGAATGAAAAAAACCATGTGATGTTTGCTGCGGGCAGCGGTGTAACTCCAATGCTTTCTATTATTAGGTATTTAAAAGAAAAAAAGCCTAACGATCAAATCTCTTTATTTTATTGGAATAAGACCGTTAAAAGCACAATGTTTCATAAAGAGCTTAATGAGCTCATGAGAGAAATGCCTAAACTTCATGTTTACTGGGGTTATACTCAAGAAAATATTGAAGGTTGTGATTTTACTCAAAGAGTTTGTGATAAAGATTTAAAATCTTGTTTTTACAATTGGTCTGTGTCTTTAAAAACTCCTGTTTTCTACCTTTGTGGACCAGAGTCTTTTATGTCAATTATTGAGGTCTTTCTTGGAACAAAAGGCTATGACTCGTCTCAAATCAGAAAAGAAAACTTTTTTATAAATGTTGAACCTGTAAAAGCTCCTGCTGAATCAATAGATGAAGATGGAAAAGTTTTAGTTGGAGATAAGTCTCTTGAAAAAATTAAGAGCGGGTCTGAGGCAAAAGGTGTCGCTGTTTTAGACGGTGATAAGATTGAAGTAGAATTTCAGGATGAAGAAACAATTCTAGAGTCTCTTTTAAGGTCTGGAGAAAACCCTCCATATTCTTGTATGGAGGGAACTTGTATTGCTTGCCAGTGTAGAGTGACTGAAGGCTTAGTTTCAATGCCTGCCGAAACCTTTTTATCTGAAGATGAGCTTGAAGAAGGCCTGATACTTTCTTGTCAGGCTTTTCCAAAGTCTAAGAACGTAAAAGTAGATTTTGACGATTTATAACTAGTGTTATTTCTAAAGGGATTGTTGGCATTAAAATGCAAACTTCAACAATGCCAAAATACCCCCTATGACAACTGTAATTATAGTTGAGGCGGTAGCGATTATAGTTCCAACCTTACTGATTATCTCATGTTTAAAGGCCTTAAAATCGCCCCTTAGGTGTGCGATGTCTAATTTAAGTTCTGCTTTCACGTCATCAATTTTTTTATCAAGGTGGTTGAATTTTTTCTCAAGATGGTCGAACTTTTTCTCAAGGTCGTTGATAGCAGTATTGGTGCTTTCCTTAAGATCGTTAATAGCAATGTTAGTGCTTTCATTAAGACCGATGATATCATTTTTTGTTGCAGCATTATACAAAACGACCCCTTCAATCACTCTTAAGTGCTTTTCTGCATCCTCATGGCTTAAGCCCGTGCTCTCTAATATTTTAGCATACTCTAACTCATTTCTCATAAACTCCTCCCATCTATTCAGATCCTAACTCTTGCAAGGAGTGGTTATTACTTAAAAGTGCTTTTAATTGGTTTTGAGCTTTGAGGCGTTCATTTTTCGGACTTAATATATGGTTTTCAGCTTTGATATTTTATTCTTTTGAGAGCTTGGAGCTGAAGCAAAGCGAGAGTCTATAATTATTCTCGTAAGATACTGATTTTATTATACTTTTTTGATTTCGAAACTTTTTAAAGTTTCGGGTGTTTTACTTATATAAAGCACGGAGGAATAAGATGAAAAAATCAATTCTATTACTAATACTAACATGTTTAAGCCTTACCGCTTGTCATGATTCTGAAAGAGGAATCGACTATATTTATGATGGCTATGGATATTATGGAGACGATTTAGCGGGGAGAGACTACGCTGTTTCGTATGTGGAGCTTGGTGTAGGTTCTGGTGATTTTGTTGATGTAAGCTCAAACAATTTAAGGATTTCTTTTGATCTTTTTGCTGGCCTTGTAGCGGGAAACAAAAACTGTAATGAGTTTACTGCTGAAGTGAATTGGTTTGAGTTTGGCATGCTGTTAGATTTTTTCATTATAGAAAACTATCAATGTGCACCTAGTAATTTCGAGTTTCCTGAAGGTGTTTATTTAAGCGATGCCTTTGAAATTGAGATAACGTATGAACTTGGAGCGCAGGTCGTTGTTCTTTATAGCGAAGTTCAAGATATTAGAATTTACTTAAGTGAAGTCTAAGTAAAATGGATAAAATCTGTAATTAAGAGCACTAAACTTTGGTTTAGCGCTTTTCTTACTTTAAATACCTTTTAAAGCTATAATCTTAATTATGGCTAATTATGAAGATTATGATGAGAATGAGTATGATTTGAATAGCTCATCTAAGCTTATTTGGTGTTATCTGATCCTCCTTTTTTTTGGTCTTATACAAGTTTACTCATCAAGTTTTATATACGCTCTTGAAAATTATAATGACGGCTTATTCTTTTTTAAGAAACAGGTTGTGTTTGTTCTCTTAAGCTTAAGTGCTTTTTACTTAAGCGGGAAAATTCATTTTAAGTATTTTAAGTATTTAGGTTATCTACTATTTTTAGTTGCAGCTGGAGGTCTTGCTTTAACGTTTGTGGCTGGTGTTACTGTTGGTGGTGCCACAAGATGGATTAACCTTCCTATGGGTTTTCGAATAGAGCCGGGTGAGTTTTTAAAAGTTGGTTATGGTTTCTTCTTATTTGGACTACTGGCTTTAAAAGAGAAATATCCGGATATGAGTTTTTGGTGGCCTTTAGCAATTATAACTACAGGTTTTACAGCAGCCTTCTTAAAGCAGCCTGATTTTGGAAGTGTTATTTTGATGATAACAAGTTTATCTGTAGTTTTGTTTTTAAAAATTAAAAATTTGAAGCCATTTATTCTAGTAGCACTAGTGCTTGTGGGTGGGCTTAGTTTTTTTCTTACGCAAGAGTCGTATAGAATGGATAGGGTTAAAACTTTTCTAAACCCATGGGAGGACCCGAGTGGAAAGGGTTTTCAAAGTATTCAAAGCTTTGTAGCTTTTAAAAAAGGCGGCTTCTTTGGAGAAGGGATTGGGCAGAGTCAGTCTAAGTTTTTCTTTTTACCAGAAGCTCATACAGATTTTACTTTAGCTGTATTTGCTGAGGAGCTTGGGTTTTTAGGAGTCTTTGCTTTACTGGCTGTTTTTATGACGCTGGTTTTTGAACTTTTAAGAATTGCTAGGGAGCAAGAAGATGAAAAGAAAATGTACCTTTCTTACTACTTAGCATCATTATTCTTCTTCTACTTCTTTATAAATGTATGTGTGAATATAGGGCTTCTACCAGCTAAAGGGCTCCCGTTGCCATTTTTTAGTTATGGTGGCAGCTCACTGCTAGCACTTACAATTCTTTTATGTACCTTTAGGTCATTAGAAAAAGATTTTTGACTATAAACCATAATTGTCACTGTCTATTTATTTTGCACTTTAAATACTGAAAAAACTAATAAAATTAAGTATTTATACTTATAGAGCTGGCCTCAAACATGCATTTTATACAATGTGCATGTTTTAAAGTCTTTAGTTTTATTTTTGATGATGAGTTCTGCCTCGCTAGCGCAAGTTGAGACCACCTTATTATCAGCAGAAACTCACCTTAGGCTTGAGAGAGTTCCGGAGTTTAAGTTCATTCAAGAAGAGGCTGATAAGCTTGGGGTAAAGGTCTATCTCTTTGGTGGCACGGCCTCAGCTTTTGCGCATTACGTAAGATGGGATTTAGAAAGAGAAGCTGGTGATGAAAAATATCAAGCCGAGCGTTTTGATTACGATTTTACAAATATTTACCGAGGCAACCAAGATTTAGACATTGTTGTTGATGGCACAGCTGAACAAGCTTCAACACTTCAAGAAATTTTAAAAAAAGAATATCCACATTTTGTTGGCTCAAAAGAAGCTTGGGAGGTAAGACTTTTAAGAACGCAGGTTGGTGATAAGTTGCCACTTCTTGATAACCCCGATTTTTTAAACCAGCACACGGATACAAACTCAACTGGAATGATTGCGGTTAACGCTGACCCTGGTGAAATTATTTTTAGAGATCTTTTTGATTGGGAAAATCCTGACTCTATTTTTTTAAATGATGTGGCTGCAGGAAGAATTAAATTTTTATTTTCTGATAGTCATAAAACTACATCGCGTTTTAAAAATGGACAAAACCCTCCAGTTTTTGCGGCGATCAGGTACTTAGCAAAACTTGCGCAGTATGAAGTGGACGAGGCTGAAGGTGATTTAGAAATTATTAAAAGAATTGTTAAAGAGACGAACTGGAGTAAAATTAAAAATAACTCTTACGTAAAACACAAATTAGAGGAGTTTGGAAAAAAAGTTTTACTTAACGCTCCGGATTCAGAGTATGCGTGGAATCTTTTAGAGGAGACAGGTTTAAGAAAGCGCTTAATTGAAATGGATGGCAATCGAATTAGTTCGGTTGAAAGTCTTTCGTGGTGGATGAGCAAGGAGCCTTTAAGAACAAAGCCGCTTGGTGAAGGAAATGGTAAGACTGCTGCAGAAATTTTTAGGGACCACGCGAACGAAGATGGTGAGATTGTTGTGGCTCACGAGACGAATTCCTTTGAAGCCTATGAGAATATAACGCGCTCCTCTCACGGCGCGGCCAATGCTTTTATTTCAAGGGATAGTGTCAATGGCGAGGCTGCTGCTTATGGTAATGGTTTTTATACGAGACTTGGTGAAAAAGGAGCGCGAGGAACGAATCTAACAATTAGGTTTATTTTAAATCCTGAGGCAAGAGAAGGAACTGATTTTATTTATGATGATGATTTTATTATTTTGAAAAATAAAAGTGCTATTATGCTCATCCAAGAAGATTTAAATATTAGTATAACTGATTTTTTAATTTTAATAGATCAAAACAGTAAAGTACTTGAAAACAAAGGTCTTTTAGAAAAAATTGAAAGAAGGCTGATGAGGATTGATACTGGTTCTAAAGAGTTTGATGATGCTATTGATTTTGTAAAGCAGAGCTATTTTATTGATGATGAGTTTGCATCGCGTTTTCCAGTACGTATTTTTAATGAATACTCTAAACTTGATTTTGAAGTGCTTAAAAAACTCTATATTCAAGGCCGGTATACATATCTTCAAAGAGTCCTTAGTTCACTTAGCGATGAGGAGTTGTTTGATAATCATTATTGGATCGAGCAAATGTACATAAAAGGAGATAAGCATGTAAGAGAGCGCATAGCTAAAAGAGTTTTATCTGATAAAAGGTGGGTTGTTGATTCAGATTTAATATGGTCTTTGATTGGATCTGGTTCGGACGCTACAGAACTTGTAAAGGCCATTCTTCTTACTGACGAATGGATGCATAGCCCAGAGGTTATTGAATTTTTAATTAAAACAGGTGATTATGATGAACTAATTTTTTCAATGTTAAAAACTGAATTATGGGCCAACCATCCATCTGATTGGAGAAAACAACTTATACTTCAAGGCAATATTGATGAGAATTTGTCAGGTTCTTTAAGAAGAGGAGAGGGGATTGTTCTTAATCTTTCAAGAGAAGAAGTTTCATCCATACTTAGACGAGGTTATATAGCAGAAGAGTTGTTTCAGTATGTGTTTACTAAAGATAAGTGGATGACAGAGGAAGGCTTTGAGTTATTAAGAAATCATATTGGGAAAGAAGAGTATGAACCATACTTTGCTGCTTATCTTTTAGTTCATAAAGAATGGAGAGAGTTATGGCCTACACCTTATATGAATTTGATTAATAGGGTTTTTAAAAGAAGTATTGGAAGTGTGTATTTATCTATAATGCTTGAAAAGACTGATATGAAAGAAGCCTATGAGATAGCTTTAATGCTTATTAAACAAGGTCACGGTACTGAGGTTGCAAAATACATTTTCAAGAATGAGTCTTTTAAAGATCATGAAAAAATCTTAAATGTTCTTATGGATCGAGGAACGTTATTTGGAATCAAAGATAAGATGGGGATGGCTTCAAAAGAACGCGGCTCAATTGACCGTGCTCTTGCTATTTATGTTTTTAGTCAAGAAGAGTGGTCTAATAGACCTGAGCTTTTATCTAGGGTTATTCAGCGTGGCCAATCAGGTAAAGCTATAGCTCAATACGTACTCTCGCAGCCTCATTGGGTTAAGTTTCCACACTTACTAGAAGAGCTTATTGATAAGAACTCATATGAAACTGATTTTGAGTTAATAGAACATGTTTTTACTAAAAGTTATTGGCAGGACAGTATGCATTTAGTTGTTAAAATGCTTCAAAAACCACATAACAGAGATGGTTATATTTTTAATCAAAAGGTTCTTGATCATATTTTATCTGAAGGCAGGTTTATTCAGTACCCAGAAATCCTTGATGCAGTTGTTGATAACGTTTTAATTAATCAAGATAGCAATGTGTATTCATCAATAACTAAAGATTTTACCTTATTTCAAGGATATGAGCATTTTTGCAAAGAATTAGTAAGGAATATTATTGACACAGATTATTATGATGGGAGTAAAAAAGTATTAGAGACCTTGATTAAAAACTGCCCTGTTCATAAAGAACTGATTGAAGGCTATTTTAGCAAGCCAGAATCTGTAAAGAACAAGAGTCTTTTTAAGGATTTTTTGTTTTCGTTAAAAACAGTATATAAACCAGATTTAATACCAGTGCTGTCTTCTAAACACTGGAAAGAGTACCCAGAAATATATAGTTTTTTATTAATTGATTATTTTGATTACAAATTTGATGAAGATCTTGCTGCAGCTCTTATATCTGATTTTGAAAAAAAGGAAACTTATAAAATTCTTGAATCATTGATTAAGAGAGGGCGGGTCACTTTTAAATTAATGAAATTAGGAGCGCTTCATATTTGGAAAGATAAGCCTGAGTTAATTTTTCTTTTAATAGAGAGTAGTATTGAGCTTATACAGAAAAAGAGCGTTTATAAAAGTAGCAATGGTGAAAGTTATACGAGAGCTGAATTGATTAAGTTTGTTAATCAACAATTAGTGGGTGATGTGCGAGTTAATACGATGGTCAACAAGGATCGTTGGTATCACCACCCGGATGCAGTAGCTTATCTTAATGACGCATCGGCCTTAAAACTTGATAGTTTATTTGAAAGAATTAAGGAGATATCTTTTCAAGACTGGAGAGCTCAAAGAGTTTATTCGTGTCGAAATGTCTTATTGGGTCTTTAATAAACTTTAGTAGTTAAAAAAAGTTTTAATTTTCTTAATTTAAACCTTCAGAATCACATACAATCTATGTATGCTTATGTAATGGATAATTATATTATTACTGGTGGAGGTACGGGGGGGCATATTTACCCGGCTTTAGCTGTTGCAAATGAAATTAAAATGCAAGACTCAAACGCTAGGATTATTTTAATTGGAGCTAGAAGAGGGTTAGAAAAGAGCCTCTTTTTTGAAGCTGGTTTTAAATCACACTTTATTCCTGTTGGGCAGTTTCATTCCTCTGTTGGACGATGGACACAGCTTAAAACTCTTCTTTTACTTCCTATTTGTTTTTTAATGTCATTTTGGTTTTTAGTTAAGTATAGACCAAAAGCTGTTTTAGGAGTTGGCGGCTATGCTTCAGCTCCTGTGTGTGTGCTCTCATCAATCCTTGGTTTTAAAACCTATGTGTGGGAAGCAAATGCCACTCCTGGTTTATCAAATAAAGTTGTTGGGAAATTTAAAGCAGTTCCTCTTCTTGTTTTTAAAGAAGCTAAAAAGTTTTTTAAAAGTAAAGAAGCTAAAATAGTGGGACTTCCAGTAAGACAGGGGCTTGATGGTGTAGCTGATAAACCTTTATTAAGTGAGGCTGAAAAGTTAAAGAAGAACCAAAATAAGTTTGCAGTACTTTTTGTTGGGGGTAGTCAGGGAGCTTCTGTATTTAATAAGCTTGTGCCTGATTTAAGTGAAATGATGCCAGAGGTTCATTTTATTCACCAAACAGGTTTAAAAAACTATGAATCAACTAAGTCTAAATATTATTCAGACACGACAAGTGAGGTGTTAGCCTACTTAGACCCAATTAAAGAGTTTTATGAGCGAGCTGATTTAGTGGTGTGTCGCTCAGGTGCTTCAACTCTGGTAGAGCTGTCTAATTTGGGTAAGCCATGCCTTCTTATTCCTTTTCCAAAGTCTTCAGATGACCATCAGGTTAAAAATGCTCAAAGTCTTGTCGATAAAGGAGCTGCTTTAATGCTTAAAGAAGAGGATGTGACTCTGGAGTCATTAAAGAGTAGTCTTGAGGATCTGGTTAATAATGAGGATAAGCTTTCAAAGATGAAAGAAGCTTTTTTAGGAACTTTTCCAAGTGGAGCAAGAGAAGAGATCGCTAGTATTTTAATGAACTCTTAAAGGGTTGTTACTTTGGTTTTTCTTGTCAGTTTACTTATTCTTATATCAGATTTAGGTTTTAAGTCTTTTGGAGAAGAAAAATTTTGATGAGAAAAATTGCACAGTCTAAAGTTCATTTTGTAGGTGTTGGCGGAATCGGCATGTCTGGTATTGCTGAGGTTTTAGTAAACCTTGGAGCAAAAGTTAGTGGAAGTGACTTAAAAGAATCTCCAAGAACAGAGCATTTAAAAAAGTGTGGAGTTCAAATTTTTATAGGCCATGATAAAGAGAATGTTTCAGATGTGGATGTCTTAGTATTTTCTAGTGCAGTAAAAAAGGATAACCCTGAGCTTATTGAAGCTGTTAAAAGAGAAATCCCTCTTATCTCAAGAGCTGAAGCTCTTTCAGAGCTTATGAGAACAAAAAGGGGAGTTGCAATTGCAGGAACTCACGGAAAAACGACTACAACAAGTATGGTTGCTCATATATTTGATACTGCAGATAGAAACCCAACAGTTGTTTCTGGTGGAGTGGTTTTAAGGTTTGGAACGACTGCAAAATTAGGAACTGGAGAGTGGTTTATTGCAGAAGCTGATGAAAGTGATGGATCTTTTGACAAGCTCTCACCCGAAATCTCAGTTATTACAAATGTTGATAATGATCATTTAGAACACTACGGAAGCTTTGAGAATCTTTTAAAAGCTTATAAGGACTTTGCTAATAAAATTCCTTTTTATGGAAGTATTCTTTATTGTGGTGATGATAGAGACTGTTCAGGCCTTTTTAGAGATTTTGATAAGAAAGCTATTTCTTTTGGCTTTGGTGAAGAAAACGACTTCTATCTTGTGCCTAAGGGAAGGCAAGGTGTTTTTGTGGTTTTTCATAAAGGTGAAGAGCTTGGGGAGATGCATCCAACAATGCCTGGTACATATAACGCATTAAATGCTCTGGCTGCTATGGTTGTAGCTTTTCGTGCTGGAATTGACTTTGAGACAATTAAAAAAGGAATAGAGTCTTTTGAAGGTGTTCAAAGGCGTTTTGAAATCAAGGGTGATTTTGATAAACAAGATATTTTAGTTGTAGATGATTATGCCCATCATCCAACAGAAGTCATGGCTGTACTTTCTGCTTGTAAGAAGAAGTATTTAGGTAGGAGAGTGCGCTGTATTTTTCAGCCTCACCGTTATTCAAGGCTTCAAACGTGTTGGGAACAGTTTAGAAATGTTTTTGATATGGCTGATGAAGTTTTTATGCTTCCAGTTTATAGAGCTGGTGAAGCTCCAATTAAAGGATATGAATCTGAAGACTTAGCAAATGCTGTATCTCATGATGTTGTTTCAGTTCATAATGATGGCTTTGATGCGTTAGTAAATCAGCTTGTTGAAACACAAAAAGAGGGTGATCTTTTTATCACACTTGGTGCTGGTGATGTGAATAAAATTTCTCAAATGCTTGCAGATATTTTTGAGTCTAAAGAACCCTAAAAAGAGTTTTTTTTAGTATGGAAATAAAAGAAAAAGTTTCTCTAGTTAATTACAACACTTGGCGAGTAGGTGGAGAGGCTGATTATTTTTGCCTTCCTGAATCTATTGATGATATTAAGTACGCTTTAAAATGGGCTTATGAAAAAAAAATTCCTTACTCTATTCTTGGGGGAGGAAGTAATGTTCTTATCAGTGATAAAGGTGTTAGAGGCTTAGTCATATGTTTTAAGAAGTTTTCTGGTATTAGTGATGTTTCAAATGATGAAATCTTTAAAGTCGAGTGTTTGTCTGGAACTTTAAAGCAAAAAGTAATGAGGCAGTTTTTAAAAGTAAGCCTTCCGCCATCGCTTTTTTTATCAGGACTTCCAGGAGATATTGGTGGCGGTGTTGTTATGAATGCTGGTGTTGGTGAGAAGATTCTTCCAAGAGAGTTTGTTGAAATAGTGGAGTCTTTTAAAGTTTTAGAGTTTAAACCTGAGGCTAAAACAGAAGAAGGTGTTTTCACCATTAATGAGTATAAAAACCAAGATGTTGAGTGGGGTTATAGGCACTCAAAGGGCTGGGGAGAAAAGAGCGGTATTGTTATTTCAGCTGTTCTTTCTTGGAAGAAGAGTGATGTGGTTGAAGGAATGAGAGAAAAAGTAAAAGCAGCCCAAGAGCTTCGCTCATCAAAGCAGCCACTCTCAGAGCCAAGCTGTGGCTCTGTTTTTAGAAACCCCCCTGGAGAGTTTTCATCTGGTGCTTTGATCGAAAGTTGCGGGCTTAAGGGGTATCAGTATGGTGGAGCTGAGGTTTCAAGAAAGCATGCTAATTTTATTGTAAACAAAGGTAGTTCGACTGCTTTAGATATTCACTGTGTTATGAGTCTAGTAAAAAATAAAGTTAAACTGATGAAGGGTGTGGATCTTCAGGCTGAAGTAAAGTACTTTGGTGACTGGAAAGACTTAATTTAAATTTAAAGAAGAAGAGAGAAAAAGGGAATGATAGCTGTAGTACAGGGTGGGCATGAGTCAGAGGCTGAAATCAGTCGAGTAACGAGTCTTGCTTTTCAAGAGGCTTTAAAAGAGCTTAAAAAAGACTTTGTGGTTGTGGAGTTTGATGATCAGTTTTTGGATAGAATCAAAGAGATTAAGCCTTCAGTTTGTTTGTGCGCACTTCATGGAACTTATGGAGAAGACGGTGTTTTTCAAAGCATTTGTGAGTTTTTAAAAATTCCTTATACCGGGAGTGGAGTTTTGGCTTCAGCTCTTTCATTTGATAAGCAAAAGTCTTCTGAGTTTGCAAGAAATCTAGGAATCTCTGTTGTTGAGCAATATATAGTTAAAAAAGGTGAGTCTATTAATACATGTAGTAATCTGGTTGAGAAATGGACAGAAGGTTTTGTTGTTAAGCCTGCGCGTTCAGGCTCTAGCCGGGGGGTAAGCCTTTGTGAGAAATCTGATGAGCTTGAGGCTGCTGTAGAAGAAGCTCTTAAGTGGGATACTAAGTGTCTGGTTGAAAGAAGAATAAGGGGCAAAGAGATGACGGTATCTCTTTTAGCTGGTGAAGCGTTAGAGGTTATAGAGATTCGCCCGAAATCAGGCTTTTATGATATGACTAATAAATATACCAAAGGGGCTACGGAATATCTTTTGCCGGCTCCAATCTCACGTGAACTTACAGTTAAGCTTCAAAAAGACTCAGAAAAAATCTATGAGAATTTTGATTTAAATACTTATTCAAGAGTAGATTTTTTAGTTGATAAAGAAGATAAGCATTATTTCATGGAAGTAAACACTCTTCCTGGTTGTACTCCGACCTCACTTTTTCCCATGGCTGCTGCTAAAGCGGGGGTTTCTTTCTCCAAAATTATAGAAACACTTTTAGAAACTGCTATAGAAACTTAGTAAGCTTGCGTTTGCCTAGGGTAGAGTTGATATCTAGCTATAAAGTTTTTTTTTGAGCTAGGTCTATAGTCTAATTAGTCTCAAATCTAATTTAAGAGCAATAGAGTGTTTTTAGGATATAATTTATTTACAATATTGGAATAGTAATCCATAATTGTAATATGATTAAGAGAGCTCTTTTTAAACCAGTTGTTGATTTAGCTAAGCAGTACCCTGTGGTTACTATAACTGGACCTCGTCAGTCTGGTAAGACCACTTTATCAAGAGAGTGTTTTAAGGAGTATAAGTATTTAAATCTTGAAGATCTAAATTTACGAGAATTTGCTAGTCTTGACCCTAAAGGCTTTCTTTCTCAAGCGCCTAAAATGGTTATTGATGAGATTCAAAGAGTTCCTGAACTGGCCTCATACATTCAAGTCTTCGTTGATGAATCAAAAAAAAATGGACAATTTATTTTAACGGGCAGTCACCAGTTAGCATTATCAAAATCTGTTTCGCAGTCTTTAGCTGGTAGAACGGCCCTCATTAATTTATTGCCATTTTCTATAAAGGAGCTTGATGAAGATTTATCGCTTGATAGTCTGATTTATAGAGGGTTTTACCCAAGAATAATTGATCAAAAGTTAAACCCTACTCAGGCTCAATCTTTTTACGTTAAAACATACTTGGAAAAAGATTTACGAGAGTTACAAGAGATTAGAAACCTGAAAGCTTTTGAAAGCTTCTTAAAACTCTGTGCCTCAAATATTGGCCAGCTTCTTAATAAAAGCAGGCTTTCAAATGATTTAGGAGTAGATGCAAAGACTATTGAATCATGGTTAAGTATTTTAGAGGCCAGCTTTGTCATCTATCGTCTTCAGCCTCACTACAAAAATTTTAGGAAAAGACTCACGAAGCAATCTAAGCTTTATTTTTATGATGTAGGATTAGCGTCATACTTACTTGGAATTAAGAACAAAGAGCAAGTTTCCTCACACCCTTTAAGAGGCTCTCTTTTTGAAAACCTTGTGATTACAGAAAAAATGAAATTGCTTTTAAATAAGGTTCAAGAGCCGAGTTTTTATTTTTTTAGAGATCATATAGGTAATGAAGTAGATTTAATTGAAGATCTGGGAGAAAAAGTCCTTAGCTATGAAATAAAAGCGTCACAAAGTCTTTCTAAGAATCTTTTTAAAGGTTTAGAATTTTATAGTAAACTTAATCCGAGCAACACACGTTCAAGTTTGATTTATAGTGGAGATGAAAAGGGACAAATGTATGGACATCATTACAGTTCTTATAAAGATTTGTAGATAACGGAAACGGTCATAGCTTTTAGTGATCTTTTAAGATATTAACCCGGATACTTGCAGTGATTAAAAAACACTCTTAGACTTTTAGTTATGAGCATAAGATCAAAATTTGCATTTATAATTATACTTTTTTTCACATGCTCATTTCTTTATTCCACAATTAATTCAAAAGTTTTTCTTAAAACTAAGGCTGAAGCACCGCCTAAAGTCTTGGTGGCAAAAAATGTAGCACTAAGCTTTTATGACGCTACAGATTTAGATCGCGTATATAGTTCTGCTGCAAAAAAAACTTCTACAGGTAGTAGGTTTGATGAAAAATCTATCTTAAGTTTACCCTTTGTGGAAAAAGCACTTCTTGTAAATTCTTTAAGCGGAATTCAAAAAGTAAAAGTTTTTTTACAAGAACCAGCTTTAGCTTTTTATAATAATGGGAAGTATCAACTTGTTAATTTAAGAGGCGAAGTTTTTTCTGAAGTGCCTCAATATAAAATTCCAGATCTTCCCTTGCTTCGCGGTAAAGCCTTTAACGATAGGGTAAACAGAGAGCGTGCTATTAATATTTACAAAAGTTTTCCACAAAAAGGAGTGCTTTCTCAAGAGTCACTTTCAGAAATTTTATTTGAAGAAGATTTTGTTTTAGTCTTTTCAGGTATTAAAGGAAAAGTTTATTTAGGTGAAAAAGATCTTCCTAAAAAAGGGGAGAGAGTCTTAAAAGTTTTAAAGTATTTGCGCTTTCATGGGATAGAAGCTGTGAGATTAGATGCACGATTTTCTGATCGTGTGATTGTGTCAGTCGAAGATAAAAACTAGTTTTTATAAGGCATTGAAAAGATTTTTTTTAAAATTATTTTCTTTTTTTTTAAAAAATGTGTTGTCACTTACCAATACACTTCTTAGTCTTAAGTATGACTAAATTATTTGTTAATTGATGTTCTGTAGTGCAAACTCGATATTAGTCTAGAATTTGTTTAAAAAAATTCTTCCAAGAAGTGGAGGCCTTTAGCTTTGGAAACAATTAAGATGAACAACAAACCTTTGATATGCGCTCTAGACATAGGGTCTACGAAGGTTTCCATTTTAGTAGCAGAGGCTACAAGCGACGGTTTTAAAGTAATTGGAACAGCTAAGGTTTTAAACCAGGGACTGAGACAAGGTTCTATAGTCGATATCGGTAAAACAACTGATGCAATAAGAAGAGCAAAGAGAGAGGCTGAGCTAAGCTCTGGCCGAGAACTTAGTGAAGCTTATGTTAGTTTTGGTGGACTTTATGTAAGATCTTTTGATTCTGATGGCATGGTTGCTGTTGCTGATAAAGAAGTCAGTCAACTAGATGTAGATAATGTTTTAAAAACAGCACAAGCTGTAGTTCTTCCAGAAGATAGAGAAATCATACATGTTCTACCTAAAGAGTTTATTTTAGACGGGCAAAGTCAAATCGATAATCCTGTAGGTATGCAGGGTGTTCGTTTAGAAACCAATGTTCACCTTATTACAGGTGTGAGAACAGCATTTCCTAATATGATGAAGTGTGTTGAGTCAGCTGGTTTAAAAGTTAAAGAATTTGTGCTTGAGCAGTACGCTTCAAGTATTTGTGTTTTAAACCAAGAAGAAAAAGAGCTTGGAGTTTGCTTAGTAGATATTGGTGGTGGAACAAGTAACTGGATCATCTACTTAAAGAATAAAGTTGTCGCTACGGGAGCAGTTCCTGTTGGTGGTATTAATTTTACGCAAGATATTTCCATTGGTTTAAGAACTGCTCCAAAAGATGCTGAAAGAATAAAGATTGAGCATGGTCACTGTTTGCCGGCAGCCGCAGAGCTTGAAGAGCAAATTGATGTACCAGATGTTGGTGGTCGTGGTTTAAGAACGGTTCAAAAAAGAAATCTTTGTGAGATAGTTTCTCCAAGAGCTCAAGAAACTTTAAAGCTTATTTTAGATGATATTGAAAACTCTGGTTTTAAAGACCAGTTAGGTGCAGGTTTAGTTTTAACAGGAGGGGCTAGTCAATTAACGGGTTTAGTTGATTATGCAACTTATAATTTTGAAACACCAATAAGGATGGGAGCACCTCACATTACTACAAATATTAATGAGGCTATTGATTCTGCAGAGCTTTCTTGTGGGGTTGGTCTTTTAGAGCATGCTTATTCTAAGTACACATTTAAGGATGTTCAAAGAAGAGTGAATAAGTCTTCATCGTCGTCATCATCTGTTGAAGACTCATTTAAGAATTTTGGAAGGCATTTTAAAGAGTTTATTGGTTTATAAGAAAAATAATAAAGTAACGTCTTAAAAAGTAGGGGGTATCATGATTGAACTACAAGAGGCAAAATCTATTGGAGCTAACATTAAAGTTGTAGGTGTTGGTGGAGGCGGATCAAACGCTGTTCAAACAATGATCGAAAATGGTCTTACAGGTGTTGAGTTTACGGTAGCAAACACAGATATACAGGCTCTGGCAGCAAACAAGGCTGAAGGTAAAATTAGATTAGGCTCTGAGCTGACAAAAGGTTTAGGAGCTGGGGCGAATCCAGAAATTGGAAAGCGTGCAGCAGTTGAGTCTTATAATTCAATAGTTGAACAGCTTGAAGGTGCAGACATGGTTTTTGTAACTGCTGGAATGGGCGGAGGAACAGGAACTGGTGGTGCTCCAGTTGTAGCAAAGATTGCTAGAGAGCTTGGAGCTTTAACAATTGGTGTTGTAACAAAGCCTTTCATATTTGAAGGTAAAAAGAGAAGAAAACATGCTGACTCAGGTTTAAAAGAGTTAAAAGAAAATGTTGATACTCTTATTGTTATTCCTAATCAAAAACTTTTATCTATCTCAAACGAGAAGACTCCACTTTTAGAGACTTTTAAAAAAGCAGATGAAGTTTTACACCAAGCTGTAAAAGGAATTTCTGATCTTATTAATATTAGAGGTCTTATTAACTTAGATTTTGCTGATATTAGAACCGTGATGTCTTCTCAAGGAATGGCAATCATGGGTTCAGGTGTTGGTACAGGTGAGCAAAGAGCTATTGAGGCTGCTTCTTCTGCTGTTTCATCTCCACTTTTAGAAAACATTTCTATCGATGGAGCTACAGGAATTATCATTAACGTAACTGGTGGACCTGATTTAACTCTTTGGGAAGTTAATGAAGCTTCAACCCTTGTTACTGAAGCTGCGGATGAAGATGCTGAAATCATCTTTGGTGCTGTTATAGATGAGAGAATGGGTGAGGAAGTAAGAGTAACTGTTATTGCAACAGGTTTTGGAGAAGAGAAGAAAACTTCAAATTATGCTTATACTGCTCAAAACATTCCAATACCAACTCTAGAGCAAGTCACTCAGGCACAACAAGCCCAAGCTGTTATGCAAAATGAGCAGCAACAACAACAAGTCCAAACTCAACAACCGCAGGTTAATGTAAACTCGACTCCTGTTATAAACCCGAGTGTCGAGCAAGTGTTTCAAACAAACCACCCGGCACAAAAAGTTTTTGTTGAGCCAACTAAAGTAAACCGTGAAATGCCTGTTCAGCCTCAAGCCCAGCCTGCTGTAGAAAATAATCAATTCGAAAGTTTTGCAGCTGATGTGATGAAGCATGCTGAAACAGTTCAGCCAGAGCAAGCTGCTGCAGCTACAAATACTGTTCAACCACAGCAAAGTCCTGAGGTGATGCATTCAAATCAACAAATGAACCCAGCGAGTCCAATTGTTGAAAAAGAAGCAGCTGAAGATCTTGTTCCAAATAATCAAGAAGTTGATTTTCCAAGAGATTCACTTTTAGCTAAAGCAAGAGCATATCGCCTTGAGCAAGAAGTAAAAAAACTTAAAAAACAATCTGATATTGAAGAAGAGCAGTTAGAGATGAAAATGAAAGATCCAATGGAGCTAGCTCGTGAAATGTCTGAAGAAGTTTTAAGGCTTAACTCTGAAAGTGAAGCAGCTCAAGCTGAGGCTAAAGAAGAAGAAAAGAAGAGTATTCTTTCTGTGCCAACTTTTTTGCGTAGATAAAAATACTACTTTAATTTTAAAAAATTAATTTGTTAATGAAGAGCTCTACTTAGTTAGAGCTCTTTCTTTTATTTTTTAAGATGAGTTATGTCAAGAATGACTAAAAAAACTTATTTATTTAATGATTTCAGTATCTTAGGGTTTAATGTTTTTTGGCTTAATTGCCGATAGGTATTTGAATCATTATGAGATTTTTATCACATGTTTTACTTTTTAGTTTTCTTCTTTCTTCAGCTTTTGTAAGTGCAGCTGAGAATACCTGTATGAGAGTGAATACTAGAAGCTCAGATATCACTGTTATGACGAGCAGAGGAAGTGGAAGTGTTTGTGGAAAAGTTCAAGCTGGACAAAATCTGTTTATGGCAGGTGATTGTCGTGCTGATGGATACTGCCCTATTTCATTTAGAGAAGGTGCTTGTGAAAATAATGATGGTGGAATTGGTTGGATAAGAAAACAGGGTGATAATATTACAAAGTGTATTGTTGATGCTGATGGTTTAATGACTTTTCAACTTGATGACTCAAGGCTTGAAGCTCATAGAGAGCAAACATCTTGCTATCAGGTTAATTCAAGAGTTCCTTTAAAAGTGAGCTCAAGCATAAGCTCAGGTTCAAAATCTTGTGGCCGCTTAGCAGATGGGGTTACGTTTACTCCAGCAGGTGCCTGTGGAGATTTTTACTGTCCCATGTTTTTTTATAACTCAGATACAGACTGTAAAGGCATTGGGTATGTGTACAGAGGAAAGATGAACAGCCGTTACGTAGCACCTTGTAGTGCTGAGGTGTCTAATCAGCATACTAGAAGACAGGCATTAAATAACGCTTCAAGGGGAGCTGGTGGTATTAATTATGGGTCAGGCGGTGAGCTAGCTAGAAGTGAGGAAGGATCTGGAGTAGGCGGCTACGTTGAGCCAACAACTGCTGATTATCAAAGTGGAGCGGGCTCTCTTTCTTTTATAAGAAGGTGTCATACTGCTAACTGTAATAAAGCTGCAAATGCAGGTCATACAATTAATTTTTATAATGGATGTAGTGGTGATATTAGATTTGGTAGTCAAAGCCCAACAGGATCTTTTTACTGTGATTCTTCTATAGCAATGAATCAAAACATGCAGCCTGCTCTTACAGGAAATTTATCCTCATGTGTTCGCAACGTTGCTAAGCAGCTTAACCTTGGAGATGTGAAAAGTATGAACGTTGTAACCTCAGGGTGCTTTGTTTATAGAAATGTTCGAAACGGAAGTACTTTAAGCCAGCATGCAAGTGGCTCAGCAATTGATGTAAACTCTATTACATTAAATTTTACTGCTGGAGGGAGCCAAACCATTTCTATGCATATAAATAATAGATCTCGTGATGGTAGGTTTCATGACTTGCTTTATCAGTGTTGGAACAGAATTGGTGGTTCTTGCAGTGCAAGTTTAACTCATAATAGCGCACGTTGTGGTGATGGTCTGGGTGGAAGTAGAAACCTTTTGGATCTACATAGAGATCATATGCATCTAACATATAACTGTAGGCGAGGTGGGGGGTGTTAATGCGACTGCTTTTTCTCAGTTTCTTTTTACCTACTTTTTCTATAGCAGCGTCTTTAAATCTTAATGACATGAGTGATAGATCTTTTAAAAATGAAGATTACAAGTTGTCATTTAAAATTGAGCAATCTCTTCATGGTACAAAAAACACGCTAACAGTTAATTTTCAGTGCAAGAACAAAAAAGGTGAGATAGTTAAAAAATCAATTCAGCATGAGGTTTGTAATATCGATTATAAGTCTGTGAAAATAAATAAGGAAAAAAGAGGGTATCTCATTGAGTATGCACCTCATATGCAGGCAGATTGGGCTCAATTCAATCAGGCTATGAGAAAAGGTAAAGATATAAAACCTAAGTGCTTAAGAAGATCAAAAGAAAGATTTAAACTTGAAGCTTTAAAGTGTAAATAAAAAAAGCCTAAAGTTTCCTTTAAGCTTTTTTTATAATTTAGATTTTTATGTTATTTGATTAACCGAAAAAATATCCCCATACAGCAGACCAAAAAGACATTTCACTGTTATCAACATAATCACCAGACTCATCACATAAAGAGCCTTCACCCATTAGGTTTTCACTCACACTCATTGACTCATAATACGCAAGTCTAACATCTGCAAAGTATGTAGCTCTCTTATCTTCACAAGCGCCTTTAACACCTTTACAATCATCAATTTTACCGTCTAAAGCATCAAGTGCTCCAAGTGCAAGATCCATAATAAAAGAACCGGCTCCACCAGCAACATTTCTTGTTCCATACATAGCACCTTCAGTTGATCCATTACTAAATTCACCATAAGTTTCTACTAAAGCTTTATTGTTATTATGTTCAGTTTCTGTAAGACCAGCCATTCCATCAATAAGGTCACTTCCAAAACCTGTTAAAGGAACTGTATCTCCAACTACTGTTAAAATTGTAACTAAAGAGCTTGCACTGCAAGTTCCAAGAGCTGTAAAGAATTTTCCTAAGTATTCAGCTTCACTTGCTTCTTCAGCAGTAAGTGGGCTTGTTGAACTATAAGCTTCATTTTCTTCAAGGTCTTCTGAAGCAAAAGAAGTGCTTACCATAAGCATGCTTAATAAAATTAGTGATAATGATTTCATATCTGATTTCCCCCTAATATGGATTGATTTAACAATTGTTATTGTTTAATTACTTAAAGCTTAAGATGTTTTGAAGAGAAGTTTTTGTCACATGAAAGCTTTTATCTTGAAAATTAACTAAGGAAAGCCCTTTATTTGAGCTTTATGCTGTATAATTTTTATAGGTTCTGCTTCAAGTTTTTTGTGCTAGGTTTAATATATTATGTATGTGTTTGCTTCAGATGTTCACCTCTCTAACCCTAAAGATGAGCGCTATAAAGCTTTTAAAGCTTGGCTTGTTTTAGTTAGCAAAAATAAGGAGATCTCAAAAGTTTTTTTAATGGGTGATATCTTTGATCTTTGGCTTGGTGATAGAAAACATTTTATTTCTAAGTACCAAGACATAGTTGATATTCTGTTAGAGATTTCAAAAAGCAAAGAAGTGCATATCTTTGAGGGAAACCATGATTTTCAGATGGGATCTTTTTGGTCAAAAAAAGGTATTAGGGTTCATAAGAGTTTTTATGAATTTAGTGATGATAATGGAAAATGGCTTTTAACACATGGTGATCTTATCGATTTAGAAGATAAAAACTACCTTCTTTTAAGGAAGTTTTTTAGGTCATTCTTTATTCGATTTTTGATTAAATTTCTGCCAGGTTTTATTCTCTCTTTAATTGGTTCATCTATTAATACGACGGATAAGAAAAGTCCTTTAAAGGATGCCGAGCTTTTTAAAAGAAACTGGAGGAAATGGACAGAGTCGCTAAAGTCTCGTAGAGACTTTGATATTTTTGTGTGTGGGCACTATCACTTTAGAACGGATTTAGAGACAAGTGACTACAGAGCTCTAAATTTAGGCTCTTGGCTTGGAAGTGAATACAAGGTTTTAAGCTATGACCCTGTAAACAAGTTTCAATTTATCAGCGTCTAACGGCTTAAGGAAACAGGTTTGAATATCTTATTTTTTAAGCAAAGAGCTTTTTCTCCCAATTAAGGTATAAAAGCAGAAGATCATTTGATTTTAGACGTTTGGTTTTATAACCTTAAGTCTTAGGATTATTAGTACTTTAGCCCATGTGCTGCTGAAATATTAATTTTTAAATAAATCTCTAATATTTTTAGAGAGAAAAGGTTTTTTAATGATTGTTCTAGAGCCCTATGGGTCACATATTAAGCCAAAATATGATTTCAGTTTTTGGTCACTTTTAGGACTTTTATTTGCTCATTTTGTAACATCATATATTTGGTTTAAAGATCAAGCTTGGAATCTTTTCTCTACAGAAAACTTTGATGCTTATTGTGGGGCTTTATACAAAAACTGTACGTCAATAGCAGCAGAGGATATTAGTAGTTTTCAATTTCTCTTCGTGCTTTATGCTCTTATGAGTATTTGTGGTTTAACTTTTTTACTTGCTCGAAAAGTTAAGATAGTAAACTGGATATTTATTGCTCTTTTTGCTTTTAAATTTTTATTTTTAGTATCTCGATTTAACTTAGTAAACTCTTATAATGAAGTTCACCTTATGCTTTGCTTGGCTTACTTTTTATCTAAAGGTGTAGAGCTTTCTTACAGGTTGATTCTAAGTCTTCAATATTTTTTATCAGGTATAGCGAAATTAAGTTATGCTTGGCTATCGGGGGCAACTTTACTTAGCTTGTATGGTTTTGCTCCAACAAGTTCTTTCTATCTTATTCTTCTTTCATATATAGTTTCGGTTCAGGTTTTCCTTGTATGGGGTTTAATTTTTGGTTCTAAATTTATTAAGAGATTAACTCTTATTCAGCTTGTTGTTCTTAATATGCTCTCAGCTTACTTTGTCGGCTTAGAGTATTCTTTAATGAGTACTCTCTTCTTGCTCCCGATTATTGTAAGTGATTTTTTCTTAAATGATGAAGAAGGTATTTTTAGAGGCTTTTTTGAAAGCTATGTGCTTAAACAAATTGGAGCTGCGCTTTTGGTATTAGCATTACTTTTTAGTCAAAATATTTTTACTGGTGTGAAAAAGTCTTTTGCTAAATCCGGAGAGACTAAGTTTTTAGATATTAATGTGATTAAAGTAACAAGAGACTGTCGTTTTAGGCTTATTAAAGCTAATAAGGGTGGAAGTTTTAATTTTGAAGAAGTAGACACTTCTAATATTACAAGTTGTAAGCCTGCAGCTTACCAGGCTTATTTAAGAAGACTGTGTGGCAAAGAAAAGGGAAAGAGAATATTTTTTCAGGTAGAAGAAAAGATAAAATCTGAAAATTTATACAAAGAAATTGAAAGGTATAACGATGTTTGTACAACACTCTGAACCTAGATGGATTTATTTTGTTGTGGTTCCTGTTCTTTGTTTCTTAGTTCTTTTCTCTTTTAATTCAAGCCGTGATTTAGCTGGTGTAAAAGCTGAAGAAGAAGTTCTACACCCTTTTAAGCCTTCCGTTTTTGTTATCAACCCTCTTCAAACTAGTGAAGTAAGTTTGATAAAATCTCTTGCTGAAAATAAAATTGATCAGTTTAGGGGGGATGCAAAAAATACGGCGTATTACAAAGTTGGCTTTAGCTTAGAGAAAGTAAAGCTTATTCAAAAAACTCAAACAGAGCAAAACGCTAGCACTACTTTTAAAGCTGCAACAGCACCTATTAAAAGTGATAAATTTGTTATTTTAACAAGCTCTGATGGAGAAGTGAGTGTTTTAAATAAAACTGACTACAGTCTCCACTGGAAGTTTAATCTCCAGGGCGAAAAAGAAAAGTTTAGATCTACACCTATAGCTTTTTTGAATTACGCAATTTTAACAAGCTTAAGTGGAAAAGCGTATTTTATTAATTTAGAAAAAAGAAGTATTATATCAAGTATTGAAATAGGAACTTCAATTAACACTAGTCCTGTTTACTCTAAAGGAAGTGTTTATATAAACTCAGATTCTGACTTAAAGAATAATTTTATACTTAAATGGGACTTACTTGGTAATAAAGTGAGTTGGACGTCAGATTATATAAATTCAGGAAGCCTTTCCTCACCAGCGCTTGGTGAGGAAGCTCTCTTTTTTGGAGATAATCAAGGGTATTTTTATTCTATCTTAAAAAGCTCTGGTAAAACTAAATGGGTAAAAAAGTATGACAGATCTATTACATCAGCTCCTGTTATTCATGGCTCAAAAGTTTTATTTGTAACAAGCGGTGGAAACCTTGTTGCTCTTGATCAAGCAACAGGTGCTGAAGCTTGGAAGTATAAGATTGAAGAAAAATCTTTAAGTGAGCTTGCTATTCATCCTGTTTTAGGTGCTGCTGTTATAAGATCTAGTGAAGCACTTTATAAATTTAATATTGAAACAGGGCTTAGGACTTCTCGCCTTAAAATGAGTTTTCCGGATAATTCAAGCCCAATTATTTTAGAAAACTATGAAGAGCTCCATATATTTACAGCTTGTCGATTATTAGAGATTTGCATGTTTAAATATAAAGGACCGCAGCTTATGAGACTTTTTACTCTCAAGTCTGATATAGTAAATCAAGTTAGTGTTGATACAAACGCAAGACTTCTTGTTGTGAGTAAAGAAACAGGTGCTTTATCTGTTATTAAAAAACCTGTTCCTAGGGTAAACTTTAAAAAAGCTGCTGATCAAAGCACAAGTTTATAAGCCAACTAACTGGGCTGCATGATCAAGGCTTGATTTCGTGATGTCTTCACCTGAAATCAGACGAGCAATTTCAGCTATGCGTTCATCTCCCATTAAAGCCTTTAAACTTGTTTGGTGACCAACACGCCCAGATGTTTTCTCTATTAAGTAGTGGTGATCACCAAGTGCTGCTACCTGAGGCAGGTGAGTGATGGTAATCACTTGCTGTCCATTAGATAAACTCTTAAGTTTTTTACCAACTTTTTCTGCAGTTGGTCCACTTACACCAGCATCAATTTCATCAAAAAGATAAGTTCTTGGGGCTTCCTGATTTTCTAAAGCACCTTTAATAGCAAGAAGCATTCTACTTAACTCACCGCCACTGGCTGTCTTTTTTATAGGACGCTCTTGTCCGCTTTTATTATGCTTTAACCAAAAAGAAACACTTTCACTGCCATGTTCATTTGGTTCCTCAAGACTTTCTAACTTTACTGAAAATAAAAGGTCTTTCATATTCATTTCTGAAATACTTTTGTTAACTTTTTCACAAAACTTTTTTAAGCTGCCTTGTCTAGATTTAGTAAGAGCTTGAAGAAGTGGTTTTAAATTAATATTAATTTCTTTAATTTCATTTTCAATATCAAGACGTCTTTCATCAAGGCTCTCAAGATCATCTCTTTGAGATTTTAAAGAAAGATAGATTTCACTTAAGCCCTCAGAGTTTACATTATACTTTCTAAAAAGATGCTCATATGTTTTAAGGCGCTCAGCAATAGAGTCAGGGCTTGATTCATCCTCAGAAATGCTCCATTTAAGTTCTCTAACGATGGCTACAGACTCTTCAATTCCAAGACTAGATTTTTCAAGGGCTTCTTTAATAAGACTTAGTTTTGGTTCTAAACTTAAATCAATTGATTCAATTTGGTTTAAGAGGCTGTAAAGTTGAGAGAGGACAGATTGATCAGAGTTGTTAAGAGAGTCCTCACACTCATGAACAAAGGTCTTAAGTTTTTGCTTTTTAGATACATTAGCTTGTTCAACTTTGAGTTTTTCATACTCATCTTTTTCAGGTTGAAACCTCTCAAGTTCTGCTAATTGAAAGTTTAAAAAATCAAGTTTTTGAAGTCGGTCAGACTCAGACTGGTTAAGAATATAGAGCTCTTTTTGTTTTTCTTTAAGTAAAGAGAAGAGACTTGAGACTTCAAAGCGAATATCTTTATTCTTACAAAAAATATCATAAAGGTTTCTTTGATATGCTGTGTTTTGAAGGTTTTTATTATCGTGCTGACTTGTTAATTCAATTAAAGGTTCATGATGGGCAGAAAGTTCGACAAGGGGAGAAACAAGGGCTTTTAAATCAGATACTGCCGCTGGTGATCCATTGATGTATGTTTTTGATTTTCCTTTTTTAGATATAACGCGCCTAACGACTAAAAATGCACTCTCTTCTTCAAAGTAAGAAAGCTCTTTAAGTTTTGAATCAAGATCACTTCTATTTGTCGTATCAAAAAGTCCTTCAACAATAGTTTCATCAGAAAAGCTTCCAACAAGATCACTGGGAGCCTTTCCGCCCATAAGAAGGTGTAGAGATTTTAGTACAAGAGACTTACCAGCACCAGTTTCACCGGTAATAACATTAAGTCCATTTTCAAAGTGTACGGTAAGATTTTTAATTAAAGCAAAATTTTTAACTTTTAATTCAGCTAACATATTTTTTAAGCCCTTTCCCCAAACTTAAGTTTTTCTCTAAGTAAATCAAAATAGTTATGATAAGGATCTTTTAAAACAAGCAAACTTTTCTCTGATTTTTTAATCCTTAATTCGTGATTTGAATCAATATCTGTAATACGCTGACCATCAATTGTGAGCTGAGCTATTTGATCTCCTGAAGAAAGCTGAAGCCTGATTTCATGAGAATCTGGAACAACAATTGGTCTACTTGTTAGACTATGCGGGGCTACTGGTGTGATTGAAAAGGCTTGAGTTTCTGGAAAAAGAATAGGCCCACCTGCAGCTAGGTTATACGCCGTACTTCCAGTGGGGGAGGAAATAATAAGTCCATCAGCCTTTAAATCAGAAACAAGTTGGTTAGCACAAAAAACTTTAATTCTAACAAGCTGTGACCTAGCTCCTCTTTCTATAACAACATCATTTAAAGACTTTTTTGTCTCATCTAAAGTGCCACCTTTATAGATTTCAACATCCATTAAAGCACGCTCACATTTATCTAGTTTTCCATCTAAAATACGATCTACTACAGTATAAACTTCATCAATTTTATTTTCTGTTAAAAAGCCTAAAGACCCGAGGTTTACTCCAACTAAAGGAATATCTAAATTCTCTAATGCTCTAGATGCAGCGAGATAAGTGCCGTCACCACCTAATACAAGAACAACTTCAGGACTTGGCTTTAAAGCAGAGAAGCACCCATCTGTAAGGTCAGTAGAGGAAAAGCTATGTATGCTTATGTCTTTATGGTTTTTTAAATATGTTGAAAGCTCATTAGAAAGTTTAAGAGCTTGATCTGAGTCGTTTCTGTATACAATAGCTAAAGATTTCATATTTTTTTAAAAACTCCTAGATCAGTCCATCACGTTTTAATAAAGCTTTAACATCAGCAGTTCTTCCTCTAAATTTTTTATAAAGGTGCTCTGGGTGTTCTGTGCCACCTCTTTCTAAGATATTTGTTTTAAATGATTTAGCGACATCTTTATTAAAAATTCCCTTTTCTTTAAAGAACTCAAAAGCGTCAGCATCTAAAACCTCAGCCCACTTATAGCTATAGTAGCCAGCTGCATAACCACCTGCAAAAATGTGAGCAAAAGCACATGATGTGTTTGTTCCTTCAACTTCAGGAAGAAGTGAAAACTTTTGAGTCGCTTCTTTTTCAAACTTATCAACATCTTCAACATTTGAAATATCTTTTGAGTGCCAGTTCATATCAAGATTAGCAAATCTAAGCTGCCTCACACAGTTATAACCACTTTGAAAGCTTTCAGCGCTCTTAATTTTTTCAATCATCTCTGCAGGGATGACTTCCCCTGTTTCATAATGTTTTGCAAAAAGGTTTAAAGATTCTTTTTCAAGTGTCCAGTTTTCCATGATCTGTGAAGGAAGCTCAACAAAGTCCCATAAAACACTTGTTCCTGATAAAGATCTAAAAGTGCACTGAGATAAAAGATCATGTAATGCATGTCCAAACTCATGGAAAAGTGTTCTTACTTCATTAAAGGTAAGAAGTGAGGGCTTGTTTTGAGTAGGTTTTGTAAAGTTACAAACAATACTTACATGTGGACGTCTGACTTCACCTTTAAAAAAACCTTGAGATCTAAACCTCGTGCACCATGCTCCTTGTCTCTTTGTATCTCTTGGGAAGAAGTCTGCATAGAAAACACCAATGTGCTTACCTGAAGTATCACTAACTTCATAAGTCATAACATCTTCATGGTATTTTGGAATATCGTTATTAGCACTAAATTTAACATCATAAAGAAGCTCGGCATGTTTAAAAGCACCTTCAATAACGTTATCTAGTGAAAAGTATGGTCTTGTAAGTTCCTCATCTAGATCAAATTTTTCTTTTCGTATTTTTTCAGAGTAAAATGAAAAGTCCCATGGCATAAGCTTATCAAGACCATCTTTTGATTTTGCGTACTCCTCAACTTCTAAGACTTCTTTTTTTGCTGGATCAAGAGAGTGCTTTTCAAGATCTTCTAAAAATTTCCAAACATTTTCAGGAGTCTTAGCCATTCTTTCTTGTAGTATCAGTTCAGCGTAAGTTTTAAAGCCAAGAAGTTTGGCTTTTTCTTGTCTAAGTTTAGCAACTTCTAAAAGAATTTTTTTATTACTTTTTTCCCCATTTGTTGCTCTTCCAGCAAAAGCTCTCCAGATTTTCTCTCTTAAAGCTCTATTTTCACAGTACTTAACAACAGGTAGCATACTTGGGTATTGAAGAGTAAAGAGGTAGCCTTCTTTATCTCTTGTTTTTGCATCAGCTTGAGCAGCATCTAAAGCTGATTCAGGAAGACCTTTTAGCTCAGATTTATCTGTAGTGAGGTATTCAAACGAGTTTGTGCTTTGTAAGAGGTTTTGTGAATACATGGGTCCAAGTTCAGAGAGTCTTGTATCAATTTTTGTTAATGCTTCTTTTTCTGAATCACTTAGAAGAGCCCCGTTAGTTTTAAAATCTTTAAAGGTTTTATTTAAAAGCTCTTGTTCTTCAGGGCTTAAGTTTTTCTCGTTTTCATATACATGTTTAATTCTTTTAAAGAGTTTTGCATTAAGAAGAATTTCATTTGAGTAGTTTGCAAGTATTGGTGAGTACTTTTCAACCAAAGCGTTCACCTCATTATTAGTGTGTGAGCTAAAAAGATTAAAAAGAATATTTCCAATAAGATCAGCGTCTTCATCTGCAGTTGTCATTGCAAAGATAGTGTTCTTAAAAGTGGCCTCTGTATCAGAATCTGCGATAGCGTTATAATTTGTACGTCCGATTTCAAGAGCTTGAGTAAAGGCCTTGTCTAAATCTTTTAAGTTAAGCTTTGAAAAATCAAAAGATTCAAAGGGTTGATTTGAAAGTTTAAAGAAAAGATCAGTACTACTACTGCTGTTGTTGTTGCTCATTAAAACCACCTTATTTATGTGCTTTAGAAGCTACCATATTAGGACTTTATAGTGAAATTAGTGATTTAGGTGGGAGGCAGTAGGTCAATTTTTAAGTTCATAAAAAAAGATGCGAGCAAAGCCAAAGGGGGGGGAGGAGGCTTTGCTCGCATTAAAAGCATTTAATTTTAAATTTTAAAGATCAAAGTCAATTAGGCAGCCTGTAACATGTGTATTCCACTGTTTTCCGGCGCACTCACCTGCATTAGGAGCTGAGTAGTAAGTAAGATCTGTTTGAGCATAGTTTGGATTAACTGCCATGCAGTATGAGAAATCACCATTATTAAGCACAGGAACTTCACCTGCAGGACACATGTCATTATAATTCCAGCCAAAATCCACATAGACTCCAAAATGAGCACTATAGCCTACAGCATAGGCTTGATACCCGTAATTTGGGTCGTAATTACCTCTATACGGGCAATACTCATTTCCAATGATTCCTGTGTCATAATCCTGGTCATAGCAATCAGCTTTATTTGACCTGGTTGTCGTCTTTCGACCACTTGAGCTTGAGTCTCCACAAGCTGTTAATAATAAAGAGCTAAAAGCTCCAAGTACCAAAATTTTAATTAAGTGTTTCATAATCCCCACTCCTTATAGGTATCTATACTTCAAGACTGGTGCCGCCTTTTTACTGGTGAGGCGCGTTTAAATCGCGTGTGAAGTGTTAATAAGGCTTTTTGGGTGACGAGATTTGTCACCTCATAAGAAATTTTTATTGAAGTATGAGTAAGTGGCTCAATATTTTGCTAAGCGCAGGCCCTATATATAAATTAGTGTATATTAGGAGAAATACTGTCTTTGAGGTCACTTATATTTGTCATATTTTTTAGTTCTCAATTTTTACAGCTTGCACAGGCTGATGATTTGATGAGTCGTCGAGTTGAGATGCTACTTGAAAATAAAGTAACTCATTCAGGACCAAACTGTTGGAATAGCGTGTTATATGTGACAGGGCTTAATTCAGGTTTAAGGCAGGTGTCTAAAGCTGAGTTTCATTTTTTAATGGAATCTTTAGCTTGTGA
This sequence comes from uncultured Bdellovibrionales bacterium, assembly GCA_938002015.1. Lineage (GTDB taxonomy): Bacteria > Bdellovibrionota > Bdellovibrionia > Bdellovibrionales > UBA1609 > JALZUR01. Next base: position 41,817 of record CALLAU010000007.1, read on the forward strand.
AAGAGTTGATAAGAAAGAAGATGTTCGACCTGGTGACATACATATCTTAAGAAGATCGATTTCTTATTTAACTCCTTTTAAAAGAGAAGTTCATGCAAGTGTTTGGTTATCAAGTGATACTCTTTTTAGTAAGAAAACAGTTTTTTTTACTTCAAAGTATGAGGTTCTCCCAGAAGAAAGCGTATTAGATGTGTACCTAATAACTCCTGAGTCTAAAAGGTTTACAGAAGTGATTGATGGTATTCACACTCCAAAGCCTTGTGTAGAAGAAGAGTGTATTAACTATATAGAATATCGCCGTTGTAAATCTCGTGATGAAATACTTAAAAATTTGACTTTTAATGACCTTGATTTAATGAAAAAGGTTGAAGGTATAGAAAAAATAATAGATCAGCAGGTGCTTTCACCAGAGGCTATAACTATAGAGACAAGAGACTTACTTAAAAGTAAAGTAGATGACTTAAAAAGAATTTATCAAAATCAATGTGAGTCTGGTTTTGTTTGTGGTTATATTGAAACTGTTTTGCTCTCTTTTGTTGAGCAGTTTCGTATTAATCAGCCCAGTCCCTTAAGCAAAGTTTTAAATTAAAAATATAGTAAATTTAAAAGGTATTATGACTTTCTTTAAAGTGACAATCTGGGGCACTTTAATCAGATTTTTAAACAGTTTTTATATATCTTTTAGTGTTATTTTTGATTTGAGCAGTTCGTTTTTAAGCAAGGTTTATGCAAGTGCTAGGTTGAGGTATTAATGAGGAAATATATTTTCATCATAGTTTTTGTGAGTCTCCAGCTTTTTAGTAATTTAAAGACTTGGGCTCAAGTTGAGCCAAGTCTCTTATCTAAAGAAACTTTGGAGCGTGTAGTTCGTGTTCCTGAATTCAACTTTATTATACGTGAAGCAGACCAGCTTGGCTTACAAGTTTATCTTTTTGGAGGAACTGCTTCAGCTTTTGGGCATTATGTGCGTTGGGATCTAGAGCGTGAAGCGGGAGACACAAAGTATCAGAGGGAGCGTTTTGATTATGATTTTACTAATATCTATAGAGGCAATCAAGATCTAGATATTGTTGTAGATGGTCCCTCTGTGAAAGCAGAGCTTTTGCAGCAACGTTTAAAAGAGCGCTTTCCTCATTTTGTAGGAAATCGTGACGCATGGGAGGTGCGCCTTTTAAGAGAACAAGTTGGAGATAAGCTTCCTCTTTTAGGTGATGAAGATTTTCAAAAACAACATTCCGATACCAATTCAACAGGCATGATTGCACTAAACCCTTTGAAAGGGGATAAAATTGTTTATAGAGATCTTCATGACTGGGAAAGTTCAAACTCTAATTTTCTAAAAGACGTTGCTGGAGCTAGAATTAAGTATCTCTTTAGTTCTGCTCATGAACAAACAGCTCGATTTTTAGAGGGTAAGAATCCTCCAGTTCTTTCAGCAGTTCGCTATATTGCTAAGCTTACTCAGTATGAAGTAAGTGGCACCAAAGAGGATATGTCTTTGGTGAAGCGAATCATTTCAGAAGTTAACCATGCTGAATTGAGCTCTTATTCTAATCAAAAAGTTATTGAATTTGGTCTTAAGGCTCTTCGAAATGCTCCTGATATTGAGTATGCTTGGAATGTTTTAGAGGAGTCAGGACTGCGTGATCTTGTGATTAAGCTGAGTTCTGATCAAAACGCTCACTCTCCAGCTTGGTGGATGAATAGGGAGCCATTACGAACAAGGCCTTTAGGTAATCCAAGTGAAGGACGAACAGCTCAGGATTTGATTGGTAAAAAAGAGATTATTGTTTCTCACGAGACTCAAAGTTTTGAAGCCTATGAGAGTATTACTAGATCAGCTAAAGGTGGAGCTAATGTGTTCATTTCTCGAAATGGATACGATGGTGAAGTTGCTGCTTATGGTGATGGTTTTTATACTCGCTTAGGAATGGAAGGAGCACGTGGTACAGGAATCACTATCCGCTTTAAACTTCACCCTGATGCTATTGAAGGTGTTGATTTCACTCTGAATGGTGACTATTTGGTAGTCACTAATAAGGCGGCTTTAGAATTGATACAAGAGAATATTCATTTAACGTTATACAATTTTTTAACTCTTCTTATGAGTGGACAAATCAGTGATAATGATAAAGGTCTTTTGGAAAAACTTCGAAGAAAGTTTGCTCGTTACCAAGCTGAAAAAGAAGAGCTGTCTTTGATCGTTAAGGATTTTTTTGTTGATGGTGACACAGACCGCTTATCTGAAGAGGCCTTGAACTATTGGTTTGCTAGCCAGGGCTCTGTAGATTTTCCTGAAACAGTTGATTATGTGACTAAAAGGTATGATTGTGACACGTCTTTAAAATGTCTTTTGCCTAATGAGCACTGGCATTCGTATTTAAAAGCTGAACTTAATGTGGCTGAACTTATTCAGCGCGACTTAGGGGAAATGGATCAAGAACTAGTAAATATTATTATTCGTGATGGTTTTGGTAAAAACCTTTGGCCTAATCACCCTGAGCTTTTAGCCCCTTTTTTAAGACCTATTGAGTATCAGTTCGAAAAAAATGGAACTCATGTTTTAGAGCTTGTTGAGCATGTGCTTCCTTATGAGCCTTGGTCTAAATACCCTAAATTAATTTTAAGAATTTTAGAAGACAGAGAGGATAACCCTGTTTTTGATAATGTTATAAGGAAATTAGCTGAGTTTGTTTTTTCGCAGGAGCATTGGGGTAAAAATAAAAACTTATTTGAGAAGTTACTTACGATAGTTGCTAAAAATGGGTACTCAAATACCACTTTTAAGGAAGTTGCTGAGTTTGTTCTTTCAAAACCATTTTCCGTGAAATATCATAAGACAATTTTGCGCCTCATTATAAATCCTAATTTGAATAAGCCAGCGCTTGGGTATTTTATCGAACATGCCTTACATAAAATACATTGGACAAAACACCCGTACTTAATCGATGAAATTTTAAAGCATGCAGGTAATCGTTCTGACTTGATTCAGCATGTTTTTTCAAAAAAACATTGGTGGCCACATGTAAAAAAACATATGAAGACTTTAATAGAGGACCCTAGGCTACACGCTAGTTTCGCTGAGTATGTTTTTACAAAAGACTTTGTTGATCCTTCTCAATATATAGACGAAATGGTGGAGCATTCAGACAACCAACCAGCTTTGATAGAATTTATCTTGTCTCAAAGAAAATTTAAGAACCCTGAGATTCTTCATAAACTTTTTCGTGGTAGTGACAATCACAGCGTAATAGCTGAGCATATTTTTTCTCAAGATTTCTGGGCCGATCAAGAGGAGCTTTTCATAGAATTTCTTGAGACGCTTGATTCATACAACACTGATGTTCAGATAGCATTGATTAAAAATACTTTTGTAAAAGCTTTTTGGCGTATACCTGCAGTAGAGGAGTATATTGATAAAGTCATTTCTGAGCAGGATTCTATTGTGATCCTTGAACTGATTAAAAATATTTTAAGCGATGACACTTGGCCTAAGCAGAAGCAGTGGATTATAGAATTAATCAAAACAGAAAGGCTTATGAGAGATTCCTATTTTGATACCTTCATGACTTATGTTTTAAACCCAGATAGGTGGGAAGAATATTATCCAGATGTTGTCCTTAAGATATTACAAAATGATGATTTTAGTGAACAAGGACGCCTTGAAGCGTTTGCAGAAAGAATATTACTTCATCCTTACTGGGTTAAATATCCAAAAGTCTTTAGGGCTTTTTTTAAGCATGATGGCGCTCGTGTTATTTTCTTAAAAAGAATCGCTCCCTTTAATGTAAACCCTGCGTTCAAAAAAATTATTCTCGATAGTCTATTAAATTATGATAATGATGAGGAAATTGCGCAATACATTCTACCAAGGTCAGAATGGAGAAACCACCCAGAACTTGTCATGATCTTGGTGCATAATGGCTTAGTAGATGCTGAACTTAAAAGTTATGTTTTTTCTAAAGACTTCTGGTTAAACCACAGTGTTTTTAAGCTTTATTTAGGCGCAGATGCAGAAGTCAGTTTAGAAGCTTTGCGAGTAAAGGATCGAGAACAGCCTTTTGATAAGTGGTATAAAGACTACGTGTCCTCTACCGCTCAAATGTGTTGGCAGGTCCTAAACTAGAAGAATAGTTAGAATGTAGGTATTTAAAAAAATTAGATCTGCTAAATGAGTTCTAATCGAGCATACTTTGCGACAAACTTTTTAACGGATTGATCACTAAAAACGATTTTTACTTTCATAAGTTCCCCACTGCCTTCAACTTCTAATATAGAACCAAAACCAAAAACAGGGTGTTTTACTCTAGAGCCTTTTTGAAACATGGCTCCTTCATCAGCGTGAGAATCACTAAAGCTTTCGTAATCAGGAAAAGCGTCAGCTTCAAATTCTTGTTTTCTATATTTTTGAGAAGCGTAAGAATTGTTTCCTCCACTGTAACCGGAAGAAGCTCCAGATCTCCAACTACTTTTTGAAGGACTTGGAGCTAGGGAACTTTTTATAGCGTAGTCATCTGGGATTTCATCTATAAAACGGCTTACAGGGTAGTACTGATCTTGACCCCAAACTTTCCTTGTTCTTGCATAAGTCATAGTAAGAGTTTTTTTAGCTCTAGTCATTCCAACATAAGTAAGTCGTCTTTCTTCTTCAATTTCTTCTGGGTCATCTTTATCATCTGAGCGGACACACGGGAGCATTCCTTCTTCTAGGCCTACCATAAAAGTGTGTTCAAACTCTAAACCTTTAGAAACATGAAGAGTCATGAGTGTAACCATAGGAGTATCAAAGTCAGCTTCATCAATTCCGGCAACTAAAGCTGTTTCCTCTAAAAACTGATCAAGAGTTGCTTCATTTGATCTTTCTTGTTCAAAATAAGTTAGAGCGTTATCAAGTTCCTCTAAGTTGTTAATTCTAGCATCTGCTTCAGAAGTATTTTCAGCTTTTAATTGAATCACGTAACCTGTTAAATCTAAGAGCTCTCTATACACTTCAGTAATCGGTCGATCTTTTATTTCAATAAGTCTTTTAATTATTTTAAGGAACCCGAGTATTTTTGCTCTTGGACTTGGTTTTAAAAAAGCTTCAGCCTCAAGCTGCTCCATAGCTTCAAAAAGGCTGATATTAAGTTCTCTTGCTTTTTCAACAAGTCTATCAATTGTGGTTTTTCCGATTCCTCTTTTTGGAACATTGATTACTCTTAAGATGGAAATTTCATCTCTTGGATTAGCGGCAAGCTTAAAAAAAGCTAGAATGTCTTTGATTTCTTTTCTTTCATAAAACCTTAAGCCCCCTAAAATCCTATGAGCTATAGACTTCATTCGAAGTTGTTCTTCAAGTACACGAGATTGGGAGTTCATACGATAAAATATTGTAATGTCGTTTGCATCTTCTCCTTGGTTGATGAGGTTTTGAATTTGGCTAGCAACAAGCTTTGCTTCATCGTATTCTGTATTAGTTTCAATAATTTTAATTTTATCACCTTCTACATTTTCAGTAAAAAGTGTTTTAGGCTTTCTCTCAGAGTTATTCTTTATAAGCTCATTTGATGCATGAACAATGTTTTGAGTTGAGCGGTAGTTTTGCTCAAGTTTTATTAAGTAGGAGCTAAAGTCTCTTTCAAGGTTTGAAATATTTTTTACATTAGCTCCTCTCCAAGAATAAATAGACTGATCTTCATCACCAACGCAGAAAAGATCACTTGAGTCTTCAGCTAAAAGCTTAATAAGTTTATATTGAAGTGAGTTAGTGTCTTGATACTCATCAACCAAAATGTGCTTAAACTGATTTTTGTATTGAGCTAAGACATCAGGGTAACTTAAAAGAAGCTCATAAGTTTTAAAAAGAAGATCTGAAAAATCTAGGGCTTTAGAAGCGGCAAGTTTTTCTTCATACCTTTTATAAATTTCTGGAAAGTTTTGAATCCAAATATGGTTTTCTAAAAGATCTTGCTGGTTCGGGTACAGGCATTCACTTTTAGCCTTACTAATTCCTTCTCTGATTGATTTTGGGCTTACTGATTTATCATTTATACCCATTTCTTTTAAAACAGCTTTAATAGCTTTAAGCTGATCATCGGAGTCATAAATCGTAAAAGAACCTGGGTAATCAAGTAGGTAAATGTGCTCTCTTAAAATCCTTGCTCCCATGGAGTGAAATGTTGAGACCCACATATCTGGTGGTGGGGGAAAGCCGAGGTTTCCTAAAAGGTCTACGATTCTTTCTTTCATCTCAAAAGCGGCTTTATTTGTAAATGTAACAGCGAGAAACTCATTTGGAGCAATTTTTCCTTGAGCTAAAAGATAAGAAATACGTCTAGTAAGAACACTGGTCTTACCAGAGCCAGCCCCGGCTAAAACAAGTAATGTGGGTTGTTCACTAACAACAGCTTCAGCTTGAGCGGGGTTAAGCCCCTGTGTGATGAGATCTAAAGACATAACTCGATATAGCAGCTTAAAGGGCTTGCTTAAAGCAATGACCCTTTGTTTCTGATTATTATAAAGTCAGAGGAGCTTCTTTTTTCTTAATTTCTTTTTAAAAGCTTAGTTGATTTTAGAAATGATGGAGCCACGAGCTACTTTATCAGTAACGAGCTGCCTTTGTTTCTTGTTTGCTTCTCCAATAGAGGAGAATGAGCCAATTCCAACCCTGTGCCATCTTTTGCCTTTAACTGTAGCTGAAAACACAAGTGCATCATGGCCTTGCTCTTTTAGCTTTCTAGCCATTTCATTTGCTAAAGAACTATCTGGAAAAGATGCGACTTGAACTGTATATTTACTGCTTGATTTTGAAGCTCTTGAGCGACTTGGCTTAGGCCTTGATCTTTTTGTGATCTTTTTAGGCATTTTTTTGTAAGTCTTCTTCGTAACTTTTTTGACTTTCTTTGGAGCTGGTTCTTCGTAATAGTCTTCTTCAGCATCAGGACTTTCGTCTTCATATGCTTCAGCTTGAGCAGACTCTTTTAACTTTTTTTGTATGGAGTTAGCTAGATTGATCTTTTGATGGTCTATTTGCTTTTTAAAGTGGCTGCCTACAATAGTGCCTGCAGAAAAAACAAAAACAAATAAGAAAGCAAGACTGATTTTTTTTAACAATTTGAAACCTCTCTCCCAAATTTTAGTCTAGTGGGGGAGCGGTCATCTGGTCAATACACTAGAGAAAGTTTAGTCCTGTCAGAAGTATTGTGGAGTTTCATAATGAAACGTTGTTTCTTTGACTGGCCTTTTATACCTCTTTGTAAAAAAAGCTTTAAACTTAACCACTAAAGTCCCGTGATACCAAACTGGCACCAGGCTTGCTCTATAGTGGGTGTGAAGTCGGTAAGTATCATTCTTTTAGTTTTAACAGTGTCAGCTTTGTTTTCAGGGTGTTCTAAATCTGACACTGGTAGTTTAGCAAGTTCTGCATCTTTAAAGGCTGAAGAGTTTGTTTTAAAAGATGTGGTTATCTCTGTGGGAAAATCTGAAAAGCTTGTAAGTTTTAACTTAAGTCTTTTAGGTAATGAAGGCTTTTCAAAAGCAATGTCTGAGCAGACTGATTTGTTAAAAAATATCTTACTCAGCCAATTAAGCGATTTAGAGATTAAAGATTTTAATAAAAAGAAAATGATTAATAAAAAGCTAAAGCCTTCTTTAAATAAGTTTTTTGATGGTGTTGAAATTTCTCACGTCAAACTTGTTAACCTAAAGGAGCTTTAAGGGAGCTATGCAGATGTATTATATGTTTATATTTTTGCCACTTCTTTTCCTTGCTGCTTCAGCAGCACTTGTTGTTTATTTCTATAATTCATCAAGCTTAAGGATTAAAAAAGTGGTTTCAGAAAGTGTAGATGGAAAAAAACTCTTTGTTTTAAGACTTAATTCATCAGATTTTTTATTTGAAGAAAGTAATGGGGAAATTAGTTTTTTAAGCCCAATTAAAGACAACAAATCAACATCTTATGTAGTAAATAAAAAGTTAGAAGATAGAGCGCTTAAGTTATTAGAGCTAGAGCATATGGGGCAGTCATGATGAGCGGCACTGAAAAAGATGTGATCATTAAAGCTGATAGCTTAGCTGAAGCATATGCCATGGCTTTTGAAGAAGTAGGGCCTGAGTTTGATGTTCTTGAAATCAAAAAAGTATCAAGTGGTGCTTTTGGTGCTACTAGCATTCAAATTCGAGTTGCTTCAGTTCAGAAAAAAACTAAGACCTCTGAAGAAGTAGAAGAGGTTCAGTTAAAGAAAGTTGATGTAGATAAGCATGAAGCTTTACTTGTTAAAAAAGATGAGAAAATTAGTAAAGAGAAATTAAAACTTGTAAAAAATAATGAAAATAATAAAAAGCAACCGGCTCTTAAAATTAAACAAGACGGAGCTTTAACAAATCAAAAATTGACTTTAAAGTCTCCAAGTGCGCCTTCTCCAGTTGCTATTCAAGGGAAAAACTGCTGGGTTGATATTGTAAAAGGACTAAGAGATGAGGGCTTTAAAGAAGAGCTTATCGTAAAGCTTTTATCTGAAGTTAGAACTACAGGAAAGCACTTAAAAACAAGCCCGTTTGGCTTAATAGAAGATAGACTTGTTTATCATTGTGTGAATGAGTCTAGGGAAGAAAAGGCTATTAATATATTATTTTCTAAAGCGACAGTTTCAGCGGGATCTGGAATCTCAGCTTACCTTTTTTCTAAATACGCTAAGCAAGGTTTATCATCAAATAAAGTAGTCTTAACTAATTCTGTTCTAGATCTAAAGAAAGTTTTAGGGGCGGATTTCTTAAAGATATTAAAAGTTGAACTTGTTGAAGTTAGAGAAGCTCAAGACTGGCTTGGTTCTAGTTCAGTTATTTTATCTCAAGAAGAAGTTTGTTGTGTGTTTTTTCAAAAAAGTAACTACGAGTTAGAGCTGCCGGATGTTCCAGATGCTATGGGTGCTGTGAGTTATACGAAGCTTGTAAACTGGAGTGAAGATATCCATGAAGTTGAAGTAGAGTTTTTAAAAGACTGTAGGGCTCAACTTTTTGTAACTGGCCTAGAGGGAAACACTTTAGGATCATTGTTAAAGCCTTCTTTAAACTTTGAAATTCCAACAGGGTTTATCTTAAGAGGCAAGGATTTTTTATCGGGTTTAATTCATTCAAGAGATTTAGTTGCTGAAGTTATTGAAAGTGTAAGTGGCGTTCAAAACTCAAGAAAGGTTGGGTAGGATAGAATGTCGCAACAATTGGTAAACTTATTTACAGAAAAAAGGGAAATAAAATTAATTATCAATTCCTTAATAAAAATAAGTACTTATCACTGCAAATTATTCTTTTTTAATGCTCAAACTAGAAAAGAATGCTCTTTAAATTTTTTAATATTGGCTTAATTTGATATTATTTTTATAGGTCGGGGAGGACTTTAGATGTCAGAAATTTCATTAATCAAAAGGTTAAAACTTGAAAACGGTGGTAAACTTACTGCTCAGCAAAAAGATTTAGTGATTGCAGAGTACGCTCCACTTATTAAGTTTATAGCTCAAAAAATTGCGATGCGCCTACCTTCAAATATAGAATTAGATGATCTTATTTCAAGTGGTGTGATTGGGTTAATGGATGCGATTGATAAGTATGATGAAACTCGTGATAATAAGTTTAAAACTTATGCTGAGTTTAGAATTAGAGGTTCAATTTTAGATGAATTAAGAGCACAGGACTGGGTTCCAAGGTCTGTAAGAGATAAAGCAAAGTTATTAGATAGAGCTACAACTAAGCTTGAAGCTCAACTTGGAAGAACTCCTGAGGATGAAGAAGTAGCTGATCATATGGGTGTGTCTATGGATGAGTTTTATTCACTTGTAAACCAAGTTAAGCCTGTAAGTGTTTTATCTATTGATGAGCAAGCCACATACAGCACAGTTGATAAGAGGTCTTTATTAAGTATTGTTGATGGCTATAAAGGTCAAAACCCTTTCTTCCAAGTTAGTTCTAAAAAAGTTAAGAAAATGATTGCAAAGTCTATAGAGTCTCTTCCTGAAAGACAAAGACTAGTGCTCTCTCTTTATTACTATGAAGACTTAAACCTTAAAGAAATTGGTAAAGTCTTAAGAGTAACAGAGAGCAGGGTTTCGCAACTCCATGCTCAAGCTGTAACAAAGTTAAAATTAAAGCTTTCTCAAGTTTGCGAAGAAGAAGAATTACTGGCATCATAGATTCTATATAAAGGCATAGCTTAGGTAATGTTACTTAAGCTTTTATATAGGGGTTTATAATGAAATCAGTTTTAATAAGTTTTTTTGTAGTTATGGCATTTGGAATGACTGGGTGTATGCACGCTAAAAAGTCTTGTGCTGGAGATTCATGTAGAGTTAAGAAAGAGGCTTGTAAAACCAAAAAAGAAAAATGTGATAAAGATTCTTGCAAGGTTAAAAAGTCAGATTGTACTAAAGATAGCTGCAAGACAAAGAAAAAAGACTGCGCAGATTCTTGTAAAGTTAAGAAATAAAAATTATTACTTTCTCTCTAGCACAATCTAATTTTTTTAGTATTTATAGTGAAGTTTAACACCTGAGAAAAAACTACTTCCACTTATGGGCTCTAAAAAAGCCATCCCTGTTAATGAAAGGGTTGCTCCAAATTTTTTGTTGAACCAATATGTATTTGAAATATTTAGTGAAGTATAAAAATAAGTATCATTTACTGCAGATATTGAGGAGTTTAGAATTTCTTCAATGTAGTCAGTTGCATCATCTTTTTCATCTACACCACTAATATCCCATTTAAATGTGTTAAGCCTGATATTTAAGGACAGCTCATAAGATGGAGAAATTTTAAAACTTTTAATTGGGCCTAGATATAAATATGATGTTGAAGACCCTATACCTGCACCAAAAGATAATGCAAAAGGGTTTTTGTTATCAATTGATGTTAATAAGTACTTACCTGTTAGCCCTAAGAGTGCTCCAGTTGGTTGAAGCTCCATTAATCCGCCAAGATCAAGTTTTTGGTTGACCCCTCTTTTGTATGCCACTGAAGTGTGAAACGGAGCTCCGATGTTGTAAGACCATTCATTATTATTAGTTCCAAGCGTTGAGGCAGTGTGCTCTTCAGTTAGAGGGGCTATTGTGCAACCTGAAGTGAATAATAAAGTTAATAATAGTGCTTTAAATTTAGAAAAATTCATTCAAACAACCTTTTTTTAAGTAGAGTAGTTAAATACACAGTAGATTATAAAAATAGTGACAAATTTTGACTAAAAATAAGGTTCTACGTATTCCTAGTTGTTACTTATCGCTTTCACCACAGTGGTTATTAGCAGTTTGCAATGGGTGTGCCGTATATTATGAGTAATCCTCTTGGAATTCAGTTTTAATTTTTTTTAAAAGCCTTGCTTCGGCTTGCCTAACAGCTTCTCTTGTAACACCCCACTCAGTTCCAAGCTCTTGAAGGGTTTTAGGGCTGTCAGATAAAATTCTTTCTTTTAAGATCGTTTTTTCTTTTTCGTTGAGTTTTGGTTCAAGTGCTATAAGAGCCTCAGAAAGGTGCTCTAGATTCTCTTTAAAATCTATATTAGCTTCCATAACCTCGTGGTACTCATCTTTTTGAAGATCTAAAAGCCTGCTTTCATTTCCTTCACCCATGGGCTGATCAAGGCTTAAATCATTTGAGCCGAGTCTATTTTCCATAAGAGTAACATCCTTTTCTCTTACGCCAAGTCTTGAGCTAAGAAGTTTTACTGATGGCTCTAGACCTTCTCTTCTCATGATTTCTTTTTCTTTATTGAGTTTATAAAAGAGTTTTTTTTGATTTGTAGTTGTACCAATTTTTACAATCGAGTGTTGTTTCATCAGGTATTCTTGAATGTAACCCCTGATCCACCAGACAGCATAAGTGATAAGCCTGACATCTTTATAAGGGTTAAACTCTTTTACTGCATGCATCAGTCCAACATTTCCTTCTTGAATAAGGTCTATGAGTTTAGAGCCAAACTTAGAGTATTCAGTTGCAATTTTAACAACAAACCTTAAATTTGATGTGATAAGCTTTTGAGCAGCTTTTGGATCTTTTGAATCAAAGTAATATTCAGCAAGTTCTCTTTCTTCTTCTTTAGTAAGAAGGGGGTATTGCTTAATTTCAGCCATATAAGCTGCAACTGGGTCACTTGGAGCTAGAGCTGAAGTGCTCTGCTTTTTTAGTAACTTGTTCTTATCTTTTGAAGAGGCCATAAGCTTTTAAAGAGCCCTTTACCCAATCTCGCTTAGTTTATCCTCAATTTTCTTTTGGACTAAGCCTTTAAAGGGGCTGAGCATAAGAGGGAGACTGAGTTCAATATCAATAGATGAACCAGAATCAGCTTTACAGATATCAAAGGAGCCTTGAACGCGAGAGCCTTCAACTTTCCCTCCAAGTGTTCCTGAAGCTGGAGTGAGTTTTAAATTTGGCTCCAAAGCTTTGATTTCTTTGTCTGTACTGAGGAGTTCTTGTACAGTTTCTAGAAGCTTTTCTGGGCTTAACGAGGTTTCTTTTTGAATTTTTACCTTTGGCATATGAAATTTGTATCTTATTAGTTACTTTTTGAAAAGGCCAGTGTATGCAAAGTACCCAGAATAGCTCGGTATTTTAGAGGTTTGGCTGGGGTAGTGGCAGGCTTTTAAAATTATTTTTGCGTAAAAAAGTGAACTTGTAAGGAGTTTTTAAGGTGGAAGTGAAGAAAGATCAGATGTGGCAAAGAGACCTTTATTGTGGAGATGTGAACGCAGAGCATGCTCAAAAAGAAATCTGGGTCACTGGTTGGTGTGATACGAGACGTGACCATGGAGGGCTTGTATTCATAGACTTAAGAGATAGAGAAGGGCTTTTACAAGTGGTTTTTGATCCAAGTGTGACTCCTGAAGCTAAGAACTTAAGAAATGAGTTTGTCATAGCAGTTAAAGGTTTAGTTGGTTTAAGGCCTGAGGGAATGATTAATAAAAAAATTAAGACAGGTGAAGTAGAGCTTACAGCTCAAAACCTTGTGATTCTCTCAGAGGCTCAAACGCCTCCATTTTCTGTAAGTGAGCCAGATAAAGTTGGCGAAGGTTTAAGACAAAAATATAGATATTTAGAGCTTAGAGCTCCTGAGAAAATGAATGCCTTAAAACTAAGGCATGAGACTATGCAAATCTCAAGAAACTATCTTTCGGATCAAGGTTTTTATGAGGTTGAAACACCGGTTCTTTATAAAAGTACTCCAGAAGGTGCGAGAGATTTTCTTGTTCCGTCAAGGGTTCAGCAGGGTGAGTTTTATGCCCTACCTCAAAGTCCACAAACTCTAAAGCAGCTTCTTATGATTGCTGGTGCAGATAAATACTTTCAAATTGCCAGGTGCTTTAGAGATGAAGACTTAAGAGCTGATAGACAACCTGAATTTACTCAAATCGATATAGAGATGTCTTTTATAAATGAAGAAATTATGCGAGAGCTCACAGAAGGTTTAGCCTCAAAGCTTTGGAAGAAATTTAAGGGACAAGAGCTTGGTGAGGTTCCAGTCCTTTCTTTTAAAGAAGCAATGAATAGATTTGGCTCTGATAAGCCTGATTTAAGAATTAAAGAAGAGATTAAAGATTTCTCTAAAACTCTTAATAAATGTGATTTTAAAGCTTTTACTTCAGTTATTGATGCTGGAGGCTGTGTTAAAGGGATTGCTATTGGCGCTCTTCCTTCAAGAAGTCAGATTGATAAATACACAAAGCTTGTTCAAAGTAGAAAAGCTAAAGGGCTTGCTTGGATTAAAAAATCAAGTGAAGGGTTTCAATCTCCAATTGCAAAATTCTTAGGTGATGATCTCGTTCAAAAACTTTGGGATGAGGCAACTGAAGGTAAACTCAGTGAGGGAACTCTTTTTATGGTTTCTGATCAGTGGGCAATAGCTTGTGAGAGCTTAGGTTTTTTACGTTTAGAAGTGGCAAAAGCTTTTAACTTAATTGATGTTTCAAGTGACAGATTTTTATGGGTAAATAGTTTTCCACTTTTTGAATACAACAGTGATGATCAAAGATGGTATTCAGTGCATCACCCTTTTACTGACCCTAATGAAGAGTTTAAGGACCTGATTCTCTCTGGTTCTCAAGATGGCTTAGGTGAGATCACCTCAAAAGCTTATGACTTTGTTTGTAACGGAAGTGAGACTGCTGGGGGTTCTTTAAGGATTTATCAACCAAAAGTTCAAGACGGGGTTTTTAAAGCTTTAGGGCTTAGTGAAGAAGAGATTAAAAGCAAGTTTGGCTTTTTTATTGAAGCTTTAAAATACGGGACTCCGCCTCATGGTGGTATTGCTTGGGGGCTTGATAGGCTTGTGATGCATCTAGCTGGTCTAGAATCAATTAGAGAAGTGATTGCTTTTCCAAAAACAGCAAGAGCTCAGTGCCCAATGTCTTTAGCTCCTTCAAGTGTTGCTCTTGATCAGCTCTTAGAGCTAGGGCTTAAGATACAAAAACCTAATAAGGATTAGTGTTTTTGTAGTGTAAATTATTTGTATCTGGTGTTAAAAAATTACAAACTTGGCTCATTTTTTATACTTTAAATGTTTTTATGATAATACTTCATTTTGTTTTTTGAGGAGTTATTATGTTTTTTTTAGGGTTGCGTTTTATTTTTTCATACCTTGTTTTTTCTAGCTTTGTATATGCGGCAAGTTTAGATGAGGCTTGTAATGTTAGCGAAGGCAGTGAAGTTTATTTATCAAGCGAAGCAGATGTAAGGCGTGTATCAGGGTATATTCCTGTTTCCTCTCCTTATTATTTAAATGGAGTTTGGTCGTATCCTGAAGTTTATACTGTAAATTTAGTATCTGAAGATGGCTTTGCTGTTTTACAACATGGTTTTAGTTTAATTGAAGTGCCTCTAGAAGATTTAAGGCTAGTACTTTGGCATGATGTCACAGCGGCAGCTTTTTCTGATGGGGTAAATATCAGAAATTCAAAAGCCATAGACATCTTTGATTTATTTTCAAAGTTTGAGAACAAACAAACTCTATTACAGAGTATCGTTAGATACTCGCCTTTATCAATCTTGTGTAACGGGCAGGTTGTTATGAAAAGACCTGATTTTGGTCATGCAATTTTTGATTTTAAAGAAATCGATTCAAAAGAATTAAGGTTGGATATGTATGGTGCTACAGCTAGGAGTCTAGAGCCTACCCCAAGAAATATTCTTGATGAGTGGATAGAGAATTACTCTAATTAACTTTGATACTCAGGGTGTATTAAAAACCCAGTTTCTTCTAAACCTGAAAGTTTATAAATTCCTTTAATGTAAGGGCGACCTTCTTGTTTATCAGTTAAAATTATAGACTCAACTGAGCAGTGGATGAGCTTTTGAATGGTGTTTATAGACCAGGACTCTCCCATTTGAACAAGCATCTCTAACCTATAAAGAGCTTCCTTTGGAGATTTAGCATGAATTGTAGCTCCACAGCCTTTATGGCCAGTTGAGAGAATAAGTAAAAAATTTGCTGCCTCATCCCCCCTCATTTCTCCCATTATAATTCGATCAGGTCTTAATCTAAGACTTGCTTTTACAAGATCATTTAAAGAAACATCCTTTATTTCTTCACTTGAAGAATCATAAGTAAGGAGGCTTGAGGAAAACTCATTAGGAAGACTTAGTTCTGCTGTGTCTTCTAATAACAAGCAGCGTTCAGATTTACAGTAGGTAAAGAGAAGACTTTGAAGTAGTGTAGTTTTGCCACTTCCTGTGGGGCCGACAATAAGAAAGTTATTCTTTTTTTCTCCTATGATTTGTTTTAACAAAAATGAGTCTTCTTCTTTAAGTCCCCAATCACTAGGTTTAAAAGTTCCAAAATTTTGAATTTTAGAGATTCTTCTTAGTTGGAGTATGGGCTGTTTTTTTGAAGCTGGAGGAGAGATTACTTGAACTCTAAAGTCATTCCATGAGCCACTTGTAATAGGGTTTTCAAAGCTTGGAGCTTTTTGAAAGTTTTTTGTGACTTCTCTAAAAAAAGACTCATCATTTTCAAAATCTTTTAACGCAAAAGGGCTCTCATAAAAACAGCCGTTTTTTTCATAAAAGATATTTTCATTCATATGAACAACAATTTCAGTAATATTCTTATCTTTAAAAATATTCATATTCTTTTTTTATTTACCTTTATCCAAAGAGAATAAGTGGACTTTGTGCTGTCCTGATTTTTTAGCCCAAGAAAACTACTTTTAAAAAATCTGTTTCTACTTTTGTTAAAGTCTTGCTGGTTAAAATCAAGAAGCTTCTCCCATCTGTTAAATTCAATACTGCTTTGCTTAGAAAAAGAATTAGTTTTAAAAACTCCGCTGTTTTGAGTTCTTAGGCTTTGTTTTAAATCAAGTTTAATATTAATTTTATCTGGGGTTTCTTTAATCAGTGAAACCTTAATATCAGTGCCTGATTTTTTCCATGAGGAGGTAGACTGAAAAACCCCTTGCTTATCTACTACTTGGACATCTAGGCCATCACTAAAATGAAGGGGGCTTTCTATATTTATTGAGGAAGTGATGTTTAAACTTTGTTCTAGATCTTTTTTTGCTTTTAAGAAAGACAAGCTTCCTCCAAAATTATTGATTTTAAAGTTTGGATTAAACACCCATTCAAGGCTTGCTTGAGTTCCAAGTCCATGAACAAGTTCTGATATTTTAGAATTTTGAATTAAAACAATTTGAGCTAAGTAATCTTTAGCATTATTTTGACTTAAGAAGCATGTATGCAGAGGGTGATGAGGGTCAGTGCTGTTAATAATATTATTATCTGTGAGTTTAGTTTTTAATTTAATAAGCTTTAAGATTTCTTCTATAGGTCTAAGATTATTAGACTGTAGTTTTAGTTTAACTTGAGCTGGTAAGCTTTTTTTACAAGCGTTAAGTAAGAACTTGAGCTCTTTTGTGTCATATAAACTACCTGAAACAAGAAGATCTGAGCCTTTAAATGTAAATCTTAAGTGAGGAGAGGAGAAGACATAAGAAGAAGATATTTTATAAAAATTGTACTGCAATTGACTCAGTATAAGCAGTTTTTTTCTGTTTTGACCTACAGAGTAATTTAAAAGACCAGATTGTTTGGCGATAAGAAAAGGAGTTGAGGATTTGTTTTCATAAAAATTAACAAGTTCTTTTTGCTCAAAATGAAAGCTTAAAGCTCTTTTTAGAGAAACTTTATCTCCTATTAATGCAAGAGAAGTATTTTTATCTATTACTTGTTTGTTTTGTGCAAAAGATGTTGAAAGTAGTAGTATGCTGATGAGTAGAGTCATTATAAAAGCTTTACTGCAAAGATTTAAACTTATCTTAGACTTAAAAAGTAGGCTCTTAATCTTTAGGTGTGTCTTTTTTTCGGATATTAAACGTTAATTCGGACAGTGAATTTTTTATCTATATTTAAATCTGTTTTAATTTGAAGTTTTTTAAAAATAAGTAATGCTACAGAAAGCCCTAAGCCTAAACCTTTTGTGTGGTGGAAAGGGTCTTCATCAATTTCAAAAGGCTCTATGATTTTATGAAGAGCTGGGGCTTTTTTGGGATCTATTTCATTTGAAATAGTTATCGTATCACCCTCACATTTTATTTCTACTTCTGAATCAGTTTTTTTATGTTGATCGGCATTTTCTAAAACTCTTTTTAAAGCCTCTTTAAAATACTCGGTGTTAGTTTTAATTGGTTTTGATTCAACAAAATCAATCTTGGCATCAAAACTAAAGAGTTCTTTTAAGGAGTCTTTAGCTTTAAAACTTTGTTTTGAATCCTTTAAGGAACTTGTTTCAATTTTTAGAAGAAAAAGGATTTCTTCAACGAGTTTCTCTAATTTTTCAGTCCCTGCTTTAGCTTTATCAAGAAAAAGATTTTGTTCTTCATTTAAGTTGGTTTCTTTTAAAAGCTCTAGAAAAGATTTTTGAATGGTTACAGGAGTTTTTAGTTCATGATTTACGAGCATCATAAACTTATTTTTTAGTTCATCTATGGAAAGAAGTCTTAAATTAGCTTCAGTAAGTTCTTTATTTTTTAGATCAAGTTCTTTTTTAAGTTCATATTTCTTGTGTGCTTCATTAAGCGTTTGTTTTAGATCAAGAGATTCCCATGGCTTTGTTACAAAACGATAGATTTCAGCTTCATTAATAGCGTTTATTGTAGATTCAAGATCAGCGTAACCTGTGATGATGATTCTGATTTCTTCTTTTGAAATGAGCTTACAGGCGTTTAAAAAATCAACGCCACTCATTCCAGGCATTCTTTGATCACTAATAATAACAGATATATTATCTTTGTTGCTTTCAAAGATTTTTAAACCCTCTTCGCCAGATAAAGCAGTGTGTATTTCAAAGTCTTTTTTAAAAATCCTTTTAAAGACTTTTAAGTTTTCAATTTCATCATCAACATAGAGAATTTCTGGTTTCATCTACGTAAGATTATCTATGAGAAAGTTGATAAGAGCTACCTTGGCCATAAGTCTTAAACCTTAAGACTAGTGGGTCTTTGCCTATAGTCTGGGTTGTTGTGTTTTTCTTAAACTGACTAAAGTTTTTACGGTGCCATGTCGATCTTAAAATGAGATTGTATATAAGTAGTGGGGGTTTTCCTTGAAATATATATTTAGTTCTAGTGTTAAGTTTGCTTCGAGCATAGCTTTGGTTTTATCCATTGTTCTTCCAGCTCAGGCAACATCAATGTTTCCAGGCACTGGTATGCCAAGTGATAGGTGCGCTTGGAACGCTGACCCGCAAAGAAAATATGCTCCTCCAAAAGTTGCCGCTGCAAGTAAAGCAATTGAAAATCTACAAACGAAGATTGATCGAGTAGAGGAAAAAATTGAGGATTTAAAAAAAGAAGATTGTATTAAAAAATGTGGTGGCACAAGAGGTGCTGTTGATAAAGCAATAAGATTAGTTGATTCTAGAGAAGTTGTAGATATGTATATTGAGCATCTTTCTTGTGAGGACACGTGTCCAGCAAGATACACTCAAGTTTCTTATTATAATAAATGGGCAAGTGCTTATGGGCTGCCAATGGTTTTTGATACTTATGATAATAATAATTACTCTAGTCCAAATAGAGCTATAGCTTCACAAGCAACTTTGGTTCAACTGCAGCTTACGCAAGGACAGTGTTCTGGCTACGGTAAGAAATGGATGGATGATGGTTGCTATCAGTGCAGGGATGGTGAGTGGAACGGTTCAAGGTGTGTATCTACAGGCGAAGGTTCTTCAACTCCTCCTCCTTCTCCAAGGCCCTCTTCAGATAATAGACCTGAGACAAGACCGACAAGTCAATCTTGCTCAGTTCCTGGTAAAGTGTTTATAAATGGTAGATGTCAGTGCCCAGGCACTTCAAGTTATAATGGCTCAAGATGTGTGTGTCCTGGCGAGAATGAAACCTTAGAAGGTTTAGAGTGTGTTCCTTTTAGAGGAGACAGCGATGGTGGTGTCGTACCAGCGCCAGAACCAATTGATCCCCCACCTGTTATTGAGCCTGTTGATCCAGTAGTTATAGTTGATCCTGTAGACAGTCAGTGTCAGCGTCCTAACGCTGGAAAATTAAATCAGTATGCTATGCCAGATTGTGCACTAGATGTAAGAATTTGTCAGGAAGCTGCCGGTAAGAGAGGTTTTAGTGGTACTGATAAGAAAAACTGTGAGTATTGTTTAAAGCCAACTTCTACAAAAGAAAATGGAAGATATAGTGACTGCCTTGTTGAACTTGCTGATCTTGAAATGGAGTTAGCAGAGTTAGAAGATGAGATGGATGAGCTTAAAGACGCTCTTGATGATGCAGAAGATGATGCTGCTGAAAACGGAACAGAGTCATCAGTTTGTATTGATTGTATTAAAGATAATAGAGGCTTTTTTGAAAGATATGGCCCAACACTAGCTCATGGTCTTTTAGCTGCTTATGGAGTTAAGCAGGCAAAAAATCAGTACCAAGAGATTTGGGAGGATAACAATGCTAAAGGTTATACTTCTGACCCAAGGGGAGGTTATGCTTTAAGTAGCCTTATGCTTGGACAGGGCCTTGGTGTTTTAAACACAGCTTACTCAACAGGAGCTTTTGGTTGTACTCAAGGAAGCCTGTGGGGCAATGGCAATATGGCTGGTAACTTCCCTCCTGGATTAGTGCCGGGACAATCTGGTGGTAATGTTAATGCCCAAGTTGGGGGTTTTAATGGTATTTCATCAGGGTTATTAAGTGCGCTCTACCCTGGAGCAAATATGTCAGGTGGTATTTTTCAGCAAAATGGTGGAACTGGTCCGTGGAACGTTAATAGTCAGTTTGGTATTCCAAATAATGCATATTTAGCAGGAAGCATTTTTGGTGGTGGAAATCTGAATCAACAAGGCATTAACCAAAACGGTTCTTATAGCGCTGAGTACTATGCACAAGTTGCAGCTCAAGCTAGGCAACAGGCTCAGATTGCAGAGGCGCAAGAAGCTGCTCAAAGACAAAGTGCGGCTGTGATTGCTAATGCTAATGCTCAGCTTTCATCTATCAATAGTGGTTTAGGAACTATAAATACTGTTAACTCTCAGCAGGGAGCTGGAGGAAGCTATGGATACCAAATTAACGCAGGTTTTAACCTCAATGGAGGAACTCAAATTCCACTAAGACCTCATGGTAGTAGCTATTATAATGGTGATCCTAACATGATGCCTCAGCAGCCTACTAACCAGGGGTTACCATCAGGTATACCTAGCTCATCAAGTGGTGGGCCGGCTTCTGATATAGGTATTTAAGAAAAAGAAATTCTTTAAAAGTATTTAATATACTTTTTTAAATCGAAGCTCGCATTTTTAATGTGAGCTTTTTTTGTTTTAGTTTTTTTTACTTATACTTTTTTAAAATAAAGAAAAGACTTTTCTTGCGTAAATGCACTTTGAGGGGCCTTGATGAGAACTTATAGTGTGAGTGGTGTTTGATGGGATCATGATGCGGTCTCCTGCTCTTAAGAGAAGCTTATTTCCGACTACCTCAATGATCTGCTCGCCTTCTACAATCATTCTGACTTCATCAAATGGGAATTTTCTATCAACTGCTTTTGCTTCAGCTGGAAAGTCTTCTTCATGAGGCTGCAAGCCTTCTAGGTAGAACATTTGTTTCATCTGTTTTAGGTCAGGGGTATGAGGGGCTTGCCATCTTCGTATTATCATTGTTTTTTCTGCCTTCTTCCTCTTTATTTACTTTGTCTGAGTCTTTTTTTGTTTTAAAAAGCAAACTGTCTCAAAGTAAAATCAATCAAAACTGTCTTAAAATGCTATTTTTAAGCCTGTATGCAGCCAAGTATGTCACATTTGTGTTAAAAGTCATTCATAGTTGGGCACTTTTTTCTCAGATTGGAGCACTTATGTGGTGTTTTATACTAACTGACTCAGATGTCTACAGGACTTCTTTGTAGATTTACTAAAGAGAGTGCAAGTTTAGCCCTATATCACTCGATAGGTTAAACAATGGAAAAAGATACACTGACACTAATTAGAGAATTCTTAGATACGAACACGGGCTTAGATTGTGATTTTATTGATGAGAATAAAGTAAGAATAACTCAATCCATCGATGGAAAAAGTATTGAAATCGATAAGCTTGTTGTAGAGCAAATCTTAGAAAGAAAAGACTCTACTGGTCAGCCTTTCTTGCAAGTAAACTTTATGACAGGTTCAAAAATATTGTTAACAAAAAATTTAATTGGCTTTAAGCCTATTCAGTTATCAGGACTTGATTTTGAGAAGATTCCTAACGTTGTCACAACTCCAGATTTATTAAGTATTGTTGAGGCTTTATCTGAGTTTGATGGCACTGAAGATAGTGAAGTGCTAACTCTTAGGATGATGTTCTCCTCTATTCTTGAAGGTGGAGAAGCTGTAGGCTTTAACCTTTCAAAAGAGCGTCTTTGGTTATCTCAAGTGCTTTTTCTTTCAGCTGTAGCATAAACTTTATTGACCTTTTAAAAAATCCCAAGCAAGGTGAGCGAACCTTCTTTTAAGGTACCTCGTGTGGGGGTATAGCTCAGTTGGGAGAGCATCTGATTTGCATTCAGAAGGTCGCAGGTTCGATCCCTGTTACCTCCACCATTTTAAACTTTCTTATTCTATATAACAGGCCAGTTAAAAAAATTCGTCATATACTAAGTTAGACCAGCTTTTTCTAATAAGCGTTGAGCAACATCAATTGGGGAAGATAGGTATCCTTGCTCTTTAAAGTCTTTAAAGCGTGAAACACCGGGGAAATCTTCTTTGTTTGTGTTTCTAATGTTCTTTTGCATATCAGTATCAATTAAGCCTGGGTCTAAGCAAAAAACTTTACAGCGATTTTCTTGTTCTTGAGCTAAACATTCTGAAAAATTCTCAAGACCAGCTTTGGCTGCAGAATAAGGAGCCCAGTATGCTTTGGGTCTTTTCGCGACCCCAGAGGAGATATTAACGATTTTTAGTTCTCCTTTGTAATCAGATGTTTGTTTTAAAAATTCATTTGAAAGAAGAACTGGGGCGGTAAGATTAAGGTTAATGCTGGAGATGATTTCATGATTATTCTTAAAAGCCCCTAAGGGGGAAATTGGTTTAACCACTCCTGCGTTATTAATCAAAGTAAGAGAGTTAAAATTATGTTGGTTATAGGTTGAAAAAATTTGTCCCACTATAGAGGGGATTGTACTTAACTTTGATAAGTCACAAGGGTGTGACTTTGATTTTCTTGAAATATCGATGGTGATATTTTTATTAATGTTTAAAATGTCATGCATGGCTTTGCCTAGGCCAGAACTAGCACCCGTAATAATGTAGAGATTCATACGCGTTCCTTTTGTTAACTACTTAAGTCTGAATAAGGGATAGTTTTTGTCAATTTAAGGGGGCTAGTTCTGTGCGTTAGAGAGGTTACTTTTGTTGTTGCTGGGGGTGACTCGCATTTTATGAGTGTCTAGGCCTAGTGATGTTTTGTTTAGTGGAGCGAAACGAGGGCTTAAAGTGCAAAAACTTCACTACTGATAAAGGTTTTGATATTGAAAATGCCTTTTTTTTGGGGGTTTTAGGGTTTTTTACTAAGTGAATCTGATATGCCATAAAAAAAACTAATTTTTTTAAAAAAAATGTTTTTGGGCTGTTGACTCTTTTCCCGCATAGACATAGAACTGCCTTTCGCTCGATGCGATGATCTTTGAAAATTGAATAGTTTTAGAATTTTTGGTAACCGATTCTTTTGAATCGGCATGATTAAATAAGATTAATCAACCCATTAATTTCTATAGTTTTATTGAAACGATGATGATTAATTTTATTAATCGAACAACAACTTTCAGTATGTAGATATTTATATCTATATATATGAAAAATTTTTTAAATGAACAGATATTAAACTGAAGAGTTTGATTCTGGCTCAGAACAAACGCTGGCGGCGTGCCTAATACATGCAAGTCGAACGAAGAAAGCACTTCGGTGTTATTAAGAGTGGCGCACGGGTGAGTAACGCGTGGATAATCTGCCCTCGAGTGGGGAACAACTTACCGAAAGGTAGGCTAATACCGCATAAGACCACAGGAGCTGCGGCTTCAGGGGTCAAAGATTTATCGCTTGAGGATGAGTCCGCGTAGGATTAGCTTGTTGGTGAGGTAAAGGCTCACCAAGGCTACGATCTTTAGCTGGTTTGAGAGGATGATCAGCCACACTGGAACTGAGACACGGTCCAGACTCCTACGGGAGGCAGCAGTAGGGAATATTGCGCAATGGGGGAAACCCTGACGCAGCAACGCCGCGTGAGTGATGAAGGCTTTAGGGTCGTAAAGCTCTGTCGTAAAGGAATAATTTTGAAGGTACTTTACAAGAAAGGACCGGCTAACTCCGTGCCAGCAGCCGCGGTAATACGGGGGGTCCAAGCGTTGTTCGGAATCATTGGGCGTAAAGCGGGTGTAGGCGGACCGACAAGTCAGAAGTGAAAGCCCTGGGCTCAACCCAGGAAGTGCTTTTGAAACTGTCGGTCTTGAGTGCAGTAGAGGAGAGTGGAATTCCAGGTGTAGTGGTGAAATACGTAGATATCTGGAGGAACATCAGTGGCGAAGGCGGCTCTCTGGACTGTTACTGACGCTCAGACCCGAAAGCGTGGGGAGCAAACAGGATTAGATACCCTGGTAGTCCACGCCGTAAACGATGGACACTTGGTGTTGGAGGTATTGACCCCTTCAGTGCCGTAGCTAACGCGTTAAGTGTCCCGCCTGGGGAGTACGGTCGCAAGATTAAAACTCAAAGAAATTGACGGGGGCCCGCACAAGCGGTGGAGCATGTGGTTTAATTCGATGCAACGCGAAGAACCTTACCTGGATTTGACATGTACTGGAATTACTCAGAGATGAGTAAGCCTTCGGGCCGGTACACAGGTGCTGCATGGCTGTCGTCAGCTCGTGTCGTGAGATGTTGGGTTAAGTCCCGCAACGAGCGCAACCCCTATCTTTAGTTGCCAGCATTTAGTTGGGCACTCTAAAGAGACTGCCGACGTTAAGTCGGAGGAAGGTGGGGATGACGTCAAGTCCTCATGGCCCTTATATCCAGGGCTACACACGTGCTACAATGGTAGGTACAAAGAGCTGCTAATCCGCAAGGACATGCGAATCTCATAAAGCCTATCTAAGTTCGGATTGAAGTCTGCAACTCGACTTCATGAAGCTGGAATCGCTAGTAATCGTAGATCAGAATGCTACGGTGAATACGTTCCCGGGCCTTGTACACACCGCCCGTCACACCATGAAAGTTGGCTATACCAGAAGCCGTTGAGCTAACCTCGGAGGCAGGCGTCCAAGGTATGGTCGATGATTGGGGTGAAGTCGTAACAAGGTAGCCGTAGGGGAACCTGCGGCTGGATCACCTCCTTTCTAAGGATGACAATATAAGTAAGAATTTATTTTTTACTTCATCTTAGGTCAGACCAAAAAGACTAAAACTATTCAACTTTGAGAGATGTAGAGCGTATAAGCGATACTCTTAAAAAGTATTAACAATTCTGGGCCTGTAGCTCAGTTGGTTAGAGCACACGCTTGATAAGCGTGGGGTCGGAAGTTCAAGTCTTCCCAGGCCCACCAACTGAGCCATACCTCAAAATTGGCTCCTCAATGGAGTTTTGATATTTGAAAACTTAGATAGATAACCAAAATAAATAATAGTTTATTTTTTATAGATTATTGTTTCTTTTGATATTTATACATCAGTTCAAAAAATTCTAAATTTTTTTTAAAAGACACAGAGTAATAATTGGTTGGTAGTGATATCAACCGTAAATGTTTACAAAAGTCTTTTCGATTCTGTTTTAAAACAGTTTGAACTGGGTGCTATATAATATAATTGAGAACACATTTTTTTCTAAATCTTAAAGGTTTTACTGACAGGATTTAGATTTTTTCTTTTGCACTTCCATGCAGAAGATAAAAACATTTTACATTTTTGTAAGTTGCAAAGCATTTGATGTTAAATCTTTTAGATTTAATTCAAGTGATTCTTAACAGGCTTAGACTTAATTGAAATATTAAAGTTACTAAGAGCTTGTGGTGGATGCCTTGGCATTAGAGAGCGATGAAGGACGTGATAAGCTGCGATAAGCTTCGGATAGCGGCACATACGCTATAACCCGGAGATTTCCGAATGGGGAAACCCAGCCAGATATTGGTTATCTCTAGATGAATACATAGTCTAGAGAAGCGAACGAGGGGAAGTGAAACATCTCAGTACCCTTAGGAAGAGAAATCAAACGAGATTTCCTTAGTAGCGGCGAGCGAACGGGAAGTAGCCCAAACCTTATTTATTTATTTGAATAAGGGGTTGTAGGACCTCAATGTGGGACTTGAATAGTTAGTAGAATCCTCTGGAAAGTGGAGCCAAAGAAGGTGATAGCCCTGTAAACGAAAGCTTGAAGAGCCCTAGAGGTATCCTGAGTACCATCGGACACGAGAAATCCGTTGGGAATCTGGGGGGACCACCCTCCAAGGCTAAATATCTTCTAATGACCGATAGTGGACTAGTACCGTGAGGGAAAGGTGAAAAGAACCCCGTGAGGGGAGTGAAATAGAATCTGAAACCGCAAGCTTACAAGCAGTGGGAGCACTATTTAATGGTGTGACCGCGTACCTTTTGCATAATGAGTCAGCGAGTTATCTTCACAAGCAAGATTAAGCCGTTAGGTGTAGTCGTAGCGAAAGCGAGTCTGAATAGGGCGTTAGTTTGTGGGGATAGACCCGAAACCCGGTGATCTATCCATGGCCAGGGTGAAGCGAAGGTAACACTTCGTGGAGGCCCGAACCGTTGCGAGTTGAAAATCGCTCGGATGAGCTGTGGATGGGGGTGAAAGGCCAATCAAACTGGGTGATAGCTGGTTCTCCCCGAAATATATTTAGGTATAGCCTCAGGTAAATTTTATTGTGGAGGTAGAGCACTGAATGGGCTAGGGGTCTTTACCAGATTACCAAACCTAATCAAACTCCGAATGCCACTAATAATTACCCTGGGAGACAGACTATGGGTGATAAGGTCCATAGTCGAGAGGGAAAGAGCCCAGACCGACATCTAAGGTCCCAAAATGTATGCTAAGTGGAAAACGCTGTGAAGCTACTGAGACAACCAGGAGGTTGGCTTAGAAGCAGCAATCCTTTAAAGAAAGCGTAATAGCTCACTGGTCTAGTGGCTTTGCGCGGAAGATTTAACGGGGCTAAAGCATACTACCGAAGATTCGGCTTTAGAGACTTTTAGTTTCTAAGGGGTAGGGGAGCGTTCTCATTGGGTTGAAGTCCGAGCGTGAGCACGGGTGGACTAATGAGAAGTGATCATGCTGACACAAGTAGCGTTCAATGTAGGTGAAAAACCTGCACGCCGTAAACTCAAGGGTTCCTGGGCCACGTTAATCGTCCCAGGGTTAGTCGGGTCCTAAGGCGAGGCCAATAGGCGTAGTCGATGGACAGCAGGTTAATATTCCTGCACTGTCTTTTGCTTTAGCTAAGGAGGGACGGACTAGGTAAAATCAGGTGCATTATTGGTTTGCATGGGCAAGCGTAGGAGGTTTCGTAGGTAAATCCTTGAAACATTACTCTGAGACTTGCTGGAAGGAGTTTACTCCGTACTGATTCTAGCCATGGTTCCAAGAAAAGCTTCGTAGTGTGGTAAAAGATACCCGTACCGTAAACCGACTCAGGTGAGTGGGATGAATATTCTAAGGCGATTGGGTCAAACCAGGTTAAGGAACTCGGCAACTTAACACCGTAACTTCGGGAGAAGGTGTGCCTTTGGTTGTGAAGCCCCTGCGGGTGGAGCAGCTGAGGGTCGCAGTGAAATGGGAGTAGCGACTGTTTATCAAAAACACAGGGCTGTGCTAAGTCACAAGACGACGTATACAGCCTGACGCCTGCCCGGTGCTGGAAGGTTAAAAGGATTTGTTAGTTCCTCGGAGCGAAGCGGAGAATTGAAGCCCCAGTAAACGGCGGCCGTAACTATAACGGTCCTAAGGTAGCGAAATTCCTTGTCGGGTAAGTTCCGACCTGCACGAATGGCGTAACGACTTCTCCGGTGTCTCAACCTGGTGCCCAGCGAAACTGAACTCTCGGTGAAAATGCCGAGTACCCGCAGAAAGACGGAAAGACCCCGTGAACCTTTACTGCAACTTGGCAGTGATTTTTGAGGCATCATGTGTAGGATAGGTGGGAGTCTTTGAAGCTTGGACGCTAGTTCAGGTGGAGACATCCTTGAAATACCACCCTTCATGTCTTAGAAATCTAACCTGCGCCCGTTATCCGGGCGAGGGACACTGTCTGGTGGGCAGTTTGACTGGGGCGGTCGCCTCCTAAATAGTAACGGAGGCGTACGAAGGTTCCCTCAGCCTGATTGGAAACCAGGCGTCGAGTGCATTGGCATAAGGGAGCTTGACTGCGAGACCTACAAGTCGAGCAGGTGCGAAAGCAGGTCAAAGTGATCCGGTGGTCCCGCGTGGAAGGGCCATCGCTCAACGGATAAAAGGTACTCCGGGGATAACAGGCTGATACCCCCCAAGAGTTCACATCGACGGGGGTGTTTGGCACCTCGATGTCGGCTCATCTCATCCTGGGGCTGGAGCAGGTCCCAAGGGTATGGCTGTTCGCCATTTAAAGAGGTACGCGAGCTGGGTTCAGAACGTCGTGAGACAGTTTGGTCCTCATCTTCTGTGGGCGTAGGAAAATTGAGTAGAGCTGTCCCTAGTACGAGAGGACCGGGATGGACAGATCCCTGGTGTTTCTGTTGTCGCGCCAGCGGCATTGCAGAGTAGCTATATCTGGAACGGATAACCGCTGAAAGCATCTAAGCGGGAAGCCGACTACAAGATGAGTTTTCCCTGGGGCTTCGGCCCCCTAAAGACACCTTCGAGACTAGGAGGTTGATAGGTTGGAAGTGTAAGTGCAGTAATGTATTCAGCTTACCAATACTAATTTGTCGTGAGACTTTATTTCGCAATTCAGTTTGAGTCTGTTAAGAATGACTTGAGTTAAATCAATGTTTTCATACTTACAAGAGACGTAAAATGAATGTTTTTTCAAATAATAGGAAACGCACACAGTTTAAGTTTTAAACTTAATCGCATACTAAAAAAATGTATGACAAAAATTTAGAAGCTTTTTGTTAAAAACTGACAATAAAGTGTATAAATAATCTATCTATAGTTTTTATGATTTTGTTGGTGTCGATAGCAGTGGGGGTACACCTGATCCCATTCCGAACTCAGAAGTTAAGTCCACTAGCGGCGATGGTATTGCAGAGTTGTCTGTGAGAGAGTAGCACGATGCCAACCTTTTTTTTCTTAAGCCTGGTCAGAAATGATCAGGCTTTTTTTTTGTTTTTTTAAACGAGCCTTAGATAATTTAAGTAAGAAAAGTTTAGGTAGAGAAGGTTTTTTTAAGAGTCTAATTTCATAAACTAGTATAAAAAAGGCTCGAGTGCTCCCAGATCATTTCACCTGTTTGAATATGAATAAGATTATATTGAGTTATAATGCCAAGTTTACCACTGTTTTCAATGCTTTCTGTTTCATGAGACATGAAACTTACCTCTAGAATATAGCTTCCTTCTTTTTTTGTTCTTATTGGTGGTCTAAGACCTTTAAGTTGAGAATGTAGATTTTCATCAAGAAGTATAACACGGACTTTTTTAATCGAATCCCATTCATAAGGTAGAAGATTTGATTTATCTAGTTTTAAAAGATCTTCTTTCCACGGTTTTAAAATTTTTGGTTCAGTCTTAGATGCTTTTTGTTTCTTGTTGCTGATTTTTTTTAGTTGAGGTTTTTTCTTTAAGTCAGATCTTATAGGAAAATTAAGTTCAGCCTCTGTATCTATATACAAAGTGTAGAGTCCAAAAAAAGATATGCAAATGATACTTAAACCGGTGAGCTTTATGATAATTTTTTTTAACATGACCTATTATAGAAATAGAAGTCATAACAAGTACTTAACTTTTTTTTATTCTCTCCAAAGAGCTAGTTTAGTTTTAAATACTGATTAGCCCACTTTAAGAGAGCTTCATATTCCATAGGGTGATCTAGCCTAAATGCTCTATCTGGAAGTGGAGGCATGGACCTTCCTGAGTTTTCATGAAGTCTTTTAAAGAAGAGGTCCGTTTGGTTGTTAGCTTGATTAAGATTAAACCAGCGTTCAATTAAAAAACTGTTTAAAGCTTCTTTAGGCTCTTGAGGAATCTCACTACTGCTGTGACAGCTTGTGCAATTTTGAACAGCGTAGAAATTATTATAGGCATTTTCAAAAAAACGGTAGTTTTGATCAGTGGAGATATTTTGCATAAAAGTGTTGATATCACCTCTTCTTTTAAGTTCTTTTTCATCTATAATAACTTCTTCAGGCTCAAGTGATGAGGCAAAAACAACAATAGCGTTATTCTTATCATCAACAATCCAAATTCTTCCATCAACATCTGATGTGATGCCAACAGGAGTAAACTTTGGTTGAGAGCCATCTTGAGAGATGCCTGATATCACACCTAAAAAAGGTTGGGATCTTTTATATATAGAGTTCTTATCTAAAAACTTATCAATAATTGGAGCGCCTTTATCATCAACTTCATATGCAACTAATGCTTGTTCAATTGCTCTTCGCCTTCCATGCCAACTCATTAAAATACTCTGCCTTAGCTCTGGGTGCTCTTTTCCGTTATAGTACATCATATCAAGAGGTGCTGAATGTGGTGGTATAAGAAAGCTTGAAGGTTTTGCAATTTTAGAACAAAAAGTTCCAAATTTTCCTCTAGAGACATTTGTTTGAACACCATCTTCTTTACAAAACGGCCATCCGTAATCATACATTTGTTCTAGTGCAAAGGGTATGATGTTAAACTCTTCGTATGTTCCAGGTGTATCAATATTATTTTCTACTTGATAAACTTCATTTAAGAGAGGGTTATAAAGAAGAGCCATAGAGTTTCTTAAGCCTCTAGCAAAAAACTCAGTTTCAATAATTCTATTGGCTTCTTTATCGAAATTATTTGAGAAAGAAAATATAGACATTTTATAAGAGGAGTCTTCTTGAGCTTTATAAAGTCTTAAATGTCCTTGAGTATCTCTAGATCTGCACACATAGCCATTTTTAAGCTCAGCTTTACAGTCATTAGATGGAGCTCCAATATTTAAAATTAGGTCATCATTTTTTAAAAGTATAAAGTGAGAGAGTGGGTGTGTTCCTCCTCTTGGAAGGCCGTAAATTATAACTTCAATTTTATTATTGTTTCTTGGATCAAGCCTTAAAATACGGTCACTATCACCAAAAAGAATTCTTCCTTTAGAGTCTATAGCAAGGCCATGCGTCCAATCACCTCCGCTGTAGAGTTTTTTATACTCTTTTGTATTTATGTTTACTTCCCATATAGCTCCGATATTTCGCTTTTCTTTAGCAAAACTTCCCATATCAGAAACAATAATTGTATTTTCATCTTTAAAAACTATTCTTCTAGGCTTACCCCAAGGCACATCATCAGAGTTAAGAGCTAAGCCAAGGCACTTATTTTCTAAACCAAACTCATATCCCGTGACTCTAGGAAAACCTGCACAAGTTTGAGTAGTGCTTGAGTTAAAACCATAAGCTTTATTTGAGCTTAGGGTATTAAAAGAAATTAAAAAGCTTAAATAGATAAAAGTATACTTCATGAGCAATATATACATATTAAAAAGCTTAATATCCTTAAAAAAAAGAAAAAATGAAGTTATTTCAGTGATTTAAATGAAACCTAACTTAAAGGCTTAAAAGTGACACTTTTGCGCCCTGAAAAAAGTTCTAGTCAATTACAAATATGGTCCTTTCTCTCAAAATGTAAGTAATTACAAATACTTATCTGTATATCAAAATGGCACATAACTTGGAATATAAGGGTATGAGGGAAGTTATGAAACATACAAAACATTATTACATAAATATAGTTTTAGGACTTATGGGGGCCTTCGCATTTCTTATTACAGGTTGTTCGCAATCTGAGTTTTCTAAGAGACCGCCTTCGTATGAGTCTTATGATGTCTTAGTTGGTAAGGTCGATATCTTATTCGTAGTAGATAATTCAGGTTCGATGTCTACAGAGCAAAAAAGGATGGCTCAAAGTTTTCCAAACTTTGTTCAAAGTATGGATCTAGCAGGTTTAGATTATAGAATAGGAATTATAACAACTGATGTTGAATCAAGAAATAATCCACTTAAAGACTATGGGCAAGGTAAAGGAGCTCTTCAAAACGGAAACCTTTTAAAGTTTCCTGATGGTAAGTCTTATTTAGATAACAATTCAGTAAATATAGAAAGCCAATTTTGGAATACAGTTCAAAGGCAAGAAACAATTGATTGTGAAGAATCAAACTTTAATAAATCAGTTTGCCCCTCAGGTGATGAAAGAGGAATATACGCTGCACTTTTAACGGTTAACGCTAATAAGGAGCAGTTTTTTAGAGAAGAAAGTCACGCAGCTTTTATATTCTTATCTGATGAAGATGTAAGAGGTAAAGGCTTAGCAAATACAGAATACTTTAAACCCACTCAGTATGACTATCCTTTAGCACTTATTCAAACTGTTAAAGAAAGACTTGGTGCAAGTACTACAATGAGTGCTCACGCAATTATTACAAATAATGAGTCTTGTAGACAGCAGCAAATTGGACAAGCTAATAACTCAAATATTAGTGCTGAAATTGGAACTTTCTATAAACAAATGACTAAACCTGGCAACAATAGTCTTTACTATGGGAGTACTGGCGAGAAGCTTAGAAGCTACGCTGATGGTCAGCTTGTTAAAGGTGTTGTTGGAAGTATTTGTTCTTCAAATTATTCAGCAAGTCTTGGAAGTATCAAAAATGTTCTTTCACAGAAGAAATCAACTGAAAGACTTAGATGTCAGCTTATCTATGGAGATACTACTTTAGATGTAAGGCTTGATGCGGGCTACAGCTGGAGTCTTAATGAAGAAAGGGATGAAATTACTTTTACTCCAGCTCTTCCAGCAGGCGCGTCTTTTCACTTAGACTATGAATGTCCATAAAGTCTAGTAAAGGTTTAAGATAAACTAGTATTAATTGTCATAAAAAATCCCTTTAGGCATCATAGTTTCTAGGAGATAAACTATGATGAACCTTACTACAAGTCAGTTAAATATGTGGAGATCTTTAATAGCGTTAGCACACAGTGATGGAGAGCTTCACTTTAATGAAGTGGGTTATTTAAGTGATGTTTTTAAAGAGCTTAATTTAAGTGAAACTCAAGTAGATATTTTAAATAGAGATATGGACAAATCTCCTAACATAGAAGAGACGTATTCTCTTATAAGTTTAGAAAAAGACAGAGCAAAGTTTTTTTATCTAGCAAGAATCCTTTGTTGGCTAGATGGAGATTATTCAAAGAAAGAAGTTGAAGTTATTGAAAAACTTCAAGAAGTTCACTTAACTGATTTAGAGAGTGATAAAATGGTTTCAAACCTTGGTGAAACTGTTTTTAGATCTTTTCAAAAAGAAAAAGCAGAGCACTCTAGAAAAGGTATCTCACTTGATAAGGTTGTTATAGAGGCTGTTGAGCACTGGGATAATCATGAAGAGGTTAAATCAGCGGCTTAATTTAAGCTGCGTCGGCGTCTTCACTACTTATGGTGGAAGTGCTAAGCATATAGCCTTTTCCATAAATATTGATCAGTGATTCAGAAAGCTCAGGAATGAGCTTTTTTAGTTTTGAGATATGAGCATCAATTGATCTATGAGAGATGTTACTGTCTTCCCATATATGTTCTTGAAGCCAGTCTCTTGTAAGTAGCTCATCTGATTTTGAAATAAATGATAAAAGTAATTTAAATTGAGTCGGAGTTGTTCTAACGACTTCTTTATTATAGTGAACAAGGTAGTCATTTGGAAAAATCTCAATCCCACCAAGTTTGATTCTTGCTCTAGACTCTTTTCTTTCAGGGCTTTTTCTTTGCTCTACTTGATGAGTTCTTTCTAATCTTTTCTTTAAAGCAAACAAACTCAGCATAAGCCTTTGTGAGTTACCACCTCTATCTACAAATTGATCACAGCCTAATCTAAAAGCCTGCTCAACAAGGCTTTTGCTTCCCTGTCCAGAGCCAATAAGGCCTATATTATAACCAAATGCTTTTCTAAGTGGATGACATGAATTTAATAATGGAGACTCAAAGTCCACCACAGCTAGTTTAATATCGGCTTCTCTAATTAAAAAGAAGGCAACCTGCTCAGAATTTGCTCTTTGAATATCAAAGTGCTCTTCTAATTCAGATTGAATTTCACTTAAAAAGTGATTATTAAACGAGATTATTAAAAGTTTTGTTTTGTCTTCCCACATCAAAATAACTATCGACAGACTTCTCGTATATATTAAATTAAAATCTTTATTTTTAAGGTAATAAGCGATGAACCAGACAAAGGTAGTATTTAAAGATAAAACTGAAATGGAGGAATTTATAGTTAATAGCTATAATCAAGCTCCATCTGAATTTTCTTTTATATTAGAAGAAGAGAGTCAAAACCTTTATTTTAAGGGCCTTTTAATGAAGGAAGGCTCTGTGATTTCTGATAGACAGATGAGAACACTCAAGTCTGAGCTTTATCGACAGATCACACAGGACTTTGGTTATAGGGTGGTTAGAGATGAGCACCTTGCATATTACTTTTTTGATCAAAGTACTGAAAAACTTTTTTCAAAATTATCAAAGTATTTAAGAACAATAGCAGGTCTACCAGACTATTTCTTTGATGAATCCTTAAGTCTTCCTCTTGATGAGTATATTTTAAATAGTGATAACATAGAGCTTATAAACTTAGGGAAAAATTTAAATTTTTGTAAAAGCATTTATCAAGGCATATTAGAGAATAAAATTGTTAGTGCTTCAACAACAGAGGTTTTAATAGATCACTTAAGGTTTAAAGAGGATGATCATATTTATATTTTTGAGTCTTTTTATGAAGGTCTTCCTCAAATTTTAAAAGAAAATCTTAAAGTGCCTCAAGTTACACTACTCTCATATGATTTTAGTTTAAATTGGAGAAGCCAAATTGATCTTTATGAATCACTAAAAAGTAGAGATAATATAAGTTTTACATCTTTTGAAAATCAAATAGAAGAGGTGCGGTATATATTATCAAAATTAAAAGAAAATGGTGATGATATAGCGGTACTATATCCCAAAAATAAAGGCTATGAGAATCTTTTTAATTATTATCAAAGAGAGTTTTTTTTAGATCCTATTGTTTTAAAAAAACTAAAGAAAAGGTCGAGAATTTTTGAAGCAATTGAGCTTTTAAAGTATAAAAGTGGTGATATAAATACATTTAATTATTTTAGATCTATAGCTGCAGAGCCAGGCTTTGATGAGAAGAAAAGAGAGGCGTTTAATAAAGTTAATTTTAAGAAGGAAGGTGAGATTAAAGACTTAGACTCAAGAATCAATTATACCACATTCATAAATCTTTTAAATGAAACTTTAGATATAAGTGATGAGCTTGATTTTATTTCGGAAATGCAAATTAGCTTGCCAACAAGTTTAGAGCTTGAATTAGTTGAGTGGCTAGAACTCTTATCAGTTTCGCTAAGTCCTAATTCTAAGAATGTTAAACTCACAAGTGATTATACAATTCAAAGAATTGATCAAAGCTTAAACGGTGATTTTTCAGAAGTGTATATATGTGGTTGGGGAGAGCATGCTTTTAAGCCTAAACTGTCTTCTGTCTTATCTCAAAAAACTATATCACTTATTGAAAGAGACCTGGGTTTTAACGCCTGGTCAATGGAGAATTCAGTTGCTAAGAAGTTTTTCTTAGACCCTATATTTACAAATGATGATGTAAAAATTAAATTCTCCTACCCTAAAATTGATGATACTGGAAAAATTGTTGAAAAATCTGTGTTTAACCATTTAATTGAGCAAGGTAAATTCGAAGTAGTAGATACTAAAGCAAGAGAACTCATTGGAGAGGTTTCGTATACTGAAAACAGTCTTATTGAACTTGATGAGTATAAAGTTTCTGCAAGCTCACTTGCTGTTTTTGATGACTGCCCTTTTAAGTTTTATATCCAAAAAGTTATAGGTTTGAATCAAGAAAGTAATGAAGATTACTTCTTAGACCCTTTAAAAGAAGGATCTCTTATACATGAGCTTTTAGAAGAGTTTATTAATAAGCCAATAACAGAGCAGGAGTTTATTGATAAAGTAAAGATTTTGTCGGAGTCAAAAGATCCGGATTTTAATGTTTTTAAGGCTCCTTATATTGAGAAAATTTCAAAAAGAGTGTGGAATATTTTAAAGATAGAGAAAGGCTTTCTGTCTTTAAATAATATAAAAGTAGCGGCTATAGAAAAAGGTTTCGAATTTTCAGCGTCTTTAAAAGACAGGTCATTTGGTAAGAAAAAAGAAAAGTTTTTGGTTAGAGGGAAAATTGATAGGATTGATAAAGATCAAGATGATAATATCGTTATCTATGACTATAAAAGGGGTGCAACCGGCATTTCAATGTTTAAAAATTATAATGGTAAAGACCTTAAGGCTCAGCTTTTCTTGTATTGTTTAGCTGCTAAAGAAGGGTTTTTGATAGACTTTAATCAGGTCGCTGCATTCCAATATATTAACACTACTGAGCAGAAAAGATCTGGAGGTTTTGTTAAAAAAGATTTTAAAGGGAGTGGTTTGATTAAAGAAGCTACAGCTCAGTCTTTTATTGAAGATGAACTCTTTGAAGAGAAGTTAAATTTGTTTTTAGATAACTTTTGGAAAGTTTTAGAAGAAATAGATAAGGGGAGTTTTTCTCCTCGCCCTAAAAATCACGAAGTTTGTATTAAATGTGAATGGAAAGAATCATGCAGAAAATCAGAAACTTTTCTCTAGACCAAGCGGTGCGTGCAACAGCTGGGGCAGGTAAGACAACAGGCCTTATTTCTGCTGTTGAGTCATGTTATAGATCTCATTTATCAAAAACAGGGGGCGTGCTTCCGCATATCTTACTCACTACATTTACGATTAAGGCAGCAAATGAACTTTCTGAAAGGCTACTCGCTTATGCATTAAAAAAAGAAGATCAAGATTTTTTAAATTATGTAAGTTCTCATTATTTAGAAATAGGCACGATGCATAGTACTTTTACAAAGGTGATATCTGCTGTTTTAGAAGAGGATATTGAAGAAGATTTGAAATCATTTGAATCTTCAAAGTACTTCTATTCAAGAAAGTGTTTACATGAAGTTGTTATTACTCAAGGGGGAGAAGACTTATTTGAACTAGTGGGAGATGATAGAGAGTTATCAGATGTTTTTATAAAAATTTTTGAAAGCAGTCATTTAAATCTTAGAACTGTGAGTAAAGAAGAAGTATCCACAGATTTAATTAATAAGCTGCAAGAAGTTATTTCATCAGGAGATGACCTTTATAAAGAAAGTGTAGAGGCTAGATTTAACAAAATTAGTAGAAAGAGTGCTGATGAAACTTTACATGATTTAAATTCTTTTAAGCTGTGGATGGAGGAGAAGGTTTCTCAAAAATGTAAACGTGATGAAAAATCTTATTATAGAAGTATAGTGAAGTCACTTAATGTTCCAGAGCTTGATTTAGATTTTTTAAATGTTTTTTGCTCTACTCACCGTAAACTTAAATTGTGTTTTGATGAGTGGAAAATGAAATATGAGCGTATTCTAGAATCAGAGTTAGGCTTTGGAATATCTGATATTGAGTGGAGGTTGCATAAGGTACTTGAAGAAAGAGGAGAGGCCTTAGATCTTTGGGATTATTGTTTTTTTGATGAATATCAAGATACGAGTCCTATTCAAAAAAAAGTAATTAATTTTCTTACGAGTAATACACCTTCTTATTTTGTTGGTGATCCTTATCAAAGTATTTATTACTTTAGAGGAGCTAGAAAAGATATTTTTCTTAATGACTTTAAACAGGTTGAAGAGTCTGGAGGGAGAGCTGAATTTAGACTTGATAACTATAGATCATCACCTGAAGTTGTAGGATGTGTGAACACAATCTGTATGGAGTACCTTGATGGATTTAAGCCGATGCAGCCTCGAAAAGAAATAGATGGTGAGGTTGAGGTTTTTCATAATGAAGAGGCTGATTTTGAAGATGAGTTAAACTATCTCTTTTCTAAAATTAGTAAAGTTGATTTAGGAAAAGAATCTTTTGCAATTTTAGGCAGGAACGCAAAAGAGCTTATGCTTTGTGCGCGTTTTTTAAAGAAGAAGGGAGTTGCTTCTTCAATTTCATTATCGAAATCTTTTGAAAAGTCTTTAGAAATCATCGATCTGTGTGGAGTTTTATATTTTATTGATTACCCTCACGATAATATAAATTTAGTTAATCTTATGCGTTCACCTTGGTTTAATATATCTGACTTAGATATCCAAAATTTTGTTAAACAGGTTAAAGGGGGTAGTTATAAGTCAGTATGGCAAGCTTTCTGCGCTTATAAAGACTCTTCTCTTTTCCATGATTTAATAGAAGACTTTAAAATTAATAATTATAATGAAGCTATAGTTAATTTTTTATATAGATCAGAATTTTTAAATGTTACAGATAAACTAGACCCTACTGGTAAGAGGGAGTTTAATATTTGGAAGTTCATAGGAATTTTGCAAAGAGAAGAGGATTATAAAGGATTTGATGTATCTGCATTTATACAGGATATCTTAGGTGGTTTATACCCTCTAGAAAAAGACAGTTCTGAACCTGAGTCAGGTTGCGTTCTTATGACTGTGCACGCATCAAAAGGTTTGCAATTTGATCATGTTGCTATTCTTGCAGCTAATAAATCTTTTTCATCAAGATCAGGTTCACTTTTAATAAATGAAGAAGATGGAGTGTTTGGAGTGAGAGTATTTTCAGAAAAAGAAGTAAAAAAGGTCTTTCTCTCTTATTTTGATAAAACTCAACAACAAGATAAAAACGAAACTGCGCAAGAAAGCCGACGTTTATTATATGTAGCTATGACGAGAGCTATGAAGAACCTCTATATTTCTGGCACTGGGGCTATTTCAAAAACATCTTTTGAACCTAGTTGGATGAAAATACTTTTAGACTTTGAGAATGCGAGTATTTATAAGAAGGTTGATGAGTTTGATTTTAAAGAAAGCTTAGAAAAATCCATTAGTGATAAGTGGGAAGGCTTTTTATTAAATCGTAAGGATGTTCTAGTTCATGAAACTAGTTCTTCTGCCGTTACCTCTTTAGTTAATGAGCCAAAAGACCAAGATATGGTTTTTGAAAATACAGGGCATCAAAAGTCTCTTGCAACGTATTCTTCAAATATAACGACAGGTACATTATTTCATGAGTTTGTTGAAAGAAGTTTTGCAAATGGAGGGGATAAATCAGTAGTTAATAATTTTTTTAAGGTCGAAGAGGAGAAAAACCACAAGGGTTATGATTATTTACTCAGCCAGGAGGAATTTCCTTTTAAGAGACTCATTGAAGAAGGACATAAAGAGTGGGGTTTTGACTTTATAAATGATGATGGTGAATTCTCATCAGGTAAAATTGATTTGTGGGGTAGAGTAGAGGACACAGTTTGGATTGTAGATTTTAAAACAGGACAAGATAAGTATAGAGAAAAAGGTTTTAAGCAACTTGCAGCATACTCTAAAGTTTTAAAGAGGTTCTTAAAAGAACCTCAGTTAAACTTTAAAACGGTTTTGACATTTCCATTTATTGAACAGACTGAGGTTAGAGAGGTTTAAAATCAACAACACCCATGCCTAAAGGGCCTATTAGCTTAAATGAGAAATTTTTAGCTTGAAGCTCTTTTGTAGAAACTGGGAATGTGACCTTATAAACCCTACTCCAAACATCTAAAGTCGGATAAAATATTTTCACATGATCACTGTCGTTTTCATGTAAAGAAACATTTCCCTTGATTTCTCCGTTTTCTGTAACAAGAAGAGCGGTCCAGTCTGCAAAATTTTTATCTACTTTGTTAAGTCTAGGGTCTGGTGTAAAGAAACTCAAAATAAAGCTCGCTTCTTTATCCATACTCTCTTTAAGTTCATTTAATTTACTTTGAGCTTCAACTTGTGACCAGTTGATATAGTTTGCTTTTAAGCGAAGTTGCATTCTCTGAAAATTTTCATGTAAGAAAGTAATTCGTGCTTCAAATATTTGATTTAAGCCTTTGTACTCTTGGTGCTTTTTTGTAGTTTTTCTTAAAGCTTTTATATATTCAGACTTAGTTGGTGCTTTCCAGTTAGAGTCTAGGTTGGAATTTTTTGGTGGGTGTGAGCAGCTAGAGAGGATGAGAAGAGCTGATAAAATTTGAAATAATGTAATTCTTTTTAACATATAAAATCCTTTATAGTTTGATAAGCTTGATTCTTTTCAATGTCATTGAGTATTTCATGTAAAGAGTTATGAAAAATATGCAGTTCCTTGTTTTTATGACCTGAAAAGTAGGTTTCACTTTTTAAAGGATCACAAATTGGATCATTTTCTGAGAGAAGTAATAAGGTCTCAGTTTTTTCTTCAAAATTACCTGGTTCTAAAGAGTTAATGAGATCAATCATTCCTAAATAAAGCCTAGGAGAAATTTTTTGGTGTCTTAAAGGGTCTTTCTTAAAAGTCTCTATGTATGAAGTATCTTTAGATAAGTCTTTTGGAGAGATTTCATTTCCGAGTGTTATTCTTGGAAGAGTTTTTGTTAAAAGGTCAGCTCCTAATTTTTTCCAGCTAGGGACGGCTACTTTTAAACCAAGGCATGGATTTGAAAGTATAAGTTTTTTAGGCGATATAAGTTGGTTTTCAATCGCATTAACCGTAATAAGGCCTCCGAGTGAGTGAGCTAGAACATGTGTTAAGCTATCAACTTTATTAAAAATCAGCTTAAGATCATTAGTTAGCCACTGAATATCTCCAACATAACCACGCTGACCGGAGGATTTGCCGTGGCCAGTAAAGTCTAGAGCATAGACATTAATATTATTTGCTAAGATTTGAGCAATTTCTTGATAAGCATCAGAGTGCTCTCCAAGCCCGTGAACAATAAGAAGGTTTTCTTGTGGATTATTATTTGTACTTACCCATGATTGCAAAAACAGTTTGCGACCATCGTTATTAGCTACAAGCTCAGTATGGTTTTGTATCATAGGTACTCCTTAGAAAAAGACAGGTTTGAGTCAATGATGGTATTATACTTTTTATTTTCTAGATTAGGGTAGTCAGAATTTTGATGACTGCCTCTGCTTTCTTTTCGAAAAAGAGCGCTTTGGATACAGAGTTTAGAGAAGAATAGAATATTTTTAAGCTCAGTAAGGTAGTGATCTTGTTTGCAGCTCCAATTACGAGTCATCACTTGGTCGAATATGAACTCAATTTTAGAAAGTGCTAAGTTTAGTCTTAAATCAGTTCTTTTGATTCCAACGTGGTTCCACATAAGACGCCTAGCTTCATCCCAGTAAACTGTGATCAATACTTTATCCTCTGTTGAAACTTGTTGCTTGGTTTCTTGATCTAAAGTTTCTAGGCAACTAACTTCTCCATCTATAAGACTTGCGCATTCTTTAGCAGTTGCAAGGCATTCTAGAAGAGAATTTGAGGCAAGACGGTTTGCCCCGTGAAGACCGGTAAAGCCACACTCTCCAACAGCGTAGAGGTTTTTTACTGAAGTGGAGCAAAGATCACTGTTAGTTTTAATTCCGCCACAGAGATAATGGGCTGCTGGAACAACAGGAAGAGGTGTTTTTGAAATATTTATTCCTAGCTCTAAGCACTTATTAAAAATTGCAGGAAAGCGTTCAGATAAGAACTCTTCTGTGTGGTGTGTAATATCTAAGTACACACAGTCAGAACCTGAAGTTTTCATTTCAAGTTCAATCGCTTGGCTAACAATATCTCTTGGAGCAAGCTCTCCATCAGGATGGGTATTTAAAACAAAGCGCTCGCCTTTAGAGTTAACAAGTTTAGCGCCCTCGCCTCTTAGGGCTTCACTTATTAGAAAATTTTTAGCCCTAGGGTCAAAAAGGCAGGTAGGGTGAAATTGAACAAACTCAAGGTTGCCTAGTTTTGCGCCAAGTCTATGAGCTAAGTAGAGCCCGTCTGCTGTAGCCCCTTTCCAGTTTGAAGTATAAAGAAAAGCTTTACCAGCCCCTCCAGTTGCAAGGACTAAATGACTACAGGTTAAAGTGTTAATTTTGGTGCTATTTTTTTGAATGAGTTTAAGCTCAAAGCTGCCTTTTTCTGAGGTTTTAGAGTCAACAACCATGTGGTCCGGCCTAAACTCACAAAAAGGGCTATTTACAATTAGGCTAAGTAAAAACTCATGTAATGCTCTTCCTGTTTGGTCATCTACATGAAGGATTCTTCTTGTTTGATGGCCGCCCTCTTGAGCAAGGAGCTCTTTGCCTTTTGAGTCCTTGTCAAAATTCATCCCTAATTCAAGAAGCTCGTTAATGAGCTCGGGCCCTAAACTGGTTATTCTTTCAACAGTCTCTTTAGAGCAAAGCCCAGCACCTGCTAAGAGAGTGTCTTCAATATGCTTCTCTACACTATCACTGCCGGACATTACCGCAGCTACTCCGCCTTGGGCTTTCCAAGTATTTGTTTGAATAAGGGGGCCTTTTGAAATGATGAGCGACTTTATCCCTTTTTTTGAGAGCTGGTAAGCTGTCATAAGACCGGCTAGGCCTGAGCCAACAATAATGACCTGATCGCTTAGTTTAGTTGATTCTTTTTCAGCACTTTTTTGACTCATACTAGTCATTGTTTCTACCTTTAAAAGTAGATTTTTCATATCTCTTTTTTATTGCTTTAATATGCCTCAAATACTTGCTTCTTACGGCAATACTTCGCTAAGATAAAGCAAGTTCAGGAGGACTTAAGTCATGAATAATACAATTAAATATCTCTTTATAGCAGGGCTTTGTTGCCTGGGCCTAGCTTGGTCTTTCTTTGTGAATAAAACCTCTTCTGAAATTAAAACTGCAAAAGCCAAGTCTTATGACCTTAAAGCAGATCTTATTGAGCTAAGGTGGGGGCAAATCATGAACCGAGAGGTTGGATTTGGTCTGGATCAAGGTCCAGAAGTTTTTAATATTGAATTAGCTGGTTTAGATAAAAACATATTAGGGTCTGAGTTTGTGCCTAAATATAGCGAGTTATCAGCTAGTAAGGTAAAAGCAGCTTATATTGATGCTGGAACGGAAGTGTCATTTTTTACAACAAAAATTGATGGGGAAACTTTTTTCGTTAAGGTAAAGGGCAAAGATGAAGGTGTTATGCTTCAGGGCTACACTTATGCATATGTTTTAAATCTTTTAAACGCAGGGCTTTCAGAAAGCGAATGGTATTTTCTTGATGCAAAAAACAAAGTTGTTTTCAGTCATGAAGCTTCGTACCTAGGAAGAAGTAAAAGTTTTAAGGCTGCTGTAAGTAAGTCAGTAAAATTAGGTGAGAGTGTTTTCTCAATACAAATGGTGGATCCTTCTCCATATAGTTCTGCAGGAATTTTATGGTTTGGTTTATTGGGTTTATTTTTAATCGGTTTTGCTAACCTTCCTTCGACATCGTTTTTTGTAGGTGATTATTATAAACAAAATTCATTAGAAACTCAGGTTGGTGCAATAGAAGAAAATTCTGATGAAGTTGATAATAGTGAAGATAAAGTTAAACACGAAAGTGAAGGCGTTATTGCTGCTACAAGCTCTAGAGTAGAGCGTCGTTATAAAGCGATAGAAGAAAGTCAAACCCAAGAAGAAGAATTTAAAGCAGTAGTAGCAAACGAAGAGAATCAAACAAGTGTAGTGACTAACAACGTTGACGATGTAGAAGATGATGTATCAGAAGGATTTACAACGTTAAACCTAAATTCAGTTGGAAGTGCTTCTTTTAGTGAGCAAGATGAAGAGGGTTATTCAGAGTTTCTTACAGAAAACCCGTCACTGACAATGACCATGCCTGCGATTCCAAATAAACAAATTATTGAAGAGAAAAAAGCTTCTAATCAGGTAAAAGGTGAAATCAAAACAAAGCCTAAAAATATGCCACCACTTCCGGTTAAATTAGAAGTGAGTGAAACTGTTTTAACAGATGAAGAAGCGTCAGTTTCATCAGCGTCTGAAAATGGACAACGTTCAGGTAATGACTGGATTAAATTAGCTGAGGAGTTGAGTGCAAACCTTGAGAAGTTCGCAGGTGAATGGAGAGAGGGCTCTTCTGAAACTGACCAAGAG
The DNA here is from genome assembly GCA_938002015.1 of uncultured Bdellovibrionales bacterium. GTDB lineage: Bacteria > Bdellovibrionota > Bdellovibrionia > Bdellovibrionales > UBA1609 > JALZUR01. The sequence goes on from CALLAU010000007.1 coordinate 85,456, forward strand.
TCAGAGGCTTAATTAAGCTTTGTCTAAAGTAAGGGTAGCGCTTTTAACTGGCTCCAAGCTTCCAACGCTTGGGGCTTTTATTTTGCACAGCGGGTGCTCTCTAGATATTTATGACGACTTAGATGAGTTTCTAGTTAAAGCTGTTTCTACTGAGTTTCAGATTATTTTTTGTGATGAGACTTTTCTTAAAGATGAAAATAACGAAGATCGTCTCTTGCGATTTATTCAAAGAAGTACAATATCAAAATTCTTTCTTTTAAGTGAAAGAGTTGGGTATTACCGCATTGATTCTAGAGGGGCTTTTCACCCAGATGATCTTTCCTCAATTAAAAAAGTTATTACAAAAGAGTTAGAAGAGCTTGGCGTTAATGACTTATCAAATACTTCTAGTGATGAAATTGTGATAGAAATTGAAGAAGAGACTGAAGAAGAAAAACGCTCTCTTGATGTCTTATATGAGGCACAGAATTTAAAAAAATGTCAAAATTTAGATGATCTTGGTAAAGCACTGATTAAAAATGTTAATGCGGCGATACCTGGTAAGAGGGCTTTAGTTTTTAAGTATTTACCAAACTATTGCAGCCTCGTTGTTTTAAGTGGAACGGGCTCAAAGTCTATTTCTAAGTACAATGGTATGGGGCTTAACTTTTCATCTGCTAAGGATTTTAACCCTAAAATACATTTAAATTCCGTAAGTGGAGTGCCTGCGTTTAAAAAAATAGTGTCACAGGCTTTTCATAACGCTGAGTACGAAACCTTTGCTATCAGTGTTGATGGGGTTGCAAGGCTTATTATGGCAGTTGAGGTTAAAAAAACAGAGCCTTCTTATTCTCAAATTAAGCTTTTAAGTTTTTTAGCAGAAGAGAAGGCAAACCATATTGTTATTAAATCACAGTATCATAAAGTTAAAATACATGATGAGTTGACCGGCTTTTTAACAAAAGAAAAATTTTTTGAAAGAATGCAGGATGAATATACAAGAGCGCAGAGAATTTTTTTACCTGTTTCAGTTGTTGTTCTTGAAATTGATAAATTTATAGAGATAAAAGATAATTATAATTTGCAAAGAGTTAATACTCTCTTAAAGATGATATCTAAAATCTTTAGTGAGAATGTTAGACATAATGATTATATTGGACGGCTTTCAGATAGTCGTTTTGGCTTATTATTTCCACATATGAGTTATGAAAATGCGATTAAAAAAGTTGATAAATTAAGATCAGCTATATCTCAAACAAAATTTTTTAGTGATATGCAAAATGATCTAAGCATGACAACATCTTCCTCTCTCTTAACTTACCCAAAATTTTCTCATACAGCTGATGAGGGCCTTGTTGCTCTTGAAAATAGTTTGGATCGAAATACTTTCACTGATACCACAATAGAACTAAGTCCAAGAGAAGGTTTTCGACCTGACTTTGTAGAGATAGAGTTACCTTTTTCAAGTTTTAAGAGTACTAAAGCGAAAAAGAGAGAGGGAGAGATCGTGTTAGAAGAGCCTCAAGAACAAAAGATCAGCATAGACTTAGATGATTAAGAGAGATTTTTTGTTTTTAACAGTGTTTAGCGGTTTAAAAGATTGTGATGATTTATGACAGAATTAAAATTAGATAGAAAAAAGTTTAGAAATAATATTTCTTATTTAATGCGTAAAACAAAAAGCTCTTTTTTTTGTCCTATGGTGAAAGCTAATGCATATGGTGTTGGTGATATTGAAGTAGTTACTGAGCTTCTAGAAATGGGAGTAAAAGCAGTAGGTGTTGCTAGAGTTGAAGAAGGGTTAAAGTTAAGGCGCTTTTTTCCAGAAAAAGACTTTAAGATTCTCGTTTTCCATCCAATTTTAAAAGAACATGTTAATTTTTATCAAAAATCAAAACTCACTCCAGTTGTTTGTAGTTTTAGAGAGCTTGAGATTTTTTTAAATTCATCATTAAACCCCTCTACTTCTATTCACCTTAAGTTTGATTTAGGAATGAACAGGTTTGGCTTTAGGCTAGAGGATGCGGAAAAACTTTCATCCTGTATTAAAGAAGCTAACGTAAAAGTGGAAGCTTTGTGTGGGCATTTTCAAAGTGGGAGTGACTGGCCATTAGAAGAAGATCAAGAGAGTGCGTCAAAAGAGAGTTTAAAGAAGCTTCTTCACGTGAGATCTGAATTTTTTAAGGAAATAAAAATACTTCATGCACCGAATTCAGACGCTATCTTAAGGGGTGAGTTTGAGGTTGGTTTAAGACCGGGCTTATGTATGTATTATTCATCAAAAGAAGATTCTGAAATTAAAAACGCTCTTTCTTTATCATCCCCCATTGTTGAGATTAGAAATATTAAGAAGGGAGAGGGGGTTTCTTATAATTCAAACTGGAGAGCGAAGGAAGATTCAAGAATTGCAGTTTTGCCCATTGGTTACGCAGATGGTTTATCCAGAAGGCTCTCAAATCAAATCTCAGTAGGCTATAAGAATAAGTCCTTTCCTTTAGTTGGGGCTATCTGTATGGACTACTGTATGGTTAATATTGGTTTAAAATCTGATTTAAAAGTAGGTGATCGACTGGATTTTTTAGGTGAGGATATGGTTCACTTAAAATCGTGGGCAAAGCTTTTAGACACTATACCTTATGAAATCATCACGGCTTTTGGTTTAAGAATTAAGAGGAGCATTGGCTAGTGGCAAGCACTTCAGCGATTGAATCTATAGATTCTTTCTTTTCAGCTTTTATTAAAAAGAAACTTATTGGGCCTATTGAGGCTGCAGGGAAGTTTTTTATATTTGCTCAAAAAGCTATTGCCTCTATTTTTGCAAAACCGTTTAGAGGCAGTGAAATCATTCAACACTTAGAGTTTGTTGGGAATCAATCTATAGGGATTATTCTTTTAACAGGAGCTTTTACAGGTCTTGCTTTAAGTTTTCAAATTTGGATTGGCTTTTCTTTACTTGGTGCAAGTGATTTAGTTGGTCCAACTGTTGCTCTAGCTATCACAAGAGAAATAGGCCCAGTTCTTACAGGTTTAGTTATTGCAGCACGTGCAGGTGGAGCAATGGCTGCACAGCTAGGAACAATGAGAGTTTCAGAACAAATTGATGCTTTAGAAGTGATGGGTGTTGAACCTATTCAGTATCTAGTTGGCCCACGAGTTTTGGCAGCTGTTTTAGCGACTCCACTTTTATGTGCTCTTTTTGATTTTATAGCAATGGCTGCCTCTTATATGCTTAGTGTGCATTTTTTAGGTTTAGATGAAGGTGTTTACTGGGAAAGAATTCAACTTTGGGTAGACCCATCTTATGTTTATGAAGGACTGATTAAAACAGCAATTTTTGGTTTATTCTTCGGACTTTTTTGTACCTTTAGAGGTTTTACTGCAAGTGGTGGAGCTAGAGGTGTTGGAGAGGCGACAAATAGAGGTGTTGTTGTGAGCATGGTTATGGTTATTGTGCTAGATTATTTTGTTTCTAACTTTATTCGTTTTTATTACTTAATCACTTAAAAAGGTTTTTATGGATCAACAACAAGATGTGATTAAAGACATAAAGAAAACAGAATACGCTATTGAGATAGATCATCTTAAAAAGTCATTTGATGGTGGAAAAGATTTTGTTTTAAAGGGAATTGATTTAAAAATTCCTAAAGGTTCTATTACAATGGTGATTGGTTTTTCTGGAACAGGTAAATCTGTTCTTATGAAACACATCTTAGGACTTATGAAACCAACCGCTGGAGAAGTAAGGGTTCTAGGTAAAAGCTTATCTAAAATGACAAAATCAGAGCTTCATAAGTTTAGAATTAATCTCGGGGTTATGTTTCAATACTCAGCTCTTTTTGATAGTTTTACGGCCCTTGGTAACGCGTCATTTCCACTTTTAGAGCATAGAAGAGAGATGAGTTTAGAAGAGGCTGAAAAAATTGCTGGAGAAAAGCTTATTCAATCAGGCCTAGATTCTAAGCATTTTCATAAGCTTCCCTCTGAAATGAGTGGTGGTATGCGTAAGAGAGTAGGCTTAGCAAGAGCACTAGCCTTAGACCCTCAAATATTGCTATATGATGAACCAACAACGGGTTTAGACCCAATACTTACAGAGATGGTGGATAACCTTATTTATGACACTCATCATTCTCGCAAAGGCTCAACATCTGTGGTAATTTCTCATGACTTGCACGCTGCCTTTAGAATAGGAGATCATGTTGTTATGCTGCATGAAGGAAAAGTTTTAAAACAAGGAAAGCCAGAGGACTTTTTAAACTCTGATGATCCGTTAATTAATAAGTTTGTAAGCACTGGTGTGAGAAGAGAAGAGTAGTAATTATGTTTGAAAAAGCTGAATTTAGAGTTGGACTTCTTGTTATCATAAGCTTTGTTGCTGTTGGTTATATGTCAATGAAGGTAGCTAAGGGTGCTGGTGTGTTTACTTCAACAGATGTTCACACCATTGCTGTTGAGGATGCTTCAGGAATCATTAAAAATACTGCTGTAAAAGTTGCCGGTGTTAAAGTTGGTATTGTTGAAGATGTGATTTTAGATGGTGGAAAAGCTAAAGTTAAAATATCAGTTAAGAAAAACCTTGGTCTTACAAAAGATACTATAGCAGAGCTTAAAGCTGATGGAATTTTAGGTGGAAAGCATATCTCACTAAGTTCAGGAGAGCAGTCTTCTGGAAAACTTAAAAACGGAGATGAGTTAAAGCTTGGTGGCACAGGTGGTGGTGTAGGAGAAGTCATGAATGACATCTCTGCAGTTGCTAAATCTTTACAAGAAGTGGCTGATGCTATTAAAGCTGCAACAGTTCAAGGAAACGTTGAAACTCCTATTGGAAGAATTGTTACAAATATTGAAATCTTAACAGAAGATCTAGCAGACCTTTCATCAGCTAATAAAGGAAAAATCAACTCTATTATTGATAAGCTTGATGGGATCGCCGGAACTCTTAATAACGTAATGGGTGAAGGAAACAGGGCAAGAGTTGAAGGTGCATTTGATAATGCAATTGATGGCTTAGCTAAGTTTGATGAATCTCTTGATAATATTAAATCCATAACTGCAAAAATTGAGCGTGGTGAAGGAACTGTTGGTAAGCTTATTAATGATGAAGAGACAGTAAATGGAATTAATAAGACAATTGAAAACTTAAATGCACTCTTAGGTGGTGTAAGAACATTTAACACAAGTATTGATTACCACTCAGAGTATTTTACAAGTACAGACGATGTGGTTGATTCAAGTGTAAAGTCTTTTGTTGGTGTAAGGTTTCAGCCAGGACTTGATAGGTATTATGAAGTACAACTTGTTCAAGATCCTTTTGGAGTTTCAAAGACCACTCAACTTACAAGAGAGGGGAGTCAAACAGATGACTTTACTACAACGACTAAGAGAGAGGATAAGTTAAAGTTTACAGCTCTTTTTGCAAAAAACTTTTATAACTTTACACTTAAGGGCGGTTTTATTGAAAACTCAGGTGGTTTTGGTCTTGATTACTACCTCTTTAATGAAAAGCTAAGACTTTCTGCTGAGTTCTTTAATTTTGATGAAGGAAACGTCAGGTTATTTGCAAGATGGGATATCTATGAAGGGATTTATTTAGTAGGTGGAACAAATAATAACGACCAACTTTCTACTCCCTTTATTGGAGCTGGAGTTTTCTTAACTAATGAAGATTTAAAGCTTCTAGCAGCTTTGGCTTTTAGATAAGTAGTTTTTTTCTATAGCCAAGAAATGTTCATATCTAAAAACTCTTCACCCATTACAATCCCTCTAGTTAACAAGGCCATTAAGTTTATATGATTTCTATTAGGGTTATGCAGTGTTAGAGTAACACCCTCTTCACTTTCTTTAATTTCAGCCTCTATAATTTCTGATGCAGCGACTGCAAGTTCTGGAGAAAAAAGGATGTTATTTTCTCTAAAAACTTTAATGCCTTTAAGCGAGCTATATAAGTATGGTGCTACATAAGAAGAATTAGATGCTCTTCTTGTTGAAAGCTTGATCTGAATAAAGTCTAATCCAGCAGTTATTTTAACATCCATCTGTGGGCTTTGAGAATATATACTTCCACTTCTGTTGTCCCAAATTGATTTCATACTTTGAAGAACTGATCTAACACCTGAGATGTGTTTTGTGGTTGAAAAATGCCAAGCAGCTTGGCCAGCTCCTCTTTCTTGTGTGACTCTAATCCAAGGACGTGAAGGGGAGGAGTCAGCAAAGCTATACTCAGGAAAAGTATGAAATAAAGCAAGTTCTAAGCTATCACTATTAGCTTGCATGCTTAGAGCGCCCTTACAAGTAAAAGCGGCTTGAGCGTTGAGAGTTGTTGTAATAAAGAAAACTAAAGATAATAAACTTTTCATAAATTCTCCTAAAAAGACTAAAAACCTTATATTAAAGAGTAAAGCAAGTTGTATTCCAATCTATGTTACATCTTTTAGACAAGCTTATAGCCTTAAAGGCCTAGAATTGACTTTGAAGGTGACCAAAATTGTTTCCATTTAGAAATATGTAATTAACATGGTTTAGAATAAGCACTTCTCATTTAAAGAGACGTTAACTCTTACTGTTTAGAAAAAATTCAGCAAAGCTGAAACTCATTGAAAAGAACCGAGAGCACTGCTAACAAATGCACTGTTTTTAAGCTTAAAATAGGTGGTAAGCATGGTTTTTTCATGGTTTTTTAGTCTTTTTATTTGTCTTATTTCTGTCAGTGCTTGGTCTCAAGTGCCGGTTGATCTTTTATCTAAACAAACCCTAGAAAGGGTTGAGAGGGTTCCAGAGTTTAAATTCATTCAGGATGAGGCCAATAAGCTTGGGGTTAAAGTCTATCTTTTTGGTGGTACAGCTTCAGCTTTTGCGCATTATGTGAGGTGGGATTTAGAAAGAGAAGCAGGAGATGAGAAATATCAGGCTGAGCGCTTTGATTACGATTTTACAAACATTTACCGCGGAAACCAAGATCTTGATATCGTTGTTGACGGTACTGCTGAACAGGCCCAAGAGCTTAAAAGTATACTTCAAAAAGCCTACCCTCATTTTGTTGGAAACAGGTCTTCATGGGAAGTGAGACTGCTTCGTGAAGAATTAGGAGATAAGCTTCCTCTACTTGGAGATGACGATTTTGTTAAACAACATTCTGATACAAACTCTACAGGTATGGTTGCTCTTAATCCTGATGAAGATGATGAGATTATTTTTAGAGACTTACATGATTGGGAAAACCCTAAATCAAGATTTTTAAAAGATGTGGCTGCAGCAAAAATTAAATATCTTTTTAGCAAGGAGCATGAAACAACTGAAAGGTATCAAACTGGGCACAACCCTCCAATACTCTCAGCTGTCCGCTATATTGCTAAACTAACTCAGTATGAAGTTAAAGGAACTGTGGCAGATATGAAACTAATCAAAAAAGTGATTAGTGAAGCCATAGATGGCCAGATTTTAAATAGTTATTCAAAGTCTAAAGTGATTGAATTTGGATTAAAGGCCTTAAGAAATGCTCCAAATATTGAGTATGCATGGGATCTTTTAGAAGAGGTGGGTCTTAGAGAGTATATTATTATGCTCGATGATAGCTACAACAATAGTACTGATAGTCCGAGTTTTTGGATGCAGAAAGAGCCTTTAAGAACTTCTAAGCTTGGAGATTCAAAACAAGGTAAAACAGCGAGACAAGTTTTTGGTGAAGAGGAAGACATTATTGTATCTCATGAAACAAGATCTTTTGAAGCTTATGAGAGCATTACGCGTTCTGCAAAAGGAGAGGCAAATGTTTTCATTTCAAGAAATGGTGCTATGGGAGAGGCAGCTGTACATGGTGATGGTTTCTATACTAAATTAGGTGAATCAGGAGCGATTGGTTCAGGAATTACTGTTAGGTTTAAGCTTCATCCTGATGCTGTTGAGGGGCCAGACTTTACGAGGCATAGTAGCGGTATTGTTCTGATTCATAATAAAGCTGCATTGACCCTGATTCAAGAAAACATCCACCTTACCCTTTTTAAGTTTTTAGAACTTATTCTTTCTGATCAGATAGGGAGTGACGATAAGGGGCTAATGGAAAAGCTTAATAGAAAATTTGCTCGTTACAAACTTGACGATGAAGAGCACAAGCAGATTGCTGAGGAAATTCTAATATCTGATCATGATGATTTTATAGCTTTAGATGAGATTCCTCTTGAGTTTCTTTCTTATTGGTTTGCTCATCCAAATGCCGCCAACTATGAGGGTGTATTAGAGGAGTTAAGTGAATACTATGACTGTGGTGATGTTGTATCCTGTCTTATGCCCCATGCTCATTGGCAAGACTACCTTAATGAAGAATATGATTTAGTTGATACTTTTAATAATGAGGTTAACTCAGTCAACAGTAGAGCATTAGTTATTGAGGGGCTAGCTAAACCCCACTGGCAGGGTTATCCTGAGCTAATCACTCCATTTCTTTCAGACGATCATAATCTTGAAGCCCTTATCAAAGAAGTACTAGCTGATCCATACTGGTTAAAACATCCTAAGCTTATTGCAAAGATCATAGACAACTTCTCTACGAGTAGCCAAAATACAAGTTACTTGGTGCCTCTTGCAACTCATATCTTTTCACAAGAAGAGTGGGCAAAACATTCAGTTTTATTTGAAAAACTGGTTGAGGCATATTTAAAGTATGGCAATACCGAATTAGCAGACGCGCTTTTATCCCATGCATTTTCAAAAAAACACTGGGCTCATCGTTCAGATTTGATGGGTGATATGGTTAAGGATTACCATCTAAGTTTTGAATTAGCTTCAACTTTAGGTATGAAGCACTGGTCATCTCACCCTGATTTTGTTGAAAAACTTGTAGAGCAAAACCCTCATTTTGAAGAGCGAATATTAATGATAAAACATATATTCTCCAAGGAGCATTGGTGGAAAAAAGTGAAACACCTTCTTCCAAAATTTATTGAAGATAATAATACTCATGACTACATTGCTGAGTATATACTGACTCAAGATTTTGCTTTTAGTAAAAAAATTATTAATCAGATGGTAGCAGTGGATACATTTCAGCGTAGCTTAATTGAATATGTGCTTCCTAAAGAAGAAAATAAAGACACTGAGCTTTTGTTAAAGCTGGCAGGAGATGCAGAAAACCATGAACCGATTATAGAACATATTTTGTCTAAAGAATTTTACTCTGATCAAGCTGAACTAGTTGAAAAAATGGTTGCATTAGAGGCCGGTTTAGAGATCGATAACGCTTTGGTGGAGTACGTTTTTGCTAGTCCATTTTGGGAACTTGATCACTTGGTGGAGGCGTTTATTGAAGATGGTAGAGCGAGCGGCTCAATCATGGTTTATATCTTAAGCCAAGATGATCATCCAAAGCAAAGCGAGTGGATTAAAAAAGCTATGGAAGATGGTGGTTATGGATTTTTAGAAGAACTAACTGAAGAGGACTTGATGCATGAAAACTGGAAGAAAAGTAAAAACCTTATGAGGGAGATTCTTTCACACGATCTAAGCTATGACAGTTTAGAGCTGCTTTCAGCTCATATTTTAAATGATTCTTTCTGGGGTGATCAGGATGATGTTGTAAAGCTTTTTGCTGCTCAAAAAGAAGCGGGGGAGTTTCTAATAAGCAATATTCTTCCTTATTCAGCTAGTACTCTTAATAGAAAAATTCTTGAAAATATTATTGATAATGATTTTAAAGATGCTGAAGTTGTTGAAGAAGTTTTATCAAATGAAGAGTGGGCGACTCACCCAAATCTAGTGATGAAAATCCTGACTGAGGGCGTGGCTGATAATGAGCTGGCTACCTTCGTTTTTTCAAAACGATATTGGAATGAGCATGAAGTTTTCTGGGATTATCTTGGTGGAGATGATGATGAAATCACCGTAGCTACCTTAAGAAGAAAGAACCATAAGGTACCTTTTGCTAGTTGGTATGAGAATTACCTTAATGGAGGTGGTTCAGATGCTATAGGCCTAACGTGTAGTGGCTTACTTAAGTAATTTAAGGTTAAGATTTCTTTTTAATGCTCCTCATTTTCTTGCTAAATGGGGCTTTAGGTTTTAAGGCTTATCTACTTGCCAAGTTATTCTAAATGAAGGGGGCGTAGGTGCAAATTAAAAATGCTTTAGTTTCAGTTTCAAATAAAGAGGGTCTTGAGAGTCTTGCTGAGTTTTTGATTAAAAACGAAGTAAGAACTCTTTCAACAGGAGGCACATATAAGCGCTTAAAAGAGCTTGGAGTTCCTGTAATTAAGGTTTCTGAGCAAACAGATTTTCCGGAAGTAATGGGTGGGAGAGTAAAAACACTTCATCCAAAAGTTCATATGGGGCTTTTAGCAAGAGATCAGCACGAGGGTGATCAGGCCGTTTTAGATGAAAATGGAGTTGAGAAATTTGATTTACTTGTTGTTAATCTTTACCCTTTTAAGGAAAAACTAAAAGAGAATTTAGCTGAAAATGAAATGGTTGAGTTCATTGATGTTGGTGGACCTTCAATGATTAGAGCGGGAGCTAAGAACTATCCAAGGCTTTTAACTTTAACAAGCCCTTTAGATTATAGCCTTTTAAATAATACTGAGAATATAGATATAAATAAAAGAAGAGAGATGTCAGCAAAAGCTTTTAGGCACTTGTCTGATTATGATAAGTCAGTTTGTAATTGGCTTTTAGGTAGTGATTCAAAAACTAAAAAATTAAGGTACGGGGAAAACCCTCATCAGACTGCAACCTGGAGACCTACTGAGGTTGAGGGGCTTCATGAAGCAGAAATACTACAAGGAAAAGAGCTCTCTTTTAATAATATTATTGATCTTTCTGCAGCTATTGAAAGTTTAGCGCAATTTGAAAAAAACACCGTTGTTAGTGTTAAGCATAACAACCCTTGTGGTGTTGCAACAGCTGATTCTGTGGAAGAAGCTGTTAAAAAGTCTTTAGCAGGAGATCCACAAAGTGTTTTTGGTGGTATTATTGCTTCAAATGTAGAGATTAATAAGACAGCTGCTGAAGAACTTACATCACTTTTTTTAGAGTGTATTATAGCCCCTTCAATTTCTGATGAGGCAAAAGAGGTCTTTAAGAAGAAAAAAAATCTAAGAGTCCTAGTCTGGCCTAAATTAGTAGAAGGTTACTTTCCAAGCAAAGATTATAAGAGGGTGATTGGCGGTGAGGTTGAGCAAAGTCCTGATCAAGTTGCTGATTTAGACACATCATCTTGGAAAGTAGTTTCAGGAAGTCAGCCTGATGAAACTTTTATGAAGGCTCTAGCTTTTTCATGGAAATGTGTTGCAAGGCTTAAGAGTAATGCAATTGCTATTACTGGAGGTGAGCAGACTCTTGGCTTAGGTATGGGGCAAGTAAATCGTGTGGATTCTGTTGAAATAGCTGTGCAAAGGTGGAAGAGGTTTCACTCTGAGTATAAAGGTCCTGTTGTTTTAGCAAGTGACGCATTCTTCCCTTTTGCTGACTCTATTGAGCTAGCTCATAAAGCTGGAATTGATTGGATTGTTCAGCCTGGTGGCTCGATTAAAGATCAAGAGGTTATTGATAAAGCAAAAGAACTTGGTGTTAATATGGTTTTCACCGGTAAAAGGCATTTCCTTCATTAAAAAAAAGTTTTGCTAGCCGTAAGTAGTAGGGTTAGGATGAGATAAATCTTTAAAAGGTTTATCCTATAGCTCTAACTAATTTTGCAGGTGAGATTAATGAACCAACAATCTGATATATGGATGCTAAGAATAAGTGGAGAGGTTATTGGCCCACTTAGCACTGGCGACTTGCAAGATAAAATCATGGCACTTCAAGTTACAGGAATTGATGAGGTCGCTAGACCTTGTGCTTCTTGGTATTACTTAAGAGATTTAGATCAGTTTTTACCAGTCTTGGAAAAAGCATCGATGAGTAGATCTGCAACAGTTTCAGATTCAATGAGTCAAACAAAGACAAGCCAAAATACAATGACTCACACAGCTCAAAACACAGATAGTAAAACACTTGATCTTGTGGATGTAGTGAGAATGGAGAGCACGCAGCCCATAGAAGATAATGATGTTGTCATTGGTAATAGACAGAATATTGAAGAAGAGCAAAAACAAAAAGAAGTTTTAAATCTTGATAAGCTTAAAGAAAGCGCTGGAAAAAAAAAGAAAAAAGAGACTAAACTTTTTAGGAACCTTTTTGTCTTAGTCTTATTTATTTGTATAGCTGGATACTATTATAAAACTAACATTATGGGAGCTAAAAAGCCTGCATATGCAAACCCTTTTAGTGAAGCTCAAAAAAACTGGAAGATAGGAAACTTTAGACAAGCTTTAGTTAATATGAAAGCGGCGCTAAGTAATAAGAAAAGTTTAAAGAACTTAAGTATGCCTTATGTTGCACTGTTAATTCACCAAGAAGGAGACAGTAAAAAAGCTGCTAAGCTCTTAGAAGGAATGAGTAATAAGAACACTGCTGAGTGGAAAAATTTAAGTGGCATGGTAAAATTTCAGAGTCAAAACTTAGCTGGCGCTGAGAAGGATTTTTTAAACTCTATTTCTGCTGATCAATTTTATACGCCTGCTGTTATTAACCTTGGCCTTATTTATAGAAAACGAAAGAATTGGTCTGTATCTAAAGCCTACTTTGAGTCTGCTTACTCAAAAGGTGGGGAAACAGGGCTGCTGGCTTTTCTTGTTGCTGAGTCATGGGCTAAAGGTGCTTTAGCTAAAGGTGATTTAAAAGAGCTTTCTTCAGTACAGATATTTTTAGAGAGCCAGGTAAGTCTTTCTTCCTCTTATGCATTTGAATTAAACACATTACTTCTTTGGGTAAAAAAACTTCAAGGAATAAATACAAAAGAAAATTTAGACAGTATCTTAAAAGTTGACCCTTACTTAACAGATTTAAGACGAGAGAATCCGTTTCACGTAAAAGTTGAGTTCTCAGATTTTAAATATATTTGTAACGATCTTTCTCCATCTAAGAATGCTAGTACAAACTGGGCTTCTGTGGTGGCTTTGTGCCGTTTTATGGCTGATGAAGAAAAGATTGCTTTTACAAGTATTGATGAAGCGTTAAAGTTAAACACAGGTGATGCTAATTTACTTTCTCTTAAGTCGTTTGGTTTAGATTTAAAAGATAATGTTCAAGATGCAAGTATTGCTTTAAGCGAAGCTATTGCAAGTAATGCTAATCAGTCAAAAATGCTTCCACTTTATATGCAGGCTCATTTTTGCCAAAGAAGAGGGGATTATAAGTGCTCTTCAAGGTTTTGGCAGCAGATCTTAGCTGAGGATGTTCAAAGCGCTTCTGCTTATGCTGCACTTAGTAGGGCTTACTTTGAGGTTGGCTCAAAGGAAAAGGCTATAAGCTTAAAAATAAAAGCAGGAAGCCTTAACCCTGATTTAAAGTCATTTATTGAGCTTGATTATCTTTTAAAATAAAAAAACTGCCTTCTTTAAAACTATAAATATAGCACCAAGCTTCTTTACTAATCTTTTTTTAGCATATAGCCTCTCAAAACTCATGTTCAGTTTGCTAAAAGCCTATAAAAAAAACGATCCAAGTGTGAAGTCACTTCTAGAGGTTTTAATCCTTTTTCCAGGCCCTAAAGCGATTTTTTTCCATAGATTTTCTCACTTTCTTTATAAATTAAAGCTGTTCTTTTTAGCCCGCCTTATATCTGAAGTATCAAGGTTTATTACAGGTATAGAGATTCACCCTGGTGCAAAAGTCGGTAAGAGGTTTGTGATTGATCATGGTGTTGGTGTGGTTATTGGAGAAACAGCTGTAGTTGGAGACGATTGTCTTATATATCACGGTGTTACCTTAGGTGGTGTTTCTAAGACAAAAGACTTTAAGAGGCACCCAAGTCTTGGTGACAACGTTTTAGTTGGGGCCGGAGCCAAAGTACTTGGTCCTATTGAAATCGGAAATGGTGTAAGAATAGGAGCAAACTCTGTAGTAACTAAGTCGTGTGGTGACGGTGAGACTATAGTTGGAATTCCAGGTAAACCTACTTCTTAACTTAAGTTTTAAGAGTATAAATCATACACACAAAATTCACTTTTGACTTAGAAGGTATGTGGCCTCTAATTTCCTCAGGTGTACCTCTTAAAATTGATTCGCTTTCTTCAGTAAGATTTAGGCCTAAAACACAATACGAGTGAGGAAGGTGCAGCTTAAGCTCATCAAGCACTTTATCAAGTCTATAAGGTGTATCCATTATAAAAGAAGGGTTTTTCTTTGAAGCTATTTTCTTATAAAAAGCAGGTCGTTCTTCTTTTTTTTGTGGGGGAAAGCCTAAGACCTCAAAGTGTTCTGTTCGTCTATCAAGGTAGGGCATTAAAGCAGTAAGGCTACTAACGCCAGGTAAACTCTTTACCTCTACTTTGTTTTCAACACATTTTTTTACTAAAGCAAAGCCTGGGTCAAAAAAACTAGGAGTTCCACAGTCTGTTACTAGGCTTACATCATTTTCTTCTACAAGCTCTAAAAGCTTATTAAGTTCATCGAGGTCAGTATGTTCATTTAACGTATGGATTTTTTTATCTTGTGGCTTTATTCCCCATGCAGAAAGCCTTCTTCGAATAACCTTAGCTTCTTCTCCTATTATGTGATCTGATTCTTTAAGCTTTTTTAAAGCTCTTAAAGTGATGTCATCAAGATTTCCTATAGGTGTTGAGATTAAAAACAAAGACATAAGTTCTAAATTCCCTCTAAAAGAGATTTATAATCTAATGGAGAAAGACTAAGCCATGTTTCTTTAGGTTCAGCGCGCTTAGAGTGAACACTGTCGATATATACAAGTTGGTAATTAGGCTGATCTTTAAACTCACAGTATTTTAAAACATGAGGCTCATTATCAAAGAACCATAAATGGTGGTGAGGGCTCATAAGTTTACTTAAAGCTTCTTGTTTATAAGGGCCATCAATTAGCCCCTTATTAGGTTTTGTGATGAGATCAGAGTCTTCTTTTAAGGGGAGTTCCCATTTTTTAAGTTGATTTAAGGTGCCTGCTCTCATGCGCTCATTGTCTCTGCCTGTTAAGTACATGATCTTAAAGCCTTTAGTTTCAAGTTTTTGAATAAAGGGTATGCAAAAATCATAGGGAATATCATGTTTTAGGTACTCATTGGTGAAAAAGCGAGCTGCCCAAAAGCGTTTTGCCTGCTTAATGCTCTCACTACTAAGTTCTTCAGATAGTATTTGATAAAGCGGTTCAAGACCCCAGTCTTTATCAGTGAGTACTTTGCTCTTAAGTTCATCAAAAGACTCTCTTTTTAGTTCTTTTTTTAACCAATCCTCTTTTAAGATTGCCTCTAAAATCACCTGATTTCTTGGGCTTACATTAAAAATTGTTGAGTCAATGTCAAAGACTGCAATTGGAGTATTTTTGCTATCTTTAAGAGTGTTGTCGAGCCTTGAGATCAGTACGTCCATAAGGTAACAATATGACCTTTAAAATTAATCAAGCAAGTCCAAGGGGGCTAAATTGTTTTCACGTGTTTTACTAGTAGTTTTAACTTTGTGTTTTATCACTTCTTGTTCAGTAAAGAGAGCTCCATTAGGCACAGATAAAAACCCTATTAAAGTTTTCTTAATTCCTTCTGTAGATGCGCAAATGTTAAAAGATAAAGCGCAAGATCTAAAAAAAGGTTTAGAAGAGTTAACAGGTTACTCTATTAAACTTTCTGTCCCTTCAAGCTACATTGCCGTAGTTGAAGCTTTTGGAACGAAGAGAG
This sequence comes from uncultured Bdellovibrionales bacterium, assembly GCA_938002015.1. Lineage (GTDB taxonomy): Bacteria > Bdellovibrionota > Bdellovibrionia > Bdellovibrionales > UBA1609 > JALZUR01. The sequence continues at coordinate 101,145 of CALLAU010000007.1, forward strand.
CTGATGTAGCAGTGATGAATACTTTTGGTTATTTATTGGCTCATAAAAAATATGATGTTGAAGCAAAGCTCTTAGTTACAAGATTTGGTGATACAAGTTATAAGTCTCAAATCATTGCAAGAAAAGATTCTAAAATTAATTCTTTAAGCGATATTAAAGGAGCTAAGTTTGCTTACGTAGACCCTGCCTCTGCATCAGGTTATCTTTTAGCTAAGAGTTTATTCAAAAAGAAAGACATTGAGCCAGCTGAAACTATGTTCGCTCAAAAGCATGATTCAGTTGTTTCTATGGTTTATCAAGGGCAAGTAGATGCTGGAGCAACTTTTTACTCCCCCCCAATTGAAGGAAGAATTCAGGATGCAAGAAGGTTAGTTAAGACGCAGTTTCCAGATGTTGAAGAGAAGGTAAAAATTGTGAGCCTTACAGATTCTATTCCTAATGATCCCATTATTTTTAGAAAAGATATTGAAACTGAGATGAAGACTAAACTTGTAGAAGCATTAAAGACATATATTGCTACTGAAAAAGGTAAAGCAACTTTTGAGGCTTTATATCTTGTCACAGGTTTAGTGGATGTGAAGGATTCGCATTATGACCCTGTAAGAAAGCTTTTAACAGAACTAGATGTAAATATTGAGAAAATGGTTAAGTAAATGTCTGAAAAAACTACGCACTTAAAAGTTAAGAATTTAGAAAAAATGTATCCAAATGGAGTAAAGGCATTAAAAGGCCTTTCTGTTGATGTTTATAAAGGAGAGTTCTTAGCTGTCATAGGTTTAAGTGGCTCAGGAAAGTCTACTTTCTTAAGATGTGTGAACAGGCTTAATGATCCAACAGGTGGAGAGATTATTTTTGAAGATCAAGACATCGCAAGTCTTTCTGGCTCAGGTGTTAGAAAAATCAGAGGTGATATTGCAATGATTTTTCAAAAATTTAATTTAGTAGGTCGTCATACAGTTTTATCAAATGTTTTAATGGGCTCATTAAGCAGAACTGGTTTTTTTAGAAGCGTAATGGGTTTTTATAAAGAGGAAGATAAAGAAAAAGCTGTAGAGTATTTAAAACTTGTTGGTCTAGCTGAAAAAACACATGTAAGAGCAGATGAGCTCTCAGGTGGTCAACAGCAAAGAGTTGCAATAGCGCGAGCTCTTATGCAGCAGCCAAAAATTTTATTAGCGGATGAGCCTGTAGCAAGTTTAGATCCAGCACTTTGTCATACTGTTATGGATTACTTAAAAGAAATTAATAAGTCTTTAGGAATTACAGTCTTATGTAACCTTCATCATCTTGATTTAGTCAAAGAATACAGTGATAGAGCGATTGCTTTAAAAGACGGTGAGAAAGTTTTTGAAGGAAGCCCTGCAGAAATCAATGATGAGTGGTTTAAGCAAATATACGGCGAAGAAGCAAGAAGAGTTCAGTAGAGTTTATTATAGTATAGATTTTAGATATAGATTTAGGAAATTATTAAAATGCAGATTAACTTTAAAAGATCCCTTATTAACACAGTACTTTTTGCTTACACATTAGCTGCGGTTTATTTTTTAACGGGCTATTTCATGGGGACACTTCCCTCAAAAGAGCACTTTCTTGATATTGATAAGATAAAGGTTGGCTCTCTTTTGTTTTTAGTAATGGGTTTTGTTCTTGATTGCGGCTCAAATTGGTCAAGCCTTAAAACAATTGGAGATCAACTGTTCTCAAAAAAAATCGAGTTTGTTAAAACGGCATCTAATGTTTTTTGGAAATTACATATTTACTTAGTTTTAATACTTACAATCATAGCTTCTATAATTGTTGTTGAGTTTTCGTTTATGGATCTTTTTGATGAGTATGGTTTTCAGGGGGCTGTGAGGCTTTTTAAAGGTATATTTTCTCCAAATTTTGAGATTTTACCTCGTGCTCTCCACGCAATAGTTGAAACGATTTACATTGCTTTTTTAGCTACGTTTATTGCTGTTCCAATTGCTTTTTTCTTTTCTTTTGTTGGAGCAAAAAATGTGATGACTCACCCTGTGGCTTTTGCAGTATATATGACACTGAGAACTTTTTTAAATATTGTAAGATCAGTTGAACCACTGATTTGGGCGATTATTTTTTCAGTATGGGTTGGAATTGGTCCTTTTGCAGGAATGCTAGCGCTTATGCTTCACTCTGTAGCCTCACTTACTAAGCAGTACTCAGAAATTGTTGAGTGCATTGATGATGGTCCGGTTGAAGGTGTTAAAGCAACAGGAGCAGGAATTCTGCAAACAATTGCTTTTGGAATAGTACCACAAATTGTTCTTCCCTATATTTCTTTCACAATTTATAGATGGGATATTAACGTGAGAATGGCCACTGTAATTGGTCTTGTTGGTGGTGGTGGTATAGGTACCATGCTTATTCAGTATCAAGGGCAAGCTATGTGGAGAGAAGTGGGCTGTATAGTTGTTGTGATAGCTGTAGTTGTATGGGTGCTAGATACGGGTTCAGCGTATATTAGAGAAGCTATTAAGTAAGTGGTTTAATTTTGGTGTATACACTTTTTTCAATAGAGTGTTTTTTTCACCTTAAGCAAAGCTAAGCCCAGATACTTGATATCTTATGTTATAAGTTAATTTCTAAGGAGTTATTATGTCTAAAGTATTTATGTATTTCATGACTGCATCTATGTTCTTACTAGTAGGTTGTTCGGAATCTGAAGATCAAACAATTCCAGCTGAAATGGTTGGGTTATGGATTGCAGATGATGTTTCTGAATCTGTATCACTGATATCTGAGGGTATCAATGTAGATAGACTTTGTAGACAGTTTGAAAACTATAGAGGTGATATACCGTTAGACTCTTTTTCAATAGATGCTTTGAGTATAGGTGGCCAAGGTACAGTTAATGCTGTTGTTGGTGATAGTGAAGGTGTCGAAGAAGTGTCTCAAAGGCCTTTTGCTTTTATTAATCAAGATTTAGATTTTGTTTATGAAGACTTTGTTTTTGCAAGTGGAGATTTTCCTCAAGGGTATATCTCTTATGTAGAGGTTATTGATGGTCTTCTTGTAAGACATGCAAGCTGGAATGACGGTGAAAGTGATCCTTTTATTTATTATCCAGTTAGTTTTGATGACTTTGCGCTAGCTAATGATATTATTCAGTTAAACTGTGGAAGAAGAGGTCTTCTCATTTAGACTTTATTATTGTACAGCTTTATCCTTTTGTTTGAGTTCTTCGATATCTTTTTGAAGAACTAAATTTTGCTCTCTTAAGGACTTGATTTCTTTTTGAGTTGAGCTGTTTTCATGTATAAGCATAATAATTTTCTCAATAGAAGGTATGAGTTTTTCTAAAATTTCGTTTTTCTTGGTTTCGGCGTGCTGTTTTTTTATATACTTAATATATAAAATGAGAAAAACGGTTATAAGAATTAATGATACTGCGCTAGCTCCAATAAAGAAATTTGAAATTATTAAGTGTGGAGTGATCAAATCAGTATTAAGAAAAGCTATAAACGTCCCTATTCCAATAAAAAAAATTAGAAGGCTGATGAGTCCACTAATAAGTAAATTACCGATATAAAATCCAAAGGCGGCTTTTTTTGTATTGTCTAGCTTCTTATTAATTTTATCGTCTAGGTATATCATTCCAGTTTCAGAGACAGTTTTAATAATAGTTTCTATAATGTCCATAATTGTCTCCAATAAAGTATAATTAAATTTCGGGATAATTGACGTTCAAATTAAGATTATTTCAATCTTGTTTATATCAAGCATGTATATTTATGACTATAGTATTAAGAGTAGGTGTACTTTATTGATTTAGTGAATAGAATATATTCACTTTCAACAAGTTTTAGTTTCCTTTCTTCTAATATTAACTAGTAGTTTACCAATCTTAAAAACCATCAATCTCAATTTTAGACGAGTACAATGCTCATGTAAGGCCTTTTAAATTACTTTCCGACTAATAACTGTAACGTTTTAATTCAAGTTGAGGAATAAATATGTCAGCAGTTAAAAAGGCAGAGAAAAATTGGTTTGTGCTAAGTGATGGCAAAGAATCTGGGCCCTATGATTATTATCAGATTATAAGTAAAATAAATACAGGCGATTTATCTACTTTTGACTTTATACGAGCTTTAAACCAGGATTCATGGGGTATTGTTTCAGATTATGAAATATTTCAAGTAGCAGCTTTAAATGCTATTTCTGATGAGGACGCGCCAGCTCCAAACCCTGAAAATCCTAATAGAAGAAGATACGACAGAAAGCCTATTTTAGCAGATATTTTTGTTAAGAAATCAAATGTCTTATTTAAGGGTAAAGCTATTGAAGTCGGTCGAGGAGGTATGGGTATTGAAGCTGGAGATGACTTTGGTGAGCCTGGGAGTACAATTAACCTCTACTGCTCTCCGATTTCAGAAGCGATTTCTTTTAATTGCCAAGCAAAAATAGTTAATAAAGTCCAAGTTAAGAAAAACAAATATAGATACGGTATTAAGTTTTTAAAGATCAGTGCTAAAGGTCAAATATTTTTAGCAAGAGTTATTGCTGCGTTATCTAGATTTGCAGAAGAAGAAAAGGAGAAGAAGTAATGAAATGCTTACTTTTCACATTATTCACTTTGTTAATTTTTACCTCATGTAGTCAAGACGAATTTAGTACAATTCAAAAGTCTCAAAATGTTGACGTCGTTGCACAGTTTAATAACCAGGTGGACATACTTTGGGTTATTGATAATTCATTTGAAACCATGGTTCCTCATCAAGATGGAATAGCTGATAGAATGAACTTACTTTATAATGAACTGTTAAGAACTAGAACAGATTTTAGAATAGCGGCAACAACGATGGATATGAGACGGGCTGGAGAAAGAGGGAAGTTTATTGGCTCAGTTCCAGTTGTTACTAACTCTACTCCAAATGCAGTGACTCACTTAAGAAATATGATTAGAGCTGGTGGTGAGGGATCAAATACAGAATCAGGACTTGCCGCAATGGCTTCAGCTCTTTCTAGAGAGCATCAACTAGGTAAAGATTCTACTTTTTTAAGAGAAGAGGCTTTACTTGTTGTTGTGTTTTTAACTGATGATAGAGATTTTTCAACTGGTGAAGTTGAAGACTACTATAACTATTTAAATACAATTAAGGGTTCAAATGAACCTTCATTACAAAGATGGGTTACTAACTTTATTGGAATTACTGATTTAAGTGATCCAGCTTGTAGAACTTTTTTAGATTATGCGGCCAAGGGTGTAAGATATATTGAACTTGCAAATCTTTCAGGTGGAGTATCTGAAAGTATTTGTTATTCAGACTTTAGTTCGTATATGAACCAAGTTACCTCAAGACTAATGTCTGTATTATCAGAGTATAAATTGAAAAACACACCATTACTAGACTCTTTGAGAGTTTATAAGAACGGCGCTTTAGTCCGACAAGATAGTGTGAACGGATGGACTTATAATGAGACTAGAAACAGTATTCAGTTTCACGGAAGTGAGAGTATAAGTCCAACTGATAAAATTAAAATAGATTATGAACCCATTAATAGAGGAGTGAACTAATGGAGAATTTATTGTTTATGATCACGTCAAGTGGTCTTGCAGGTTATGTAATTGTAGCATTTGCAGTTGCGGCACTAATACTAATTATTGATAGAGTAAAGGCGTTATTCTTTGATCTTTCAATGAAAACAGATGAGTTTATTGCTCAAGTAAGAAGTTTGGTTGTTGCTGATCAAATTGAAGAAGCAATTACTTTTAGTGATGCAAATAGAAAAGCGCCTGTTGCTCATGTTGTAAAAGCAATCATAGAGCGAGCTGATAGAGATGAAGAGTCTATTAGAAAAGGTATGGAAATTTCATTCTCAGAAGTTCTTCCAAAAGTTACACAAAGATTAGGTTACTTAGCGATGATTTCAAACGTTGTTACACTAGTTGGACTACTTGGTACAATCTCAGGACTAATCATGTCGTTTGAAGCCGTTGCAAACGCAGATCCTGCAAAAAAAGGTGAGTTACTAGCACAAGGTATTTCACTTGCGATGAACACAACTGCACTTGGTTTATCGGTTGCGATTCCAGTGATGGTTGTATACGCAGTTTTACATGCAAAGCAAAATAGAATTTTAAATGAGTGTGTTGAGCAATCATCTAAGATTATGGACCTGCTTTCTGGGCGTGTTTATGGAAGTTTAAAGCAAAAGCCAGCATCTCCAGTTAAGAAGGCTAGTTAATTTAATTTAATCGATAGGGATTTCAAATGTTTTTTAATTTAAAAGACTTTATAGCAGAACAATCAGAAGGTGAAACAGATTGGGAGATTGATTTATCTCCACTATTAGCACTTATGGTTACGCTTATTCCGGTTTTACTACTTCAGACATCTTTTGCAACATTAAAGATGATTGAAACAACTCTTCCTGTTTTATCAGATGCAGAGCAAAAACCAGAAGAAAAAAAGAAAGATGAAATTGATTTCAACTTAAGTCTTTTTGCAAATAAAAAAAGTGAACTTGTAATGGAGCTTGTAGTTGATAATAAAAGACTAAAATCAGTAACTATAAAGCCTGATGGTGAAAAGTTTGATTTTATTAAACTTCAAGAAGAACTTTTTGCAGTTAAGAAGAAATACCCTAAAGAAAACAGATTAAAACTAATGCCAGGTGATGGAGTTCCATACGATATAATCGTTAAGCTCATAGATTCCTCTCGAGTCACTCCCGAGAAGAAGCCAATGAGATTTGTGTCATCAACTGGTGAGAATTTAGAAACTACATTTTTGTTTCCAGATGTTGTTTTTGGAAACATAACAAACTAATTAAAGAGGTATAAGAAGTGTCAATTGTTCATGATATAGTAAAAAAGGCTCAAAAAGATAGCGGGTTTACTCTACAGCTAACAGCCATGGTTGATATGTTTACAATCATGATTGTGTTTCTTTTAAAAAGTTATGACACTTCAACTCTTGAAGTGAAAAATGTTGATGGGTTAGTTCTGCCGTCATCAATTACTGCAGCAGCACCTGAAGAGGCGATGCTTATGCTTGTGTCTAAAAAAGGTGTTTTCTTAAACGATAAAAGACTGGCTAGTATTGTTGATAATAAAATTGAAGCTAAGAGTCTTGCTAAAGAAGATGAGGATTTTATCGAGCCGCTATTTAAAGAGTTAAATATTGAAGCTGAGAAAATTGAGGCAATTGCAAAGAGAAACTCTACTGTGAAGTTTAAGGGTACGATTTTCATGCAAGCAGATAAAGGTCTTGATTACTCAGTACTGAGAAAAGTTATGTATACAGCCACTATGGCAGGGTATGGAGATCTAAGGCTTGCAGCTTTAGATGGGGAGAAGTAATTAGTATGAAATTTATCTCTCTGTTTTTAAGTATTTTTTTATTTTCTTTTTCTGCTCTATCTTCAGATATAATCGAAGGTTTAAAAGCTACAAGTACAGATGAAGCTGAAAACGAAAGAAAGATTTTAAAATCAGAAGTACTAATTTCTCAATCTGAAGAAAGAGCATTAAAACACCTCACTGAGCTTATTGGTAAGTATAAAGGTACAAGTATGGAGCCGGGACTGCGTTTTAGACTAGCAGAGCTTTATATGTCACGTGCAAAATCAGCTAGAGTTATAGATCAAATTACTGGATCACAAGAAGATGAGCAGCAGGTTATGAGTTTTCTTCCAAATCAAATTAAAACGTTAAAAGAAAAAGCTATGGTAGAAAAAGCCATTAGCTATTATGACTCAATTAGTAAGGATTTTCCTAGATTTAGAGAGCTTGATCGAGTTATTTTTAATAAAGCTTTTGCGCAGTTGCAGATAGAAAAAGAGGAAGAAGCTGAAAAGAGTTTTATTGAGCTTTTAAGAAAAAATAAAAGATCAAGATTAAGACCAGATACATTTTTAGCTGTTGGTGAAATCAACTTTAAGAGAAGAAATTTTAAAAGAGCTTTAGCATATTTCAATCAAGTTAAAAAATATAAAAATGCTAGAGTATATCCATATGGTTTATATAAAGCTGGTTGGAGTTATTATAATCTTTCAGCATATGAGCAAGCTATTCAAGAATTAGAAAAGGTTATTGCGTTTGGTAAGAACGTAGAGGCAACTGGTGGGGATGCAAGACTAGATTTAAGAACGGAAGCTTTAATGGATTTAGCACTTTTTTACAGTGGTGTAAGATCAGCTTCCGACGCACTTAGGTATTTTAAAGACTTAGCTGGTACAAAAGACCCTGTTCCATCACTTAGAAAACTTGCAAGAATTCACGAAAAGCATGGTAGAGATGTTGAGCAAGAAATTGTTTTAGTTGATTTAGTTAAGAGTTTTCCAAAAGCAGATTCAAAGCCTTTAATGCATAAAGATCTTGTATCTAATTATGATAGACAAAATAAGTTTAAATCTGCATCAAACAATTTGTGGGACTTTAGAAAGTCATGTGTTGCTGTTACTGAAAGAGCTAAGAAAGAAAAAAAAGAAGTTGAGTTTGAATGTGCAGATAGCTTGGACTCTTTATCTAAAAGAATGGCTATTAAATGGTTGAGACTTTATAAGAAAGATAATGGTAAACAGTTACTATCCTATGTCTCTGAACAAGCGTTTAGAGTTCATTTAGACGGTAAAGAGCCACAAGATGATAACAGTAAAATGAGATTTACTTTTGCTGAGCATCTTTACGAAAGAAAAAACTTTAAAGAATCATCTATAGAATATGAAAAAGTTGGTGATAGCACTAAAGACAAAAAGAGGAAGCATGATTCAAGGTATGCCTCTATATTTTCATGGGATAAGCTTCATAAAGGTGTCTACAAGGGTGAGTCTGAGGATCGTTATAGAAGTTTATCTAGTAAGTACATGAAAGATTTTCCTAAAGGTGAAAAGTACTTAGATATAGCTTTTAAACTTGGTTTATATGATTATAAGAAGAAAAATTATGATTTAGCTGGACCATTACTATTAGATTTAGGTTCTAAGTTTTATAAGTTAGATAAAGGTAAGAAATCACAAGATCTTTATTTAGATATTTTAAATTCTGGTAAAAAATATATTGAGATTCAAAAATTCTCTAAACAATGGAGAGATACTGAAATTGACTTAGTGAGAAAAAAAGGTCTTCATAAAATCTATGAACAGGCATTTTTCTCTGAGGTTCAGCTTTTACAAGATGAAGAGAACTATAAGAGAGCTATAACTAGGTATACTGAGTTTATTCAAGAAAACCCGACTTCAGTTTTAGCCGATGAAGCACAGTGGAATATGATAGGCCTTCATTTTAAATTAAAAGATTATGACACTACGGCAAAGTCCTATGTTGCTTATTTTAAAAAGTATCCAAAAGATAAAAAATCAATACCAGGTTTAGTAAAAGCTTTAGAGATTTTTGAAATGATGGCCGAGCCTGAGCAAGCTCTTGGAGTTTCACAATTACTTGTTAAGCACGATATTAAAAATAGAGCTAGATGGGCATACTTAGAAGCAAGTTATTTAAAATCTTCAGGAAGATATGAAGACGCAGCAAAAAGATACTACGCAATTATGAATGTGGCTGGTAAGAGCGAATTTAAAGATGTTTCTAAAGAAGAATTTTTTGAAATGAGGCCTAAATTAGGTAGATCTTCTAAATGGTATTATTCAAAACTTCAGCAGATGACTCTTTCTAAAAGTAGAGAGATCGCTTCTCTTGCTGTAAGAGATATTTCTCAAATTATGTATGAAAAATCTGACCCTGCTCTTAATAAATGGATTAGCACTCACAAAAGGAATCGAGCTCTTGATAAGTCAAAAATTGGTCGCTTAAGTCAATTTGCAGGTGAGAAAAAAGAGAGGCAATTTTTTGCAAAAAGAATAAATAGTGCAAGTTTAGAGGCGATTATTCAAGGAATACAGAGCAAGACGAAACTACTTGAGAGGGTTCAAACTGAATATCAAAGGGCATTAGGAGATGAGGATGCAAAAGTTGTGATGAAATCTCTACTTGGTCTAGGACGAACTTATCAAAGATTTGTAGAAGATTTAAAAAACGTAAAGCCTCCAGCTAGTTATAGCCAAGAAGAGAAAGATGCTCTTCTTGATGAGTTAGATAATGTTATTATGCCTTTTGAAGAGAAGGCAGCAGAAGCTGTTGATCAGGCTCTTAAAGTTGCAACAGATTCAAACTTAAGAGATGGATCCATTGAGAAAGTACAGAAACTTTTAAATGCAGTGAATTTACAAAAGAAAACAATTTATCCAATTAAAATTGGTATGCCACAAGCGCTGGGACCAAGGGGGTTATAGAATGAGATTAGTATTTATAATTCTTCTTGCTGCATTCATCACAGGTTGTGCCACAACTGATTCGAATATTAGTGAAAAAGGTAACACTCAAGCAAGTTCAAAAAACACTAAAAAAGAGAAACCAAAAGAAGAGCTTCAAGATGTTCAAACTATCGATAAATCTTATGGCTCAAAAATTAGAATCACATCTTATATTAAAAAGACAAAGGCTAAAATTAAGTGCTCTGATTACAGTAAGGTAAAAGTTGATGAGTGGAGAAAACTGCTTGAATCAGGCTGGTCTTGTATTAAGAATAAAAACTGGCCTGTACTTGAAGAGATAGCAAACATTCTTTCAAGAAAACATATTAAAGCTGCTTGGGGCCCTTACTATAAGAGTATCATAGCAGAAAAACAGGGTGATTTAATGAAAGCTCAGTGGATGATTAATTTAGCTGAAAGAAAAGCTCCAAATAATCCAGTGATCACTTTTCAAAAAGCAAGGCTTGCTTGGCTACAAAAAGATGAAACACAGGCTTTTGACCTTATGAAGGCAGTTTTGAAACAAGATGCAAAGAACTTAGATGCCGCTCAGTTTTTAGGTGAAATACATTTTAGAGATAGACAGTTTAAAGAAGCGATTAATTATTTAACAAAAACCCTTAAGTATATGGGGCGAGATAGTAAAACTCGACTCGCCCTAGCTGAAAGTCACTTTGAATTAGGCAAATATAAGGAATCACTGGCTCATTATAAGACAGCAATAAGTCTAACTCAAAATAATGCCGATTTGTGGATGAAGATGGGTTTAAGTTATCAAAATTTAAAAAATTATGAAAGAGCTAAAAGCTGTTATGAGCAGGCGATTAATCAAAAGCGCAAAGGTAGAGCTTTAGCAAGTCTTTCAGATCAAGAAATAAGAAAGAACTTAAGTGCTGTTAATAAAATTATAGAAGAAAGAAATGCGAAGAAGCAGCCTGCTGAGACAGAGAAAGTAAATATTAAGAAGGAGGCAGAATAATGAAAAAGTATATCGCAGTTGTGTTGTCATTGCTTATAGTGGCCCCCTCCCTTTCTTTAGCAAAGAAGAACAAAAGACAAACTATCGATTTAGAAGGTGCAGATATTGACGGAGAAGTTAGAACTCCTACTGGGGATTATGTTTTACAAAAAAGTGGAGTAGATTTTTTACCACTATATGAAAAGAAGAAAGAGATGAATGAAGAGATAAAGAAATCTATTCATTTTTTGAGGTGATATAAGTGAAAGAATTATTAGTATTACATCAAAAAGAGGGTAAAACGGTTAATAGATTTAGAGTTAGAGATAACTCTGATATTTTTACTATTGGCTCTGGGCGCCGTTCTAATATTCGTATATTAGGTGACGAAATTGATTCTTTACATGCTTGTTTTGAAAAACGAGATGGTATTTGGAAGGTTATTGACCTTGGTAGTGAGAGTGGGACTTGGGTTAATAATTCACCTATTGTTGAGCACAGTCTTGAAGAGCCTTTGCTTCTAAGAATTGGCAAGCACACTCTTGAAGTTAGAGCAGTAGAGTTAAAAAGTTTAAATATATTTAAGATTCCTAAAAAAGTTGATATTAAAGGTGAAGAGCAAAAAATTTACCAACAAATAGTAGTGCTTATGGGTGACGCTGTAATGGAGTCATATCTTGAAGAGCCTGGTAAAGTTATTAAAGTACCTTATGCAAGAAAAGTTCATGAGGTTCAACCTGCAAAAGGTCCTGAGTGGCAAGAGCAGTCTTTTGGTTCATATAAAATCAAGAATAGACTTGTAAGATCTCCACAGTTTAAAAGGGAAGAAAGTTCTATTTGGGCGATATTTCCTGAAGATCTTATCAAACCGACCATATGGGCTGTTAGTTCAACTTTTGTTTTTCTTTTAGCGTGTTTCATTATTCCAAAAGCTCTAAAAGGTGACCCGGGTGCAATTAAAGAGAACCAGTATACAAAGCTAATTTTTGATGAAAAAGAGATTAAGAAACAAAAAAAGAAGGCTTTAAAGTTAACTAAGAAAATTGAGAAAAAAATTGAAAAGCCTAAGAAAGTTGCTAAGAAAAAAGTTGTTGCTCCGAGAAAAAAAGCAGCTCCGAAAGTATTAGCTCCAAGAAAAAAGAAAATAGCTAGGTTGGCTCCATCAAGGAGTAATAAGAAAGTTAACGCTAAGGCAGCAAAAGTTGTATCTTCGATTAAAAAGGCAGGTTTAAGTAGGCTGGTAAGTAAGGTTGCTCTTAGGTCTTCAAACAATGCGCTTTTAGTTAAAACTAAAGGTGTAAAGGCTAATAAGGGAACAGGTAGAGGTTTTGCTTCAATAAGTAATCTTAAATCTGGGGCTAAGCTAGGTTCGGCTTCAGCTACAGGTTCTTTTAGAGTAGGTGGAATCAACACCAAAGGTACTGCTGGTGGCGGTAGCGTTTCTGGCTCACTTGGTAGTTTATCAGGTTCAGGTGTTGGAACAGGTGTAGTTGATGCACTAGAAGAAGAAACTGAAATTGCGGGTGGCCTTTCAGCTGAAGAAATTGCTGCAGTAGTTAAGAAGAACATTGGTGCAGTTAGGTACTGCTATGAAAGACAGTTAGCAGCTAACCCTGATTTATATGGTAAAATTAAAGTTGAGTTTGTTATTTCTCCAGCTGGAAGAGTATCTACTCAAAAAATTAAGAGCACTACAATGAAAAGCAGTCTAGTGGAGGGCTGTATTTTAAGAAAAATTAAGAGATGGAAGTTTCCAATACCTAAAGGTGGTACGGAAGTGGCCGTTTCATATCCATTTTACTTTAAATCAAATAAATAACGAGAACTTAAACTTTAAAGAATATAGAACGTAGGAGAATAAAGAAATGAAAACAAGGATGGAAAAGCTCAAGCTTATTGCTTATTCAGTTGGAGCTACACTGCTTTTATCTACAGGATCTGCTTTTGCACAGGATGAAGCGCCTAAGAAAGTTGATGTTGAAGGTTTAGAAAAAAGGTACTGGGCTCCTAAAGATAAAAAATTCTCTGTTGTTCAAAATAGAACTTATACAAAGACAAAAAAAATCTCATTAACTATTATGCCAGGCCTCATGCTTAATGAAGAGTATAGTGAAGGTTTTGGTCTAGATATTGGTGTTGGTTATATGTTTAACGATAGATGGGGTCTTGAAGCAGAGTTTCAATCAGTATCATTAAGCGATAACGATCTTCAAAAAGAGGTTATTGGTTTAGGTGGTTTTATTAACCATGGAAAGTTAGAGAACTATTTTGGCGTTACAGGAAAGTGGATGCCATTTTACGCAAAGATGAGTTTTCTTAGTCAAAAAATTCTATATTTTGATATGACTTTAGGAGCATCTTTAGGAATGAGTTCATATGCTATTCAAGGTTCTAGAAGTGATGGTACAGCTGGTAGCTCAACGGACTCTTATGATGTAAGAAGTGAGTCTGCACTTACTTATGGATTTGAAATCAGTCAGAGTTTTTATGTAAGTAAAAGAATGGCAATTAGATTTGATTATAAACATAGATGGCATAACCAGGATGTATTTGATTTTACAACTATTGGTAGTTCTGGAAATAAGTTAGAAAGTCGTGTTGAAGATAATATATCTCTAAACTTAGGTTTAACTTATATTTTCTTATAATTTTAGAGGGAGAAAAGGGTTGTGTGTAAACTAAAAACAAAAATACTGATCATATCGGTTTCATATTTGATTCCAGTATTGGCTAATGCACAACTTTATCGTGATGCGGGAGCTGAACAGCCTGGTATCATACAAGATGTACCTGCAAACTTTGTTGAGCTTGGTAAAGGCTCTGTTAGTGAAAACTTTGAACAAGTTAGTGAGGGAACGATTAGCCCTGACTTTGAAATTCCAGTCTATACACCAGCACTGCAAGCTGAACTTGCAGGTAAAACTATTAAGAAAGTACCAAGGTATAACTTTGGTAGAGAGCAAATTTTAAAATCAAAGAAGTTTAAATGGAAAACTGGTAAGTATAAACTTATTAGAGGCTATAAACTTGCTATTCAAAAAGCTCCAAAAGTTTTAAATCAAATGAAGATTCTAAAGAGTATAAAACTTCAGACTGCTAAGAAAAACGGTGTGAAATTAAATGAAGTAAATCCAAACGTAGTTCAGGACTCAGATGTTAGTTCTATCCAGTTTGCAGCTGTTGAAAATACTGAAGTTGAAATGAGGCCTTTATTCTTAAGAGAGCCTAAAGACCATGAGCTCCTTGCTGTGGATATACTTTATGAAGAAAAAGATTCATGTGAAGAAGTTGTACCTGTTTCTCAATATCTTTTAGATAAAAAAACTGGAGACATGAGAGTACAGTTTTATAGAGCTTCTTGCTTGCACAGAGCTAAGCTTTACTCAGAGTCTATACCACTTTTATCAGAAGTTATAGGTGGAGGATCGCCAGATTTTTCAAAAAAAGCAGTTGATATAATCCTTGAAGGAATCCCAAAGGGTTATGAGGCTGTGATAGCAAAATCCCTAGCTTCAGGCTCTGTCTATAAAAAGCTAAACAAAAAGCAGAAGAATAAATATAACTATATTTTAGCAAAAGGCTATTTCATTAATGGAGAGTATGAGAAAGCTGAGAAGCTTGCTTCATTTGTTTCCTCTGCTAGTTATGATTATTATGATGCTAGATTCATTATGGCTACATCACAGTATATGAGTGGTTTAATTCCAAAAGGTATTAAAACATTAAGAGCTTTAAAAACTGACTATACAAGAGGAACAAACTTATCTCAAAATGCTAAGTTCTTAACTCTTATTAATATCACACTTGGAAGATTTTTGTTTGAGCGTGGCGCATATAAAGAAGCAATCGCAGCGTATGATCAGGTTAGTAAAAACCATCCCCTTTGGGTGGATAGTTTATTAGAGAAGGGCTGGGCTCAGGTAAAACTTGGTGATTACTCTGGAGCAATAGGTAATATGTTTACTCTTCATTCTCCTTTCTTTAAAGATGCTTTTATACCAGAATCATATGTTATAAGAACCATAGGGTATTTAAATTTATGTCAGTTTGGAGATGCGCATAATACGCTCTCTATTTTAGAGCTAGGCTTTCCTAAAGCTAAAGCACAGGTTGAAGCTTATATTAAAAGAGAAGGCTCTCATTATAAAACTTTGACAACTTATCTTGAGTCACAGGATGGCAATAAAGAAGAGTTTGATAACTTACCATCTCCAATTGTAAGAGAGATGGGGCGTGATAGGGACTATTTAGAAGTTCAATCAAAACTTAATAATATAGTTGATGAAATTCCTCTCTTTAAAAAACTTGCATCTGATGTGATGACTCACAGAAGAAGCCTTAAGAAAAGAATTGATCAATTAGCTGAAGACAGCAAAGCTTTAAGAATTAAAGAGGCTGAAGCGCTTCAGGCGAATCGTCCAGAGATGGCAAAAGATTATAAATCAAGAAGAAAATCCGTATTTGATGAAGGTACAGCTCTTCAATATAGAATCGCTACTTTTGATAAAGGTATTATCGAATACCAAAAAGCAAATGGTAATGCTGTAAAAAGAGCTGAGATGATTAGAGATGATTTTTTAAAGAAAGCTGAAGAGAAGTTAAGGGCAAGTATGCAAAATATTGAAATAAGACTTCAGTCAGTTCTTAGAAATAATGATCTACTTAGATATGAGATTTATGCTAACTCAGGTAAAAACATTAGATTCCAAGTTGCAGGTGGTGAAGTTGGTAATGAGAAGAGAGGTCCTGCTTCGGGTGAGAAGAATGAGTATAACTGGACGTTTAAAGGTGAGTTTTGGCAAGACGAAATTGGAAATTTTAGATCAGATTTAAAGAACTTGTGTCCAAAAAATGATGCGTATTAAGGTTAAGAGGTAAAGGTATGAAAACAATAACAATATTACTAACGAGTTTGTTCTCAGTTTCTGTATTTGCGCAAGCAAACATAGAGCAGAAAATGGGTTTACTAAAACAAAATGTTGATAACTCAACTCATAACTTTAGTGAGTATAAGTCAAACTTTGAGATTTCAGTTAAAAACTTTAATGAATCTACAAGGGTTGTTAATGAGCTTAGAAAGTTAAAAATTAAAGCTTTAAAAGATGGTAAAAGAGCAGATGCGAATGCTCGAGTTTATGGACAAGTAATTGAAAAGTATAAACTGTTTATTAAATCTGAAGAGGCTGAAATTGATAAAGAGAATAAAGCTGTAGCAAGGCTTCAAGAGCTGATTGAAAAAATTCAATTAAACTCAGTTAAAAGGCAAGCTTTTATTGCTAACTATAATGATGAGATTGAAAAATCAAAAGCTGAGATTGAAAACTGGAGAGAAAAGAAAAGACAGGTTGCTTCTGTTTTAACTGAAATCGATACACGTGAAGCTGCTTCACTTGATGAAAGAAAGAAATGGCAAGAGAAAAAAGGTGTGTATAGAAAAGAAACTGAAAAGTGGGCAAAAGAAAAGCGTAAGACTCAAAAAACTTACAATACTTTTGCAAAGTTAAGAAAAGCTAGAAAATAGTTTTAATAAAGTAGTTAAGAACTAAACGAAAGGCTAACCAAATACGGTTGGCCTTTTTCTTTATTAAGTGACCTTAAACTTATAAAGTGTTATTAATGGATTTAAATATAACATAAGAGTACAAGGAGGTACTTATGTCGAGAAGAGTTGCGATCGTTGCTGGTTCAAGAATTCCATTTGCAAAATCTTTTACTTATTACAACAACTTTACGAGCCAAGATCTTATGACAGTGGCTTTAAAAGATTTGGTTAAGAAGATGAACCTTGAGGGTGCAGTTTTAGATGATGTAGCACTTGGAGGTGTTATCATGCATGGCTCTGATTGGAACTTAGCACGCGAATGCTCTCTTGGCTCGGGCTTATCCCCTAAAACTCCTGCATATGATATTAGACGTGCTTGTGGAACAAGTTTAGAAACTGTTATTGCTATTTCTAATAAGATTTTAACTGGGCAGGCAAACGTTGGTATCGCTGGGGGTTTTGATACAAATAGCGACGCTCCTATTGAGTTTCAAAGAAGTTTTGCAAAAAAGCTGATGAACTTTGGTTTTAGTAAAGGTGCGTTTTCAAAAATTTCAGCTCTGTCTAAGTTTAGGCCTCGTGATTTTAAACCTCATGTACCAGGAGTAACTGAACCTAGAACAGGTAAATCGATGGGCGGGCATTGTGAAATTATGGCGCAGGAGTGGGAGATCAAAAGAGAAGATCAAGATCTTTTAGCTTTTGAAAGTCATCAAAAGGCTGCAAAAGCTTATGAAGAAGGTTTTTATGATGACCTTATTTGTTCTTTTGGTGGTTTAGCTAAAGATTCAATCCTTAGGCCAAATACAAAGCTAGAAAAGCTTGCTAGTCTTCGACCGGCATTTGATAAAAAAAGTGGGAAGGGAACTTTAACAGCAGGAAACAGTACGGCTTTAACAGATGGAGCTTCCTGTGTGTTACTTGCTGAAGAGTCTTATGCAAAGAAAATGGGGTGGCCTATACTTGCATACTTTGTTGATGCGCAAGTGTCTGCTGTGGATTTTGTTAAAGGGGATGGATTGTTAATGGCTCCTACTAAAGCAGTGGCAGATTTATTAACAAGGAATCAAATGACATTTGATAATTTTGATTTTTTTGAAATTCATGAAGCGTTTGCAGCTCAAGTACTTTGTACTTTTAAAGCTTGGGAAGATGAGAAGTTTTGTAGAGAAGAGCTTGGATTAAATAAAGCTTTAGGTTCAATACCAAGAGCGAAATTAAACGTAAAAGGCGGAAGTTTGGCATTAGGTCATCCATTTGGCGGAACAGGCGGTAGAATAGTTGCCGGTTTATCAAAAATACTTCATCAAAACAGTGGCGGAAAGGGGCTTATTTCTGTGTGCACTGGTGGTGGTATGGGAGTTACAGCTATTTTAGAAAAAAATTAAGTTTTTTAAGCAGAAAAATCTTGCGTTCAACAAGTGAAGTTCTCATGATTAAAGATGTTTTAGTATTTAGGCTAAAATCTTTATTAAGGGGGAGCTTTAATGAAATCAGGTATTAAAAATATTCTATCAGTTACTGTGTTCTTAGCTTTTGGGAGCTTCGTTTTCGCTGGAGTTAAAAAAAGTGACTGTTCATCTATTGATTGGCAAAAAAAAGGTTATGAAGATGGAGTGAAGGGTGAAAAGATTAATAAACTTTATAAATACACTAAAACTTGTGACTCAGCAGAGGTTCCTTTTAGTGCTGACGATTACCGAGTAGGTAGGAATGAGGGCTTAGAGCTTTTTTGTAGTAACCGTAACGCTTACGAGCTTGGTTTAAAAAATAAAACAAAAAGTAAAAAAGTTTGTATCAAGAGTATTTTTCCAGATTTTGCAGATTATTTTGAAAAAGGACGCTCTTTTGTGAAACTAGAGAAGCAGCAAAGAAAGCTGGCTAAAAAAGTTAAAAAGTATAAAAAATATGTTGAAAAACTTGAGAAAGCTCAAATTGAGTTAACTAATTTAGATACTGAAGTAGAGAACGCTGAGTTTAAAACTGAGATGGAGGCTACGAGCATAAACCGCTCAGCAGCTTTTATGAAAGCTAGAGTAAAAGAAAAATTTGTTATTAAAAACGATATTGCTAATTCTCAAGATATATCTGAAATAGGAAGCTTATCACTTGGGGAAGAAGAACTTGAAGTGAAAGCAAAAGAGCCAAGCCTTTTAGATGATGGTGATGTAGAATCATATGAAATAGAAGAGTTGGAGATTGAATTTAAAGATGAGCAAAGTGAGCATATTAAGACTAACTAGTTTAGTAAAAAAACTAGTTAAATACTCTTTAGGGGCCCACTTTTTAACAAGTGGGCCTTCCCTTTTTTAGACTAAAAAAGAAGCATATAGTTTTTTGCCAAATTGAGTTTTTACTCAGTCAAAAGCAGAATAATAACTGCTTTCAATAAACTGCCTATATACTGTGAAGAAACCCCCTATATAAGCCAAATTCTTAGACTTATTTTGCAAGCCAATTGATCTAGTGATAGCTAATAGGGTCTAATTTCTTATAAATTATTTGGTTCAAGTATTAAGTGAGTTTTACTCACCTAAACTCAAGCCTGAATAAGGAGACTTAAAGTTGGCGACAAGTGAAGAAACCTCAAAGGTTACAAGTGCAGAGTTAGAATTAGAAAGGCAGGCAAGTCAGTTTGCAATCACAACAAAGCTAGATGATTTTGTGGCTTGGGGAAGAAAAAACTCTATGTGGCCACTTCCATATGGGACTGCATGTTGTGGTATTGAGCTTATGTCAGTGATGGGGCCTAAATATGACTTAGCTAGATTTGGCGCTGAAGTGGTGAGATTTTCTCCTCGTCAAGCAGACCTTCTTTTAGTTGCAGGAACTATTACAGAAAAGATGGTCCCTATCTTAGTAAGAATTTATGAGCAGATGTTAGAACCTAAATACGTTCTTTCAATGGGTGCTTGTGCAAGTTCTGGTGGTTTTTACCGTGCTTATCATGTACTTCAAGGTATTGATAAAGTTATTCCTGTTGATGTTTATGTTCCTGGCTGCCCTCCGACTCCTGAAGCTGTTTTAGATGGTGTGATGTCTTTGCAAAAAATGATCGCTGATGGGCATCCAAGACCTTGGAAGAAGAACTGGAAGCGTCCTGATTTTTTAAAGAACATGAATACACAAGCTACAGAAAACACTATTGCTGCAAGCAGTGAGGCTTTAGTTAAAACGGCGCAAGCTTAAAGAACCTAAAACAAAAGATTGATTAGAGAAAAGAAAATTATATGGCAGATTATAAAACAAAAGAAGAGTTTGGCGATAAAACAGTAACAGTTCCTGTTGCAGACCTTGTTCCTTACGCAAAGTCATTAAAGGCAAAAGGTTTTGAGTTTTTAATGGATGTTTGTGGTGTCGACTACCCTGAAAGAGCAAAGAGGTTTGAAGTTGTTTACCACTTCTTTTCTTTAGCAAATAAAGAGCGCTTAAGAGTTAAGGTTGAGGTAGGTGAAGGAGAGAAAGTTCCGACTCTTACTGGAGTCTGGAAGGGGGCGAATTGGTTTGAAAGAGAAACATGGGATATGTTTGGAATCGAGTTTGATGGACACCCTTATCTTGAAAGGCTTCTCACTCACCATGAGTTTAAAGGCCACCCTTTAAGAAAAGACTACCCTGCAGATTACCAACAACACCTGTCTCACTCTATGCCTATTCACTTTCAAGATAGAGATAATGAATCAAGAGAAAACTTTGTTCCTTTAAATATTGGTCCATCACATCCGGCGACTCATGGTACTTTAAGAATTATGGCTGAGCTTGATGGTGAAACAATCAATAGAGCAAATGTTGAGATTGGTTACCTACACAGATGTTTTGAAAAAATGGCAGAGACTCATGCTTATAACCAAGTGATTCCTTATACAGATAGATTAAACTATTGCTCAGCTCCAATTAATAATGTGGCTTACTGCATGGCTGTTGAGAAAATGCTTGGAGTTGAAGTTCCACCAAAAGCTCAAGCTATGCGTGTTATACTTATGGAGCTTTCAAGAATTATTGATCATATAGTGTGCCTAGGTGCTGGAGCTGTGGATTTAGGGGCTTTAACGGGTTTCTTTCATCTCTTTACGTATAGAGAAATGGTGTACTCGCTTTTTGAAAAATTATGTGGTGCTAGACTTACAGTTTCTCTTACAAGAGTTGGTGGTATGGCACAAAATGCTCCAGCTGGTTGGTATAAAGATGTGCTTGAGACATGTGACAAAATAGAAGTTGGTGTAAAAGAGTTAGAGCGCCTTCTTATTACAAATAAGATTTTTATTAAAAGAACAACTGATGTTGGCACAATTTCAAAAGAAGATGCAATTAACTGGGGTTATACGGGGCCTTTACTTAGAGCTACTGGTGTGGAGTATGATTTAAGAAAAACTCAACCTTATTATATGTATGATGAGCTTGATTTTGATATTCCAGTAGGAACAACTGGTGATGTCTATGATCGTTTCTTAGTTAGAGTTGAAGAGATGAAGCAATCTCTTAAAATCATTAGACAGGTTTCTAAAAACATACCAGAAGGGGATTACACAATTAGAGATAAGAATATTGTGCTTCCTGAGAAAAAAGAAGTTTATGGAAATATTGAGGGTCTTATGAATCACTTTATGCTTGTGATTAATGGCTTAAGACCTCCTAAGGGTGAGATCTATAGTGCTGTAGAAGGGGCTAATGGAGAGCTTGGTTTTTATTTAGTTTCTGATGGTTCAGGTAGGCCTTATAGATTAAAGGTTCGCCCGCCTTGTTTTGCAATTTATCAATCTTTACCGGAGCAAGTTGAAGGTGGGTTAGTTGCTGACGTGATTACAGTACTTGGAAGTATGAATGTTATTGCAGGAGAGTTAGACAGATGAGTGAGCTTATAAAAGCAGATGACGTTGAGTTTATAAAAAAAGAGATGGTGAGATATGAAGATAAATACTCAGCAATCATACCTTCTCTTTATAAGATACAAGCTAGGCATGGTTGGGTTTCAGAAGACTCAGTAGAAGAGCTTTCAAAAGTCATGGAGATCCCTTCAGCTGATATTTTAGAGGTGAGAAACTTTTATACTATGTTTAATCAAAAACCAGTTGGAAAACTTCATATACAAGTTTGCACAAATGTTTCTTGCGCGATGAACGGCGGAAGAGAGTTAACAGATCATATTTGTAAGAAGTATAATGTTAAAAAAGGCGAAGTCTCTAGTGATGGAACCGTTACTGTAAATCAAGTTGAGTGTCTTGGTTCATGTGATACCGCACCTATGATGCAAATTAATGATAAGTACTGGGAAAACCTAACCAATGAATCAGCTGTTGAGATCATTGAAAAGTTGAGGTCATAAAATTATGGAAGTTAAATTACTTACAGAGCATTACGATGATAAAAGCTTTCAAGGAATTGAGGGCTATAAGGCAAAAGGTGGTTATGAGGTTTTAAAGAAAGCCTTTAAAATGAAACCACAAGAAATCATTGATGAGGTTAAAGCTTCGGGCCTAAGAGGGCGTGGTGGAGCAGGCTTTCCAACTGGAATGAAGTGGGGGTTTTTACCTAAGAACGATGAAACAAGGTACCTTCTTTGTAATGCAGATGAAGGAGAGCCTGGAACTTTTAAAGATAGAAAAATGATGGAAAGAGCTCCTCATCAACTTATTGAGGGGATGATCATTTCATCTTTTGCTATCAACTCACCTAAATCATATATTTACATTCGCGGTGAGTATAATGAATCAACTGCAATTTTAAGAAAAGCAATTGATGAAGCTTACGCTGCTGGAATGCTTGGTAAAAATATCATGGGCTCTGGTTTTGACCATGATTTAGATCTTTATGTTGGAGCTGGTGCTTATATTTGTGGTGAAGAAACAGGTATGATTTCAAGCCTTGAAGGAAAAAAAGGGCAGCCAAAACTTAAACCTCCTTTTCCAGCTGTTCAAGGTTATTTAAGTAAGCCAACGATTGTAAACAACGTAGAAACCCTGGCTGCTGTTAAGTATATTATTAGAGATGGAGCTGAGGCTTACAAAAAACATGGAACTGAAAAGTCATGTGGAACAAAACTATTTTCTGTAAGTGGCAACGTCCAAAAGCCATGTACTGTTGAAGTTCCTTTAGGCTATAGTTTAATGGACCTTATTGAACTTTGTGGTGGTTTAAAACCAGGAAGAAAACTTAAAGCGGTGATTCCAGGAGGTTCATCAGCTCCTGTTTTAACAGCTGAAGAGTGTGTTGATGCAAAAATGGACTATGAAGATTTAGCCGCTAAAGGTTCAATGCTTGGCTCAGGTGCAGTGATTATCATAGATGACTCTAACTGCATGGTAGACCTTTTAAATGTTATTATGCATTTTTATCACCATGAATCTTGTGGCCAGTGCACGCCTTGTAGAGAAGGAACTGGTTGGCTTGAGAAAATGGTTAAAAGAATTGTAACTGGTGAGGGAAGGCTTGATGATATTGATCTTGTCTTAAAAGTAGCTAACCAAATGAAAGGAAGAACTATTTGTGCTCTTTCTGATGCGGCAGCCCTTCCAGCTATTAGTTTTGTGGAGAAGTTTAAAAAAGAATTTGAATACTTTGTTCGTGAAGGTAAATCAATGGTGACATCTAAAGGAGCTCCTGCTCATGCTTAAGTGTACGATCAACGGTAAAGAAGTAGAAGTTAAAGAAGGCACAACTATTATTGAAGCCTATAAAGAAATGCAAGAAGACATTGCTCATTATTGCTGGCACCCGGGTTTAAGTATTGCTGGGGTTTGTAGGCTTTGTGTTGTTGAAATTGAGGGAAACCCAAGACTTCAAATTGCATGTAACACAGAAGTTAGAGATGGAATGGTGATTTCAAACGTTTCTGATAAAGTTGAAGAGGCTGTAAGATGGGGACTTGATTTTCACCTTATTAATCATCCACTTGATTGTCCTATTTGTGATCAAGCTGGGGAGTGTGGTCTACAAGAACAGTATATGAAGTACGGTCAATATGATTCAAGTATGGCTGAAAACAAAGTTAAAAAGAGAAAAGTTGTAGATTTAGGACCTAAAATTGTTTTAGATGCTGAACGCTGCATTCTTTGTTCTCGTTGTGTTCGTTTTACTGAAGAGATCTCAAAAACAAATGAGCTCGGTATTTTTAACAGAGGAGATCATTCAATGATTGGTACTGTTAAAGATAAGCCTCTTGATAATGACTATTCTGTAAACACTGTAGATATTTGCCCCGTAGGAGCACTAACGTCTAAAGACTTTAGGTTTCAGCAGCGTGTTTGGTACCTAGAAAACACAGCTACAACTTGCCCTGGTTGCTCAACAGGTTGTTCAGTAAGTGTTTATCATAATAAAGAAGGTGCATATAGAGTTAAGCCAAGAGAGGATAAAGAGAACAATGGCTACTGGATGTGTGATGAAGGTAGAAACGTATATAAATTTGTAAATAAAGAGGCAAGGCTTCTTTCTGCTAAGACTCTAAATTCTGGAAAGCTCTCATCTGTAAGACTTGCTCAAGCCCTAGAGGATTTTACTTCTTTTAACAGAGAAGGTAAAAAAGTTGGTGTGCTTTTAACAGGTCAAAACACAACTGAAGAGTATAAAGCAATTTTAGAAATGTTTGCAGGAGCTGATTTTTTCCACTGGAAGAATAATGAAGAGAAGTTTAATGACTTTGATGGTCTTTTAAAGCGTGGAGATAAGAACCCTAATACGAATGGACTTATTGAGACGATTTCAAACTTAAAAGATGCAAAATCTTTTAATGCTTCAAACTACGACCTTACGGTTGCTGTTATGCCTGAAAACTTTTTAGTTTATGAAGATTATAATGAGAAGTTAGAAAGCTTAAAAGCTTCAAAAAATCTTCTTCTTTTCTCAGCAGCTAAGCTTCCTAAGATGGAATTAAAAACTGAAAACACTTGGGTTTTTCCTTTAAAAACTTTTGTTGAAAAAGAAGGTAGTTATTTAAACCATGCTAAAACTGAGCGTAGAATTCAAAAAGCAACTTCTATAGTTACAGAAGCTGTTGCTTTAAATGAGTTTGCTGCAGCGGTTTCAAGAGGTTTAAAGATTAATATCAACCATCATGAAAGTCGTAAGCAAAATGAATTTACGAACATTCCTGGTCAGTACTAGAGATTCTTGGAGAAGAGGGATAAAAAAAATGGCAATAGTTGTTAAAAGAATTAATGCAAATAGGCAGTGGTACCTTTGGGGTATACTTTCAGGAATGGGTTTTACGTTTGGGAAAATGTTTAAAAATCTGTTTAATAAAAAGAAAATGCCTACTCTTAATTATCCAGAAGAAAAGTATGAATATGGGCCAAGGTTTAAAGGAAGCCATATACTAACAGTAAAAAAAGATGGTTCTCTTCGTTGTACAGCTTGCATGCTTTGTGCAACAAACTGTCCAGCTGACTGTATTACGATTGTAGCTTCTGAGCATGAGGACCCTGAAGTTGAGAAGTATCCAATAAACTATGAAATAGATGTTTTAAGATGTGTTTACTGTGGTTTTTGTGAAGAAGCTTGCCCAGTAGATGCAATAAGAATGGGTCCTGAGTGGCAAACTGCAGGGGCTAATGGTTCTAACTTCTCATATGATATTAAAGAGCTTGCTAGGCGCCCAGCACTTAAAGGTGGAATTGAAAGTCGTCTGGATGATAAAGAAAGACACAGCCAAGGTATTTAACTATTTAAATGTCTAATCAGCCATTAAAAGGAGAAGGTTTTGTTTTAAGAGCTTTTCCTTATATGGATAATGATCTTATTGTTTATGTTCTTTCTAAAGAAGAAGGTATTCTTCATTTTTTTGTAAGATCTGCTAGAAATTCAAAAAAACGCTTTGGTGGTGGAGTGCTTGATCCACTTAACTTTATTAAATTTACAGCTCAAGCCCCAAAGGCCTCTGATACAGAAGGTGGTTTGATCTCTTTAAAAGAGGCTGAGCTTATTAAAGATTTTCCTAAGATTAAAACAAGTTATAAGAAGATCACTTCAGCTATGGAGCTGTTAAAAGTGGTCATGCACTGTCAAAACGCAGGTGAAGACCTCTTTAATCACTTAGGTAACACATTAAATCACTTTTCAAATGCACCTGATCTAGAAAGATATTTTACTCATTTTGTCGTGCGCTATCTTGGAATGGAGGGGGTTTTGCCTGATCAAATAGAGTTAAATCAAATGAGAAACCTTCCAATGGCTTCTCATCTAGAGCTTGATGAAGTGAGTGTTGAAGACAAGTCTAGAGAGACAAGTATTGCTAAGCATTTTTTAAGATCGTATATTGGGGATAAGGCTAAAATCTTATGGCCTTAAGTTTTGTTAAAGACTGGGGGCTTTGGTGCCATCACGATCTATATAAAACACTTCTTCCAAATACCAACTATCTTTTTTAATAAAAACATACTCATACCCATGAGTCGAAAAAGGAGGGTGCTTTAAAGTCACTTTAGTTTTAACAAAACACTTATTGTTATCTTCGGTTTCAGATTCAATTGCTTCAACATCCAATGAGTGCATAGAATCACTGCTATAAGCAATAGGCTGCCTCTTTTTATCTGTTGTGCAGTATTTCTTGATAATGTTATCATAAGAATCTGAGATTATAGCTCGTCCTTTAGCTTCTCTTCTATTCTCTAATTTACTAGCGAAATCACTCCAAATTTTATAATCTTTAATAAAACTTAAGGTGATTTCTTTTGGAATGTTCGGTTTTTGATCATCAAATTTTAGTATTTTGGTATCAGTCATAATCTAACATTAGTCTATATGTTTCTTTAATTTCAATTAAGCTTGCTTAAAAAAATACTTAAGTCTATTTTGAGCCAATTCCTAGGCAGCATTAAGAAGTAGACTAAATTAGCGTTATTAACTAATGTAAATAATGTGAATAAAGCAGTTTTTCTAGATAGAGATGGCACTATTATTAAGAATATTCCTTATTTAAATGATTATACTAAAATTGAATATCTAAAAGGTGTTTTTAAGGCTTTTGATTTCTTAAAAAAAGAAGGGTTTTTATTGGTAATAGTAACAAACCAATCTGGTATTAAGCGAGGCCTTATTAGCTTAGAACAACTTAAAGAAATTAATGATCAGATAATTAAAGATTTTAAAGCATGTGAAGTTGATTTTGCGGGGATTTATTTTTGTCCACATTTAGATGAAGGCTGTGAGTGTAGAAAGCCTGAGCCAGGGATGCTTTTAACAGCTTCAAAAGACTTAGATATTGATTTAAGCCAATCCATTATGATTGGAGATTCTATGAGGGATATTGAAGCTGGTGAGAGAGCTGGCTGTAAGGAAGCCTTTTTAATAGAGGAAGAGGGCTTCTGGGAAAGTTTTGAAGAGACATTTAAATAATTTTTTTAATTCATTTTGAAAGAGGATGGTGGTTATCAAGAGTTTGAGCTAGATCTGACAACTCAAGGTGAGTGTACTTCTCTGTTGCGCTAATGCTCTTATGCCCAAGTAGATCCTGTAATACCCTTAAATCACTGCCACTTCTAAGAAGGTGTGTAGCGAAACTGTGTCTTAATGAATGTGGTGAGATTTTTTTATGAGTTATTTTTAAAGATCGGTTCTTAATCCAATTATATACAGTTCTTGTATTGAGAGCTTTATCTCCATAGATATAAGCTTTGTCTTTTAATCTATACTTATTAATAGATTTTGAAATGCTTTGGGGTAGACATACTTCTTCAGTATCTCCTCCTTTTCGATTAACTCTGATCTCATGGCTTTTAAAGTTATAGTCTTTATTTTTAATGTTGCAGGCCTCAGAAACTCTTAAGCCTCCTCCATACATAAGTAAGCTTACAAGGAGTTCAGAGTTAATGTTTTTATGACTAAATTCTTTTTTTTGATTTAATTCTTGAATAATACTTTTAAAAAAAGCCTCACACTCTTCAAAGCTTAGATAGTTTGGTAACAGTTTTGCCTTTTTGTTGATTGAGGGTAGTTTAAAACTTAGGCTTCTCGTACTTTCTCCAGACTCATAGATCCAGTCTAGAAAACCTTTAAGTGTTGAGATCCTTCTTGCTCTACTTGTAGAGCTTAAATGCTCTAACTTCTTTGGTAGGCTCTTTAAAACCTTTGAAAATGAGACCTCTATGGAAGGTTTTCTAAGACAGCTTAGAGCCTGATCTTTTGAAAATACTACCTCTGGAAGTCCAAAATCGTTAAAAATTTCATTAAAATCAGTCTTCATTGCTCGTAGGCTGTGGGCAGAGTAAAAAGACAAATTTCCCTTATATTTCAGGTATTTGCAAAAATGAGAGGTTTTAATTTTAAAATCAGACACTTATTTAAGTGTAATATTTTTCAAAGAATTTAAAAATATTACTTGCATATTTAATGTGCAAATGGTACAAAGGTCCTAATACAAAGTCTCAAATCGATACTTTGGTCTGTGAAGGTGCCTCGAGGGTGCTGTAAACAGATAGAGATTAGTTAGTTCAGGCAGATATGTTTGAAGAAAAAGAAAAAGGGGGATTGGGAGCTTTATTTAAGCTCTTTCAATCCCTCTTTTTTTTTGAAAATGGACTGATTTTCTTTGGTTTGAGGTTTTTGGCACGTATACAGAAAAAAGGAGTAGCACGTATGTCTAATGAAAACAGTGGATTTCCACAAAGAACACCATCTGTAATCAATACAGGTAAGCACTTTCCTAGAATCCCTCTTGGTCAGTCGCAAAAAGTCTTTTCAAACAAAGAAATCGTTTATCAGTCTGATGTTATGGTTCAGTTAATGGGTATGGTTGATCGTGTTGCCCCATCTAGTGCCACAGTATTAGTTCTTGGTGAAAGTGGAACTGGTAAAGAGCTTATTGCTCAAGCTATGCATGAAAAGTCGAATAGAAGTAATAAGCCTTTTGTAGCTATTAACTGCGGAGCTTTAAGAGAAACTCTTTTAGAGAGTGAACTTTTTGGTCACGAAAAAGGAGCTTTTACGGGAGCTTATGCTAGAAAAATTGGTTTAGCTGAAGCTGCAAACGGAGGAACTCTTTTCTTAGATGAAATTGGTGAACTATCTCACGGGATTCAAGCTAAGTTATTAAGATTCTTACAAGAAGGTGAAGTTTATAGAGTTGGTGGTAAAGAGCCAATTAAAGTTGATATTAGACTGATCTCTGCAACAAACAGAGAGCTTGAAAAAGAAGTGGCTAATGGAAACTTTAGAGAAGACCTTTATTACAGAATTAATACAATCACTGTAAGTTCTCCTCCACTTAGAAAAAGGAAAGAAGATATTCCTGCTTTAGTGGATCATTTCTTAACTACAGGAGCGCATAGATATTTAAATAGAGGTTTAAAGATTTCAGCTGAAGCTTTGGATGTACTTTTAAAGTATGACTGGCCAGGTAATATCAGAGAACTACAAAACGTTTGTGAAAGGCTGCAAATTCTTTCTGAAGGTGAAATAGTTTCTGTAAATGATTTACCTGATTATGTTAAAACTCCAGAAGAGAAGCTTTTTATTGATGATTATGATCCAGCTGTAACTCTTCATGAGCTAGAAAGAAGATACATATTAAAAGCACTTAATCATTTTGAAGGTAATAAAACTCAAGCAGCTAATGCTTTAGGTATTACGATCAAAACGCTTTACAATAAGCTTCATGAGTATGGTGAGTTTGATAAGTACGCTATTCACTCTAGAACATAAGCGTTAATCTTAAAGCTTAAAGAGTTTAGAAAAAAACTGATCTTTAGAGCTTAGTAAATTAAAAAGGAGTTCCAATTTGGAGCTCCTTTTTTTTATTAAAACCACTGCTTTTTAAATAAGCGCACTAATAAATCTTCTCGAATATATCGAACTTGAGAGACTAATAATTAATCAAAACTAGACTTAAGTGTTAAATTCTTAAAAAAAAATTAATCTCCTTAGTGGTTGCAAAATAGCTTTTTAGATAAAAAAACGAAGCCTTAAAAAGCCCTGCTTATCAGTGTTAGAAAGTGTGTGATGTTTTTTAACAATACAAAAACTCCTTAATATTCTGCTTTTCCCCTATGAAGCACTGCGCTTTAAAACTTGTAAGCCTAGTTTTCTCTACGTAAAATTTTAGATGCAACAAATAATAAAACATTAACAAGGAGATAATAATGAGAAATTTATTAATTACTACACTAGTTGCTCTAGGATTTTCATTTTCTGCAAACGCTGGAGAATTAGTTTTCTCTGGAATAGCTGAAGGTAACGGTACAGCTGGTGGAGTTGTAATTAACGATGAAGATGCTGGTGATAACACGGTTTTTGGGTTCAATGGCGAATACTATAAGTCTATGTCAGATGCGCTTCAAATTGGTGGAAGATTTGGATTTGCTGATGCTGATGCAGCTGAAACACAAATTACAATTGCAATTTTAGGTCGTTATAACCTAGGTGAAGAAATGAATACTTCAATGTTTGCTTTTGGTGGTGTTTCTCAGATTCAAGGTCTTGGATTTGCTGATGTTAGCCAAACTAACATACACTTAGGTTTTGGTAAAAGATTTGCTTTAGCTGAAAACATCACTTGGCAGCCAAGTGTTGAAGTTAGAATGGCTATGGCGGGTGACGCTGATGAAGGTATGTCAATCTACCTTAACCTTCTATCATTCGGTGGAATGGTTGACCTATTCTAATTTTAGATTCGTCTAGAATTAAAATAAAAGAGCCCGGAGTTAATAGCTTCGGGTTTTTTTTGTATCTAAAATATGTGGAGAGTATAGGTATATACTTTATAAATATAGTGAAACAAAAAAAGCCTAACTTAATAAGTTAGGCTTTTTTTATGATGTAATGATTAATGTGTATAAGCTTATTTAGAAATAACTAGCGTCATCGTCCTCATCTCCTTCAATAAGATCTTCTAAGTCTTCATAGAGCTCATCTTCAGGGTCGTCACCTATTTCAATTTCAGGAGAGTCAATATTATCTACCATAAGGTCATTAATAGCAGTTGTGTGATCTTCTTCTCCTTCGGTGTCATCTGAAGAGTCAGTTTTTTGAGAATCAGTTTTTTTAATTACAAAAGGGTTGATAGGAGTAACATAAGACTTGCTTGTAAGGATCTCCTCAAGGTTTGGGGTCTCTGGTTTGTCATTCTTCTTCTTGCTTGTTGCGGTACTAGAGGTTTCACCTTTTTGCTTTAAAGCTTTAATACTTTCAGCAACCTTTAAAGCTTTAGCCCTTCTTGCCTTTGCTTCTTTTTGAGAGATTTTTTTAGTTTTAGGCGCAGTTTTTTTCTTAGCTACCTTCTTTTTAGTTACTTTCTTCTTAGCTACCTTCTTTTTACTAGTAGTTTTCTTTTTGGTTGTAGCTTTTTTCTTAGTTGTCTTTTTCTTGGTAGCCTTTTTTTTGGTTACAGCTTTTTTCTTAGTTGTTTTCTTCTTAGCGGTTTTCTTTTTTGCAACTTTCTTTTTACTAGTGGTCTTCTTTTTAGCCGCAGCTTTCTTTTTGGTTGTAGCTTTCTTTTTAGTTACTTTCTTCCTTGTAGAAGCTTTTTTAGCTATTTTCTTTTTAGTAACCTTCTTCTTACTAGCTGTCTTTTTCTTAGTAGTTTTCTTTTTAGTGACTTTTTTCTTCGCCATACGTAATAACCCCCAAATTGTCTTAACTTACATAATGAGGATTATTTTATTTAGGGGCAAGTCTGAAATTACTTAAGTGACACTTAGGTAATTCTTTTGATTTAGGAGAGTCTAATCATTTTTTATTTAATGCTTTCAATTAGTGCAGTTAACTCTCTAGGAAGTTGAATACTAAAGAAGACTCCGCCTTTATGGTTTGCTGTTGGACTCAAGAGATGAATGTAACCAACAGTTTGGCCT
This sequence comes from uncultured Bdellovibrionales bacterium, assembly GCA_938002015.1. Classification (GTDB taxonomy): domain Bacteria; phylum Bdellovibrionota; class Bdellovibrionia; order Bdellovibrionales; family UBA1609; genus JALZUR01. The sequence continues at coordinate 132,697 of CALLAU010000007.1, forward strand.
TTAGATTTTATAGGAAACTTAAAAGTGAGCGGAAGTCTAATGTTGGTCTCTGCGTAAAGGGCAATGTAGTCAGCTGCAAGGTATGCATATGCGTTTGAACCACTTCTACTGATAGGAAAACCAAACGATGGTGGTTCCCCTCCTGGAATCCCTGGTAGAGGCCTGCCGCCTGGAAGCTCACTTACATTATTACTTAAATCTAAGTATTTATTAAGAGGTATAGAAAGGACTATAGTGTTATCTAGAGTACTTGTGACAAAGCTTACATTAGGAAACTTAGGAAGACTTCCTTCGATTCCAAGTTCAATCCCACCTAAGTTAAGAGGCATAAGAATCTCTAGTGCATTAGTGATTGAGTTATACCTTAAAACCTCAGCTGACCCAAAAATACTGTTATTACCTAAAGTTGCTGAAAATGCGACATCAGGGTCTAAAGGGTCCTCTCCGTCACCAGGTTCTTCTGAAGGAGGGTTGTTGGTATTTGAGCCAGTGTTACTCCCGTTATCAGAACTGCTAAAATCAGCGGGTGTAAAACCATTTCCACAGCCTGTTAAAGTAATAATTAGAGTAAATAGAGTTACGAGTTTTTTCATTTTTAATCTCCTCAAAAAAAAATAAGAGAACGTATAATAATATTGTTCTTACATAAGGCTCTTCGTCTGATGGCCAAAAGGCTTAAGATAAAAGTCTTAAAGTATGTGCTTGAAACCTAGAGTTTAAGAAAAGCTTTATAAAAGTAGAAAACTTTTATGCAGTTTGTGTTTTGAAAAGTACTAGTGAGGCAGGTCCTGTAAAAAAGATTTTCAAAAAAAGGGTAAGTCTTAAGATGCTATAAAATATAAAGATAGAGCAGAGTTTGTGTGTAAAAAGATGTTTATGAGTACTTTAGTGGAAGTCTTGACATAAAAAAAATCAAACACAGATTAAAAGTAGATAAGGAGAAATGAGCAAATGGATAAGAACACTCAACTTACACAAATGGTTCAGCTAAGTATTCAAAATGCCTATGAAAAGTCTCTTTCTGAGGGGTTTTCAGAGGTTTCTCTTGGTATGGTTTTAAGTGAGCTTTATAAGCAAAAAGATGGGCTTTTTTATAAATTTTTTAATGAGCATAAGTTTTCAAAAAAAGAAGTAACAGCTGCGCTTGCTGAAGATTCTGCTCCTAAGCTTTCAAATCAGAATAACCAGATTCCTTTTTCAACAGGCTTTCAAAAAGCTTTAGTAGTTGCCACAAGCAAGCTTAGAGACTTTAGAGATAGTTTTGTTTCTACTGAACATTTTCTTTTTTATGGAATATCTGAACCAAACTCCGCTTTAGGAAAACTTTATAAGGGGAGAGATTTTACAGAAAACTCAATTAAAGACTGGATAAGGAAAGTAAGAGACGGAAAAGCTGTTGATACTGATAACCCAGATAGTACAAGAGAGGTTTTAAAAAAGTATTGTAGAGATCTTACAGAGCTTGCTGAAAACAATAAACTTGATCCTGTTATTGGAAGAAATGATGAAATTAGAAGAGTGATACAAGTTTTATCAAGAAGAACAAAAAACAACCCTGTTCTTATTGGAGAGCCGGGAGTTGGTAAAACAGCAATTATTGAAGGTTTAGCAAAAAGAATAGTTGATCAAGACATTCCTGATTCATTAATTGGAAAGCAGATTCTAACTCTAGATATGGGGCTATTAGTTGCCGGGGCTAAGTATAGAGGCGAGTTTGAAGAGCGTTTAAAAGGAGTCATTGATGAAGTAAAAAAGAGCAATGGTCAGATTATTCTTTTTATTGATGAACTACACACTCTTGTTGGTGCAGGTAAAACAGAAGGTGCTATGGATGCTGGACAGCTTTTAAAACCAGCACTCTCGCGTGGAGAATTAAGGCTTATTGGTGCAACAACTCTTGATGAGTACAAAAAATATATTGAAAAAGACAAAGCTTTAGAAAGAAGATTTCAAAGTACTTTAGTTGAAGAACCTTCAAAAGAAGATGCTTTATCCATTTTAAGAGGTTTAAAAGAGAAATATGAACTTCATCATGGAGTAAAAATTAAAGATGCAGCCCTTGTTGCAGCAGTTGAGCTGAGTGACCGCTACATTAGTCATCGTTTTCTTCCAGATAAAGCGATTGATTTAATTGATGAGGCTGCAAGTCAGTTAAATATAGAAACGACAAGTGTTCCTTTAGAAATTGATCAGCTTGGAAGAGAAATCCTAAGACTTCAAGTTGAGCAAAAAGCTTTAGAGAGCGAAGGGGATTTGGCATCTCAAGAGAGGCTAAAAGAGGTTAAATCTTTAATAGAAGAAAAGACTAGGGAAAAGGGGCAACTTAATAAAATTTGGGAAGCAGATAAGAAAATCTTACTTAATCATAAAAGTCTTAAGGCAGAGCTTGAAAGTTTAAAGAATGAGATTAATAAAGCTGAAAAAAATGGTGAGCTTGAAAAAGCTGCTCAGCTTAAATACGGAAGACTTCCGGAGGTTGAAAAGCTTTTAAAAGAAGAGGAGCTTGCACCTCAGCAATCAACAAAGCTTTTAAAAGAAAGTGTTGATGTAGATGAGGTAGCAAAAGTGATTTCATCATGGACTAAAATTCCAGTTTCTAAACTTGTTGATACTCAAAGAGAGAAAATTTTAAAGTTAAATGAGTTTTTAAAGAAGCGAGTTGTTGGGCAGGATGAAGCTTTAGAGGCAGTCTCTAAGACAGTTTTAAGGTCAAAGGCGGGTTTAGCTGACCCTTCAAAACCTGTAGGAACTTTTCTTTTCCTTGGTCCAACAGGAGTTGGAAAAACAGAGACTGTAAAAGCGCTTTCAGAGCAACTTTTTGATGATGAGAACAAAGTAATAAGAATTGATATGAGTGAATATATGGAAAAGCACTCAGTCTCAAGACTTATTGGTGCCCCTCCAGGGTATATCGGGCATGATGAAGGGGGGCAGCTAACTGAAAAAGTAAGAAGAAATCCTTTTTCTGTAATTTTATTTGATGAGATTGAAAAAGCTCACCCAGATGTGTTTAATGTTCTTCTTCAAGTTTTTGATGATGGAAGGCTTACAGATGGGCAGGGGCGTTTGGTTGATTTTAAGAATACTATTATTGTTATGACATCAAATCTTGGTGTTGATGAGTTTAGTGGTGATAGAAAAAAAGACTATGAAAGCCTTGATAAAGTACTTTTAAATAGCTTTAGGCCAGAGTTTTTAAATAGAATAGATGAAAAACTTATTTTTAATTCTTTAGGTGATGATCAGCTTATTAAAATAGTAGATATTTTAATTGAAGAAGTTAAATCAAGATTAGGGGCTAAAAAAATTAAAATGAAAGTTGATAAAAAAGCAAAGAAGCTTATTTATAAAAAAGGTTATAACCCTACTTTTGGTGCGAGACCTTTAAAAAGAACTATTGAGCAAGAGCTTGTAAACCCACTTTCAATGATGATCATAGAAAATAAACTCAATGAAGGGTCTAGTGTTGAAGTCTCTGGAACGGACCTTGGTCTGGTCTTTGAAGTGGTCCTATAAATAAATTAAACACTTTTAAAGCAAAGTGTGGATCAGGAGAAAGTTATAACATGGCTTTCTCTTTTTTTTGTCTAATTAAAATATAAAGGCTACTTTTATATTATTACTTTTATCTTAAGACCAAAGTTTAAGAGACCATAGTCCGACTTACTTGTTATGAGAAAAGAAAAATATATAAAAATTTTTATGTCTATTTTAGTTTGTGGCCTTTTTATGGGTAATGAGGGCTGTGAAGAAGCTAAGAAAAGAGGAAGAAGCCCTTTAAAAAGAAACATCTTGGTTTCTGGAATTAGGGCTCACTCAATAGGAATTGGTGATGGGCAGCGCTTTGATTTATCAGGTGTTTTAAACGCTCAGCTTGTTCAAGAAGTTCAAGATAGCGGACACTTTACTTTAGTTAATGACTTAACTCCCCAGGCTCAAGCTGCAGAATCAGAAAGTATAGCAGCTTCTCTAGGAGTGCATCCAAAGCCTCTTGCTGTAAATGATTCAGCTGGTGCATGTATGAAGAATGCCCCTGATGCTGTAGTTGCTGGTAATGCTATTGATTTTGAATTAAGTGGCGGTGGAGGTCTTTCAATAGGTTATGGGCATGATGGTAACAATATTGGTGTAAGTTTTGATGTAAAAAAAATGTCTATGGAGATGGCTTTTGATGCCTTTATTCCATACTCGGGAAGACCAATGGCAAGTGCCTCAGTTAGGAAAACAAAGAAAGATATGTCTTTTGGTTTAAACCTTGGGTTTAATGGGATTGGAATTAACCCTTCACTTTATTTTTCAACTCCTATGGCGCAAATCACGAGGCTTGCTTTAAACAACTCTCTTGTTGAGCTTGGTGATACAATGAATGAACTCTCAGAGTGGAAGGGACGAGTTGTTAGAAATGCTGACACTCATATTGTTATTTCTGCAGGAGCTTTAAACGGTATAAGAAGAGGGGATATTTTCTGGGTTTCAAACGTTGATTATGTATGGGAAGGAAAGCCTTGTGAAAGTAGGCTCATTGGTGATGCTCCAACCTCAAGTATTGAAAGACCTTTAGCTCTCGTTCAAGTTGAGAATGAGCCTGGTGATTTAACAACTTATGCTAGAATTATTACTGAAGGTGCTTTAAGGGAAGAGATTAAAGAAGGTGCTAAAATTTATATTTACGCTCTTGTTCCTGAAAGAGGCAAAGATCCAAGACCAGATCTTCCAAATCCAATTGATAGACTTAATTAATATTATGAGTTTCTGGGTAAATTAAGTGGATTCTTTAAGGCCTATAAAGCACCTGTATTTGGTTCATTTTAAGACACTTATGTGTCTTAAAATTTAAGTGTTATGAAACTGTAATAAGTTTCTTTTGTGAGACATTAAACTTGTATAAAAAGCACTTTAAACAAGTGATTCGGTATTGTGAGATATGTTAAGCAGCCGATATAAATTAAGTATGTCGCTTTTTAAAAGAATTTTATTTATATTGCCCTTATCGATAATAATGGTCTTGTTTCAAAACTGTGGGGGTTTTAATTCTTCAGATTTATCCGCTATTGGTGACGCAAATAACCCAGAGACCATAGCTCTTGGCAAAGGTTTGTTTGAGCAAAACTGTGCCGCTTGTCACAGCTCATTTGAGAGTACAAATTTAACAGGTCGTAGCAGTGATCAAATTAGAAATGCGATTAGAGATTTTCCTCAAATGAATGTTATTTTTTCTAACTTTTCTAATGAAAACATAAATGCAATTTCTGTAGCTTTAATTGATAAAGCAAATGGAGGTGGGGAAACAGAGATAGGTGATTCTGGCAGACTTCAATTTGCTTGTACACCTGGAAGTATTTCAAAAACTCCTTTGTTAAAACTTAATAACAGAGAGTTTAAGACTACTTTAAATTTTTTACTAGATACTTTCTCCAGCAACTTAAAAAATGATGCTGATCTTAACTCTTTATACGATCTACTTCCTTACGATAGTATTCAATCTGAAAGCTCTATAAAAGAACAATCACAGCTTACCACTCAGTTACAAACAATAGCTTATTTTGATGTGTCTTTTAAAGCAGGTGAACTGGTTGCTCAAAGCAATAATTTAGATTCTTACATTGATGGATCGACTTGCTTATCAGAAAACAGTTTGTCACAAGACTGTCATAGGCAGTTTGTCGCTAAATTAAGTTCTCAAGCATTTAGAAGGCCAGTATTAGAGAATGAGGTTAATTCAATATCAAATCAATTTTGGGATAATTCTTTAAACAAAGAAGACCAGCTTATATTAACTTTCACTGGAATAGTTCAAAAACCAGATTTTCTATATAAGATATTTAACAGAGGAAATTCGTTAACTTCTGCTTTGAATACGACTCTGTTAACAAATTTTGAGTTAGCAAATAAACTGTCTTATTTATTAACGGGTGGCCCCCCAGACCAAACTTTATATGATTTAGCAACATCTGGACAAATTTCAAATGAGGCAATTTTATCTCAACAAGTAGATAGACTTTTAGATCTTCCCGAGGCTTCAGCAACGATCATAAGGTTTTTCAGGGAGTCTTACGGTTATGATGTGTATGATGATTTCATTTATAGTTATGCATATGCAAACCAAGACAATATCAGTGTTAATCAATTAAAAGCTAATATTAATGATGAGTTAGATGATTTTTTTGCTCATTTAGTTTTAAACTTAGATGTAAACTTTAGTGATTTATTTACTTCCAGGTATGCAAATTTAGGTAATATTAATTTAGCAAGAGTATATGGTGTTAGTTCAACAGGAGTTGTGACACTCCCAGTTGAGAGATCAGGGTTTTTAAATCGTGCAGCTATGTTAACAAAACGATCTGGCTTAAGAGCTTCACCAATTAAAAGAGGTCTTCATGTTCTTGAAAAAGTTCTTTGTGGAGAGGTTGGCGCACCGCCTCCAAGCGCTCCAACATCACTTCCTGAAACTGTTAATGTGGCGACAACACGAGTTCATACTGAAAACATAAGTCAAGTTCCTGGAACGAGCTGTAACACATGTCATAGTCGCTTTAATCCTTTAGGTTTTGCTTTCGAAAGCTTTGATTCACTGGGGCGTTTTCGAACCATGGAAGATATTTATGATGATAGTGGAGATTTGGTAGAGTCTTTACCTGTTGATACTGTGATGTCCACATTAGAACTTGGCTCAAGAGAGGTAAGTGCAAATGACTCTGTGGAATTATCTAGAGAGATTGCTAGTAGTGATAAAGCAATGCTTTGTTTTGTAAAACACTTAAAAGAGTTTGAGTCGCGAATAGCTCCAGATCAATCCAGCCACTGTCAAATGAATGAGTCTTTGTATGAACTTCAGGATTCGAGCAAGAGCTCAGGCACGTTAACGGGTGCTATTAAAAAATTAATTTTATCAGATGAATTTCGTTATTGGAGTTATTAAAGGAAAGTATGATGAGTATTTATTATTGTAAAAAAACAAGAAGACAGTTTATTGTTGGAACTGGAAAATCTTTATTAGCTCTTCCACTTTTACCAAGCTTATTGCCAACTGAAGTAATGGCTCAATCTGCGCAGCAGACGAGACGTATGCTTATGGTTAAGATGGATCATAATAATTTAAATGCAATGTGGCCATCTCCTAGCCAAGCTGTAAATCCTATAGGTATAAATGGAGCTAAAGAGGTTTTTCTTAAATCACTAGGGTCTATGGCATCACACTCACCAGCATTCCAAAATGCAAGGTATCAATCTTTAATGGCGGCTGATAAGTTGTCAATTGTACGTGGGTTTGACTTGTACCATGGTTCTGCTCACGGAAACGGGCCAATTGCTGCAGGACAAGATCGGAATTCTGGAGGGGTTTGTCCAACCATAGACTCAGTTATTGAAGCTTCAAGAACGGTTTATCCCATAGGTACACCGTCAAGAGTGAGAAGAGCTCTTAGAGTTAATACTCAAGGTGGTTCAATTTTTTATAAAAAAATTGGAAGCAATCTTCAGCTTTTACCAGTTTATGCTAAAGGGCAGATTGGAAATTTTTATAATGAAGTTTTTGGATCACTTACTGATGGAACAACTCCTCCGCAAGATTTTAAGAATGATTTAAAGTCTAATATTCTTTCAAGAGTTTATTCTTCTTATACTAGTTTTAGAAATGGTTCAAAAATTTCTGCTGATGATAGAGCAAGAGTAGATCAACATATGGATTACCTTTCCGATTTACAGAGAAGTTTTGCAAGCGTTCCGCCTCCTGTTGATCCAAACTGTACAAAGCCTCAGGCTCCAGAATCTGGCACTTACTCTGATCCAATTCAGTATAATGGAATTTATTTAGATCTTTTAGCGATTGCTTTTAAATGTAATCTCACAAAATTTGCAGTCTTTAAACCTGAAGCGCAAGACCCGCAGTGGATTCCAAACCTTGGAGCTAATGGAATTACTATGCACACTATTATGCATGGTAACCATGGAGTAGATCTACAATTAAGCGTAAAAATCAATTGGTGGAAATACTTTGCTGATTTAGTTGCTGATAGATTCCTTGCAAAACTTGAAGATATAGAAGGAAACACAGGAAGAACTTACATAGATAACATGGTCACGAGTTTTGTTACTGGAGGTGGTTTTGCAGTGCCAGGAAGAGACGGTGGTCACAACGGATTAGATACTCAGCAAATACTTATTGGTTCAATGGGTGGACTTATGAGGTCTGGTCGCTATATGACTATGCCAAGATCTCAATCTGGTAATACTCCAGTGGTTGGGAATAATATTCCTTATAATAGATTTTTAATAACTATGCTGCAATTAATGGGAGTTCCAAAAAGTGAATATGAGGCGCTATCGCCAAGTGGACAAGGTTTTGGCTTCTATGGTTCTTATAGAGAAGATTACCCTAGAAAAAACCTTTTCTATGACCCAGTGGATGAGCTTTTAAGCTAGCCATTTTAAAAAAGAAGAAAAGTAGTAGTTTTAAGTACTTATAAGTGGTCACTCCATTGGGCTGTTTTCTTTGAAAAAAGTTAAAGTTATTTCCAATATGAGCTCTTTAACCTAGTGTTGTAGAACTTGTAATGAGTTTTAAAGTGTACAGGTTTAAAGAGTATAATTTTTTCAAAATATGCCCTGTGCCTTGTCGTATAAAAGTATTGGTGTGAGCGTAGATTTCTACTATGATCTTATTTTTTAGGATGGAGAAAAGCTAACATGAGGCCTGATTTTAGACCTGAGCATATTATTTTATTTTTCTTGCTACTTTTGTGCTGTGCTTTTGCCTTTCCTTCACAAAACACAATTATGAAATCTAAGGCTATTAAGGCCTCCTTCTTTCTTATCCCTTGACCATTTTAGGCTTCAGTCATAGGTTTTGCTCTGTGTCATGAGGTGTTTATAAATGTTTACTGGGCTCATAGAAGCAAAGTCTAATCTTATAAGTTTTGAGAAAAATGCGAATGAACAACTATGTAGAATTGTTGTGAAAACTCCTCGAATCTTTGATGATGTTTATAGTGGTCATAGTATCGCAACAAACGGAGTTTGTTTAACTTTAGTTGAAGACCCAACTGATGTTATGAAGTTTGACCTGGGGGCAGAGACACTAAGACTCACTTCCTTTAAAAACTTAAAAATAAACCAGGTTTTTAATTTAGAAAGACCTCTTAAAATGGGAGATAGACTTCACGGACACCTAGTTACAGGCCATGTTGATGAAGTGTGTGTTTTAATTGATAGAACAGAAATTTCTGGTGGTTGTCTTGAATTAGAGGTGACGTTTAAAGAGAAGACTTATGTATGGGAGAAGGGCTCTATTGTTTTAAATGGAGTAAGCTTAACTGTAAATAAAGTTACTGGTAATAAGTTAAGTGTTTGTTTGATTCCTGAAACTTTAAAAAAAACAAACCTTGAGGAATTAAAAATAGGTGATGAACTTAATCTTGAATATGACTTTTGGGCAAAGGGTATCATGCACCATCAAAAATTTGGCCTAGAAAATACTTGGAGTAGTAAAGCTAATGGATAAAGTAGAAGATTTAATAGCAGATTTAAGAAACGGTAAGATGGTTCTTCTTGTTGATGATGAAGACCGTGAAAATGAAGGAGACCTTGTTTTAGCAGGACAGTTTGCCACACCTGAGCAGATTAACTTTATGGTTAAAGAAGCAAGAGGTTTAGTTTGTTTGGCAATGGACTCAAAGCAAGCTGAGCGTTTGGGTCTAGCTTTAATGGTTGGAGAAAGCGATAACCACTCTCCTAATCAGACAGCTTTTACTGTAAGTATTGAGGCTAGAGAAGGAATTTCAACAGGTATTTCAGCAAAAGATAGAGCAACTACAATTAATGTTGCTTCAGATCCAGCAGCGACTCCAATGTCTATTATTTCTCCTGGTCATATTTTTCCTATAAAAGCTAAACCGGGTGGTGTACTTCAAAGATCTGGACATACAGAAGGAAGTGTTGATTTAGTAAGACTTGCGGGGCTTTACCCGAGTGCGGCTATTTGTGAAATTATGAACGATGATGGAACAATGGCGAGGCTTGATGAACTCAAAGCCTTTGCAGAAAAACATAGTATTAAAATTGGTACAATCGAAAGCGTTATTGAGTATAGACTTAGAAATGAAGAGCATGTTCGCCTTATAAGAGAAGAAGAGATTCATATAGAAGAAGCTGGAACTTTTAAAGTTTCTTATTTTGGTGATTATGTAAATGACTGTGTTCACTACGCGCTTTCTTATGGAGAGTGGAGTGAAGGTGACCCTGTCGCTGTTAGAGTACATGTTGATAGAGGGCCAGAGGATTTATTCTTAGGAGTAAATGATAAAAAACTTAAAGCCTATTTAAAACACGTAAAAGATAAGGGGTCTGGAGTTCTACTTGTTTTAAGAAATTCAAATTTCTTTTCCCTAAATCAAGAATCTCGTGATTATAAAGAATTTGGAGTTGGTGCTCAGATTTTAAGAGCACTTGGTGCAAAGAATTTAGATATCTTCTCAAACTCAAAGAAGAGTATGGCGGGCCTTGATGCTTTTGGTGTTAGAGTAAATAAGGTGATTCCGTTCTCAGAACTTTAGTATTTAGTTAATCAAAATAGAGTGTAGGATAAAAATGAAAATAGGAATTGTAACAGCTGAGTTTAATGAAAAATACACGTCCCAGTTAGAAGAGGGTGGAGTTTCAGCGCTTCTAGAAAGAGGCTTTAAAAAAGAAGATATTATCTTTAGAAAAGTCCCCGGTGCTTTTGAACTTCCCCTTGTTGCTAAACATCTTATTAATGAGCATAAAGTATCAGGTGTGCTTTGTTATGGAGTAGTTATTAGGGGTGAAACTGATCACTATGATTATGTTTGTGCGGCAGCTCAACAAGGTTGTCTTCAGGTGAGCTTAGAAACAATGAAGCCGGCGGCATTTGGTGTATTAACAGTAAATAACCATGAGCAAATTGTTGATAGGCTTGGTGGAAAAAAAGGTCATAAGGGTAAAGATGTGGCTAACGGATTAGTGGACACTTTAGAAGCTTTAGATGAGAGACGCTAAATCTGAGTTAAGACAAAGAAAAATAGAAATGTGGTGGTCACTACCACTAGGTTTTCTATTTATACTTTTAACTTGGGGACTCTTTAGGTTTTATAGCTTAAGTGCTACTTTACCACTCTCGTATGCTCTTTTCTTTTTTGGGTTAGTTAATCTAAATGTTCTTGTTTTACTTCTTTTAATATTTTTCTTAGGACGAAACCTGGTAAAAATGTATGATGAGTCTAAACCAAGGCTTATCGGAAAAACTTTAAAAGCTAGATTGTTCTTAGCTTTTGTAAGCTTTGCTTTTATTCCAACATGTCTTATGTTTTCAGTCTCTGTTTTTTATATAAATAATAGTTTTGATAGATGGTTTGCAAACAGAACAAAAAACGCTCTTAAAAAAGCTGATGATTTATCTGAACTTTATTTGTCTGACATACGTTCATCATCTTTTTATGCTGGGGAGAGGCTCTTAGAAGGACTGAATAAAGTAAAGCCAAAAAAGAGAGAGGTTTTCTTTAAAGAATTCGTATCCACCCACGGTGTTGATGCCGTTGAGTTTTATGACTTTAAAGATAAAAAGAGAATAGAAGAAATTTTTGAAGAAAGAAGGGGGTACTACCTTCCTCCCCTTGATTGGTCAGAGGTTGAAATCATATCTAACAAGAGAAGTTTAAACAGAAAAACTGAGCAAGGAGAATGGTTAAGCTCCGTACTCCCTGTTAAAGGTATGGATGCTGTAGTTGTTGTTTCAAGAGTTTTGCCCTTTACCTATATTGATACTGTTGAGGTTATCTTAAATGCTCGAGCTGATTTTCAAAGTTCAAAAGATTTTAAATTTCCTCTTAAATCTACGTATAGGTTTATTTTAGTTAGTATGACACTTGTTATTTTAGCTTTTGGGGGTTGGTTTAGTCTTTATCTTGCTCAGTCTTTATCTCGTTCACTATTAGCATTAGGAAGTGCTACAAGAAGAATTTCAAAAGGGGATTTTAAACCTATTAAGTTTCAAACAGGTATGATTGAAATTAATAGATTGGTTGAAAACTTTAATGTTATGGCATCACAACTTGAAACAAGTCGTTACGAGATTAATCAGTCTATTGATGCCCTTGATAAGCACTCAAGGTATATGGATACGGTTTTGTCTCAAGTAAGCTCTGGGGTCGTTTCCTTTGATAGTGAAAGAAAAATCACATTACTTAATGAACGCGCTGCTCAGCTCTTAAAAATTAGACCTCATGAAGCGAGAGGTAAAAAAATTGATGAAGTGCTGCCGCCTGAGGTATGCAGCTTTATAAAAAATGGCGGGGATTTGGCAGAAGATGAGGTGCTTACAGAAGAAGTTGATATTTCTTTATCTGGTAAGGATGTTCTTCCTTTACAGATTGCTTTTGCTAGACTGGAAGATCATTATGCTAATGAGATTGGAAGCCTTCTTACATTTGATGAGGTGACGTTGTTACGAGAAAACCAAAGAGTTAAGGCATGGAAGGAAGTGGCTTCAAGAGTTGCGCATGAAATTAAAAATCCTCTTACTCCTGTTAAACTCTCAGCTGAAAGGCTTCATCGTAAGTTTAGTGAGCAAGTTAATGATCCAACTTTTACAGAATGTATTCAGACGATTATATCACAAGTGGATCTTATTAAAGATATGGTAAATGAGTTTAATCAATTTGCCCGGTTTCCAAAATTAAGTTTAGAGGAATGGAACTTAGTTAGCTTCTTCGATGAGGTGATTTCTTTATATAAAACATCGCATCCTGAAATCATATTTGATTTAAAGGTTAGTGAAAATTTAAAATCTCCATTTGATAAAGATCAGATGCGAAGAGTGTTTATCAACCTTATTGAGAACTCAATAGATGCTATAAATAGCCATAGTGGTCAAAAAAGTGAAATAGCGATTTCGATTTTAGATACTGATGAAGATATGCTTAGAATTAGGTATTCTGACTCAGGGCCTGGTGTTTTAAAGAAAAATATTAATAAGGTGTTTGAAAATAAATTTTCCACAAAGTCTAAAGGAAGGGGCTTGGGGCTTCCAATTGTAAAAAGAATTATTGAAGATCACGGCGGTCGTATTAGTCTAGAAGATGAAGATGGAACTTATTCTGTCTTTATTATTGATCTTCCAAGAGTAATAAGATCTAAAGATTTTGTATAGAAGGTGAGTAAAAAATGAATTTAGAAGGTGTGAAAGTATTAGTAGTTGATGATGAGGTAGCAATCTGTAAAGTTCTTGCCGACTCTTTAAGAGATGAGGGTTGTGTTGTTAAGGTAGCTCATAACGGAGATGATGCTTTAAGTTTGGCAAAAGACTTTAAACCTTCCATTATGCTTTTAGATATATGGATGCCTGGAGATCTTGATGGTTTAGAGGTTTTAGAGGAACTTAAAAAAAGAACAGATTGTCCAAGAGTTATAATGATGTCAGGGCATGGTACAATAGAAACGGCAGTTAAGGCGGTTAAGTTAGGAGCTTGGGACTTTGTTGAAAAGCCACTTTCTATGGAGAAAGTTTTTATTTTAATGAAGAATATTTTAGCTTACACTCGCCAAGAACAGGAAAAAGAGACACTTTTAAGTCGACTTAGAGAGAGTGTGGTTGTGGTTGGGGAGAGTCCACATATTCAACAAATTAAGTCTTTAATTCATAAGTTTGGGACGTCTTCATCCGCTTTTTTAATTAAGGGTGAGCCTGGTGTTGGTAAGTCACTCATTGCTAGAAATATTCACTATGCAAGTAAAAGAGCGAGTAGAGCTTTTATAATGATTAATTGTGGTACTTTGCCGCAAGGTTTACATGTTACTGAACTTTGGGGGGGAGAGGCTATGTACCCTGGGGCACAAGCAAAAGCTGGAGCGTTTGAAATGGCTGAAGGAGGAAGTCTTTATTTTAAAAATATAGAACTTTTAGATGCTGATGCTCAAGATAGGCTAGTTGCTTTTCTTAGAGAAAAAGAGAGTTTTAGATCAAATGACATTAGAATTGTTGCAGGAACGGCAATTGACCTTAGTGAAAAAGTTAAGGAAAAAACCTTTAGAGAAGATCTTTATATTAAACTTTCAACGCTTTCTGTTGAATTAAAACCTTTAAAAGATAGGAAAATGGATATTGAGCTTTTGGTGGAGCATTTTTCTCAAGACTACTGTCGAAAAGCAGGGCTTCCAATGAGAAGCTTTGCTCCAGATGCTCTTAAGCTTCTTGCTGGTCACTCTTGGGATGGGAATATCTTAGAGCTTAAAAACTTTGTAGAAAGAGTTCATATATTATCTCCAAGTGAAGAGTTTGATTCCTATGATCTTCGCTATGCAGGACTTATTATTGGTGATCAAGACCAGTTTAGCGGTTATGGCACTTTTAGAGAAGCTAGAGCTCAATTTGAAAAAGACTACTTACTAGCAAAAATCTCTGAATTTAATGGAAATATTAGCAAGACTTCAGAAGCAATAGGTCTTGAGAGAAGTTATTTGCATAGAAAAATTAAGGCTTACGGTATTGATGTAGATAACAAGCGCTAGATTTAAGGCTTTTTGTCGCAACATTGAGATAGTCTTATTATTGCAGGCTTAAAGATAGTGATTTAAGCTGTTTTTCATATATGTAAGATGTAAAGAGAGAAGAGGTATAAAAAGTGACACGTTGGTCTCAATTAGGGCATAAAACTTATAAAGAAAACCCATCAGATGCAGAAATTCCAAGTCATCAGCTATTAGTTAGAGCTGGAATGATAAAAAAACTTAGTCCTGGAATTTATACTTATGGCCCCCTAGCACTTAGGGCTATGAGAAAAGTTGAAGCTATTATTCGAGATGAGCATGATAAGGAAGGTTGCCAAGAGTTATTAATGCCAATGGTTCAGCCAAAAGCACTCTGGGAGGAGTCTGGCAGGTGGGGCTACCCAGAGCTTTTAAGTTTAAAAAATAGAAATGATCATGATTTTTGCCTTGGCGCTACTCATGAAGAAGTTATTACTGATTATGTTAGAAATGATATTACTAGTTATAAAGAGCTTCCAGTTATTTTGTATCAAGTACAAACAAAGTATAGAGATGAAATAAGGCCTCGCTTTGGTTTAATGCGTGGTAGAGAGTTTATAATGAAAGATGCCTATAGTTTTGATGAATCAGTAGAAGCTGCTCATAAAAGCTATGCAAAAATGAAGGAAGTTTATAAAAATATTTTTAATAAGCTTGGCCTAGAATACCGTATTGTAAAAGCTGACGCTGGTGCAATAGGCGGCTCATTAACTGAAGAGTTTCAGGTTTTAGCTGAAATTGGAGAAGATGAACTTTTAGTAAGTGATAATTCTGATTTTGCTGCAAATATTGAAATTTGTGAGGCTTTAAAAGTAGCTTGTGATTTTGATCATGTAAAAAAAGAAGAGTCTTTAGAGGAGTTTGCCACTCCAGATCTAAAAACAATTGAAGACCTTGCTAAGTCTTTAAATGTTGAAGCGGCTTCTCTTGTTAAAACAATGTTTTTTGAAGGCACTAAAGAGAGCAAAGTTTTTCAATTTACTGTTCTTTTAAGAGGCTCTGATCAAGTTAATTCGATAAAGTTAAAAAACCGTCTTTCTCTTGATGATGAGCCAAGAATGTTAACAGATACTGAAGTTAAAGCTTTAACAGGGGCAAGCCCTGGAAGCTGTGGCCCTGTTGGTTTAAAAACTCCGATTTACGCTGATCATAACTTAAGGGATTATAAGTCCATGGTAGTGGGTGCTAATAAAGATGGTTTTCATTTAAAAGGTGTAAGCCCTGAAAGAGATTTTAAGATTGAGAGTTTTTTTGATTTAGCTTTAGCACGTGAAGGAGCTCCTTCACCTGATGGTAAGGGAACTTTAAAGAGCATTAGAGGAGTTGAGGTTGGACATATTTTCTACCTTGGTCAAAAATATAGTGCTTCTATGAAAGCTAGTTTTTTAAATCAACAGGGCAAGGCATGTTTTTTTGAGATGGGTTGCTACGGCATAGGTGTAGGCAGAACTATGCAGGCTGCAGTTGAGCAGTCTCATGATGAAGATGGAATTGTTTGGCCAAAAAGTATTGCGCCTTTTGATATACATATAAGTCTTTTAGATAATACAGATGAAATAAACTCTTATGTGGAAGACCTTTCTAAGAAAGTAGAAGAGCTAGGTCTGACAGTTTTTGTTGATGATAGAAAGGAAAGGCCTGGGGTTAAGTTTAAAGACGCTGATCTTCTTGGATTTCCGGTAAGGCTTGTTATTGGGAAACGTGGGTTTACTAATGGTCTGATTGAAGTTTTTAATAGAAAAACAAAAGAAAAAATAGAGTCATCTCTTAAAGAGGCTGTAGAAAAGATAAAAGGTATTTTATGCTAGATCTTTTTGCTGCTTTAGATGTTGATGATAAAGAGAAAGCTTTTTCTCTTGTTGAGAGTTTAAAGCCTCATATAAAAGGTTTTAAAGTAGGCCCAAGACTTGGATTTTTACTTAATGAAAATGAGTGGAAGCTCTTAGCTGATGCTGGTGAGGTTTTTATTGATTATAAGTTTTATGATATTCCTTCAACTGTTTTAAGTGCTGTGAAAAGGTCTTTTAACTTAGGGGCTTCTTATTGTACTGTTCATGCTGCTAATGGAGCTTTGTGTTTAGAAGAGCTTTCAGCTTTAGAAAAAGAATTAAACTCTATAAAGCCTTTTAAAATTTTAGTGGTAAGTTTACTTACAAGCTTTGATCAAGATAAAAATAAGCTTCCTCTTTCTGGCGATAAGACCTCTGATGAGCTTGTTTTTAAG
This sequence comes from uncultured Bdellovibrionales bacterium, assembly GCA_938002015.1. Classification (GTDB taxonomy): domain Bacteria; phylum Bdellovibrionota; class Bdellovibrionia; order Bdellovibrionales; family UBA1609; genus JALZUR01. Next base: position 149,459 of record CALLAU010000007.1, read on the forward strand.
CTTATTGATCTGGCATACTCTGCAGGCATGAGAAATTTTGTATGCTCTCCATATGAAGCAAAAGCATTAAAAGAAAAATATAGAGATATATTCCTTGTTACACCTGGAGTGAGGTTAAATTCAGGAGCTGTTCATGATCAATCAAGAGTAGCTACTCCTGAGTTTGCTTGGAAGAATGGAGCTGATTATTTAGTTACAGGAAGAATGCTTACAGAGAGTTCTAATTTAATAAACACAATAAATACGGTGAAAGAGCAATGGCAGATAGTAAAAAAAGGGTAGTTGTTGGAAGACATTCTGTTTTAGAGGCGTTAAAAGTTAGGCCAAAACAAGTTACTCAAGTTTATGTAGACCAAAATATAGAGACTAAAAAATGGTGGCCTGAGCTTGAGGGGTTTTGTAAGAAAAATAAAATTCAAATTGTAATTCAAAAAGCACAGTTCTTTTCAAAACTTACTCATAACTCTCAAGGTGTGGCTTGTGACGTTAATGCAGGACCTGAGTGGCCAGATGAGAGTGCTGAGAAAATTTCTATTCTTGCATTAGATGGAATAGAGGATCCTCATAACCTTGGGGCAATTATTAGAACGGCTTGGCTAATGGGGGTTGATGGAATACTTCTTCCTCAAAAAGAATCAGCCCCTTTAACTCCCACAGTGTCAAAAATTGCTTCTGGAGGAATGGAGCATGTACCAATAAGAAAAGTAGTTAATTTAAAAACTGAAATTTCTAATTTGAAAAAAGAAGGCTTTTGGTCATACGCTCTTTACCTAGGTGAAGAATCACAAGATATCTCTAAAGTAGTTAAGTCTGAAAAAACCATTGTAGTTGCTGGTTCTGAAGAAAAAGGCATAAGACCTGGTGTGTTAAAGGAATCAGACTTTAAAGTTGTTATCCCTCAAAAAGACTCTGCAGCAAGTTTAAATGTATCTGTAAGTGTTGGAGTGGCACTTTGGAGCCTGCTGTAAAAAAAATTGACAGATTGAAAGTTCTACAAGCTTCTAAATAGATTTGGTTTGGGCTGTACTTTGCTTTAATTAACTTTGGAGGATGTGTGCAGTTTTAAAAGCTTTTCATAAAAAGTTTTTATTTAAATCCCTGTGCTCTTTTTTAAGCATGAGATTAATCAAAATGACAATGATTTTTTTATCTATTCTACTTGCTTCCCTCAACTCAATAGCTCAAGTGGTTAATTTTCCACTTGCTGAGTATAAGGGTGTTTTACCTGTAATAGAAATACAAATGAATTCACTTAATATTTCGTTTAGGAGTAACAGTGGTGAAGAGATTAGTAGGCATAGTCTTTTACTAACCCCCTCTAATCTTCAAATTACTGATGTGCCTGAAGATCAGAAGGACGTCCTTCGTGCTATTCCACCAGCTCTAGACCCAAATTTTGATATGGATACATTTATGCGAAGTACAGCTGAAGGTATTTTAGAAGCGAGGGCTAACGGTCTTAACCCGTTATCGGTTAATTTAAATCAAGCCGACCCTTTGGTATGGCCTGTTAGATTGGGTGTCCAAACGCGCTACTTCAGTTTTTATCAAAGTGATAGCAGTTATGTCACTTTTTATAATGCTTATGGCGCGCATGAGTTTTTACAAATCAAAGTTACAAGGCCAGAAGGTAGAACGTGGAGAGGGCAGGCTTTTAAAAGTTATGACCCTGATAAGGGTATAAATTTTTTTGGCTACCCATCTGAACAAGGTTATCAGCTTTACTTTATTTATCATGGGCAGGTTTTCTCTGGACTTACTTCAGTTAGATCTCCTTTAGTTGCGAGTTTCTTTCGTTTTGATAATATGTCGAGTTTTAAATTTGATAGTAAGGGAGTATTAACTAGTGCCATACTTAAGGATCCAAGCACTGGGGAGCTTATGGACTCGCTAAATTTGGCCCCTGTTGAGCCAGAGTTTGTAAATGACCTTATGCCAATTGTTAAAGAAGCTGTGAGTGCGAATAAGTCATTAGCTTCAAATCAAAGAGTAACTGATGCCTCTGAGCTTTTAAAAGAGCAAAACCCTGGTGATCAGACTGATACAATAAGTGAAAGCGATTTAGAGTTTATTATGAGGGAGTGGATAGAGCTTGAGGAAGTAGATGAAGTTATTAATACAGGAGGGTCTCCAGAGGGTATTAAAGATATTTTAAGTGGCATTCTTCAAGAGCTTTCTATTGCTCAAGCAAGAGAGCGAAGACTTGATATTGCTGACTCTGTAGCTCATATAGTAGAGCCTTTTGCTGTAAATCTAATGAAAGATGAGATCAATGGTGTGGACTTAGTAGGTCTTCCAGGAGTTGGTAAAACATGGACAGCAAAAGCACTTGCTCATGAGTTTTTCTGGAATTCTGATATACCAATGAATTTAAGAAAAACACAGTTTTTTGCATTGAGTGCGTCAGCCTTTACGGCAACGGATGGAATTGTTGGGAGAATTGAGAAAAGAGCATATGCTTTAATTGAATTGGCTAAACTCTACCCTAATTTAGTCTTTGTTATTGATGAAATTCACTCTTTAAAAGGTGCTGGGGTGAGTATTGGAAACGATTTTGATGTTTGGAATTTTTTAAAGCCTCATATGGCAGATGGAACATTAAAAATAGTAGGTATGGGTACAGAAAAAGAGCTTGATATTGCTTATAGTGATGACCCAGCTTTAAGAGATCGAAGACCAAGAATTGAAGTAACGGAGCCAAGCATTGAGAAAATGCCAAATATTTTAAATAATTGGTTAATCGGTCATGGTTACAGTGGTACTCTAGGTGAGGGTGTTGGAGCGGAGCTGGCTAGACTTGCTCAGAGGATGAGCTCCGTTGGCGCTAACCCAAGAAGATCAACTACGCTTTTAGATCATATTATGGCTACTAGAAAATTCAGAGGAGTTTCTAGAGAAGAGCTCACCTCTTTTAGTATTAACGAACTTTATGGTTATGCGGCAGATTTCTATGGTGCTGACCCTGCATTATTTACTAGAGAAGCTCTTGTAAAAAGAATAGAAAATTTTAATGAACTGTTTGATCAAAATGTAGTTGGCTTAAAGCATGTTAAAGAAATTATGGAGCGAAAGCTTATCAGTCACTTCTTGCCAAGACGTTCAGGTGTTTCCGTGCCTGGCCAGCTGCTTCTTTTTGCTGGGCCTCCTGGTAGTGGAAAGACTCACTCTTCAAAAGTTTTAGCGCTTACGATGAGCGGCAAAAATAGTGTCGATGAATTAGTAGAGGGACGTGATTATGGTCTCTTAAAAGGAGCAAACTATTCAAGTATTGATGATGTTGATAGGTTTTTGACAGATATTGCCCAGATAGTAAGTATTAATAAGTTTGCTGTAATAACAGTTGATGAAATTGATAGAGCACACCCTAAAGTTCAAGACACATTATTAAGTATTTTAACTGAAGGAATTGTTGAGCCTTCAAATAGAAATAGTTTTGGAAATAAAACAACTCAAGTTGTGGATGTAAGTCTTAGCCAATTTGTTTTTACGACGAATCAGGGTGAAGATTATGTTCAAAAAGTTGGTATTAAAGGTTTTGATAAGTCAGCATTTTCTAAAACAGCTTTTGGCATAGTACCAGCTTTAGTTGACAGGTTAACTGTTGTTCCAGTTCCTAATGCTAATATTGATCAAATGGCTGAAATTTTAAAAATGACAGTTGAGCAAACTCTTGCTTCTTTTGAAAGTGAATTTGGTTTAAGTGTTGGTGTTAGTGATTTAGATTCTTTTGTAGAGCGGATCATCTTACGAGCTACTGTGGAAGAGTCAGATGCGAGTGCTAATTTTTTTGGTATGGGGGCTTCCTCTGAGGGTTCTGAAAAGAGTGATGTTGTGATATCTGCTAGGCAGCAAGACGCAATAGAACTTTTATTAATTGATCCAGTGAATAGATATATTCTTTCCTCTCAAGATGTAAGCGGAAAAAAAATCACCTTTGATGTTGATAGTGGTAGTATATTTGAAGGTGTAGAACCACAAATAAACTTTCAGTGTAAGAAGATATTAAAGTAGAGGCTTTTTTAGTTTATATGGATTTGGTAAATGTGATAAACAAAGAAGTTAAGGGAAATATATTTTATATTATATTGATTTTAATATCTTTACCAAGCTTGGTTTTGGCTCAAGTTGATCCTATTAAATTATCTATTGAAACTCGAACGCGTTTAGATCTTGTCCCAGAGTTTAAATTCATTCAAGAAGAAGCAAATAAACTTGGAGTTAAGGTTTATCTTTTTGGTGGTACGGCTTCAGCTTTTGCTCACTACGTAAGATGGGATCTGGAGCGCGAAGCTGGAGATGAAAAGTATCAGCCTGAGCGTTTTGATTATGATTTTACAAACATTTATCGCGGAAACCAAGATTTAGATATCGTTGTTGATGGTACTGCTGAACAAGCAGCGGCTTTGCAGCAAATTTTAAAAAAAGAATACCCACATTTTGTTGGCAGTAAAGAGGCCTGGGAAGTTAGGCTTTTAAGAGCAGAGATTGGCGACAAATTACCACTTCTTGATAACCCCGATTTTTTAAACCAGCACACTGATACAAACTCAACTGGAATGGTTGCGGTTAACTCTAATCCAGGTGAGATTGTTTTTAGAGATCTTTTTGATTGGGAGAATCCTGACTCAAGATTCTTAAATGATGTGGCTGCAGGAAGAATTAAATTTTTATTTTCTGATAGTCATAAAACTACATCGCGTTTTAAAGAAGGCAAGAATCCACCAGTTTTTGCAGCGATTAGGTATCTTGCAAAGTTAGCGCAGTATGAAGTTGATGAAGCAGAAGGTGATTTAGAAATTATAAAAAGAATTGTTGAAGGAACAAACTGGGATGAGGTTAAAAATAATTCTTACGTGAAGCACAAATTAGAGGAATTTGGAAAGAAAGTTTTACTTAACGCGCCGGATTCAGAGTATGCGTGGAATTTGTTAGAGGAGACAGGTTTAAGAAAGCGCTTGATTGAAATGGATGGCAATCGAATTAGTTCGGTTGAAAGTCTTTCGTGGTGGATGAATAAGGAGCCTTTAAGAACAAATCCTCTTGGTGAAGGAAATGGTAAGACAGCGGCAGAGATTTTTAAAGGCCACATAAATGAAGATGGAGAAATAGTTGTAGCGCATGAGACGAATTCTTTTGAAGCCTATGAGAATATCACGCGCTCCTCTCATGGTGCTGCAAATGCTTTTATTTCAAGAGATAGTGTTAGTGGTGAAGCTGCAATGCTTGGTGATGGTTTTTATACAAGGCTTGGTGTAAAAGGCGCTCGAGGGACGAATCTAACAATTAGGTTTAAGTTAAATCCTAATGCAAGCGAAGGTAAAGATTTTATTTATAAAGATGATTTTATTGTTGTTAAAAACAAAGCAGCTTTAGAACTTATCCAAGAAAATTTAAATATCTCAATGGTTAATTTTTTAAAACTAGTCATGTCAAATTCAATTTCAGAAAGTGATAAAGGGCTAAAGGAAAAGCTCTTAAGAAAATTTAATAGAACAACTTTTGATGACTTGAATGAAGCAAAATCCTTTTTAAGAGATCATTTCTTTATCGCAAAAGATTTCCCAGAACCTTTTGACTTTAGTGCTCTTGAAGAAGCTGAGTCATTTGATGTTATTCTTAATCTCGTTGTCCAGGATTCACAAAATTATTTTAGAAAGATTATTGCTGATTTTTTAGGGTCCAATCAAGATCAGTTAAAGGAAGAGTGGATAGAGGCGTTAATTCAAAAAGGCCCTGTGGATAAGGAAATAGCCCGGTACGTTTTATCAAAAGAGCACTGGCGAGATCACCCTGAGTGGGTTGAAGCTTTAATTGATAAAGGCGCGGTGGATAGGGTAATAGCAGAGTATGTTTTATCAAAGGATCACTGGAGAGATCATCCAGAATGGGTGCAAATTATAATTAATAGAGGTAGTGCTGATAAGGAAATAGCGAGGCATGTTTTATCAAAGGAGCACTGGAAAGATCACCCAAGGTGGGCTCAAAGTCTAATTGATAAAGGTGATGCTGATAGCGAAATAGCAGAGTATGTTTTATCAAAGGAGTACTGGAAAGGTCATCCTGAATGGGTTCAAAGTCTAATTGATAAGGGTAATGTTGATAGGGAAATAGCAGAGTATGTTTTATCAAAGGATCACTGGAGGGGACATCCGAACTTAGTTCAAAGTTTAATTGATAAAGGTAGTGCTGATAGGGAAATAGCAGAGTATGTTTTATCAAAGGATCACTGGAGGGGACATCCGAACTTAGTTCAAAGTTTAATTGATAAAGGTAGTGCTGATAGGGA